>CALXFW010000165.1 GCA_944387685.1 uncultured Oscillospiraceae bacterium
AGAAAACCCGGCAGGATTTTCTTGCCTGGCTGTACGACTTCGAATATGACAAGCTGGGCCTGCCCCGGCCGGACCTGGTGCTCTATCTGGATGTTCCCACAGGCTTTACCCAAGAGCTGATGCGCCGTCGGGAGGCGGCCACCCATACCCACGCGGACATCCATGAGCAGGATGCCGCCTACCTGGCCACCTGCCGGGAAATTGGCCGGGCTGCCGCCAAATTCTACGGCTGGACCGTGATCGACTGCGTAAGAAACGGTCAGATGCGCTCCATAGAGGACATCCACGAAGAAATATACCGCCATGTGGCGGCCTGTCTGGAGGATTGAATATGGTTTATGTATTATTGGGAACCGGTTTTGAGGAAGTAGAAGCCATCACCCCTTTGGACCTGCTCCGGCGGGCCGGCGTCGCCGTGGCGACGGTGGGCATCAATGGAAAGGTGGTTTACGGCAGTCACGGCATCGGCGTGGAGGCCGACCTGGAGCTGGGACAGCTGGACCTGACGGCGCTGGACATGATTGTTCTGCCCGGCGGGCTGAAGGGAGTTGCCTCCATCCGGGCCAGTCAGGCCGCCATGGACGCCGTGCGCTTTGCCTGGGAAAACGGCAAGTACACCGCCGCCATCTGCGCCGCTCCCACGGTTCTGGCGGACCTGGGCATCACCCAGGGCAGGCGCGCCACCTGCTACCCCGGGTTTGAACCGGACCTGGGAACCCCCAACGCCACGGATACCGCCGCCGTTGCGGTGGATGACAAGCTGATTACCGGCGCTTCCGCCGGATGTGCCGTTCCCTTTGGCCTGGCGCTGATTGCCGCCCTGAAGGGACAGGAGGCTGCCGATGCCGTAGCCCGGCAGATTGTAATCCGATAAAACGAGAGGAGCCATATATGGACGAGAAACAGTTCCCGGAGCAGGAGGATTTCCTGCCTGACTCCGAGAAATTGCCGGAGGATTCCGGCATAGAGGATCAGCCGGATATTCCGGCTGACCAGGCGGCTGAAGGGGCCGCGCCGGTGGAAGCGGTCCCCGCTGAAACGCCGGTGAGGGAAGAGTCCGCATCTGAAGAACGGGCGTCTGCGGCGGAGCCGGAGGGCTCCGACCCCGGCGCCCCCTTTATGAGCCGGATTCCCGACGTGGAGGACGGTGCATCCCAGACAGACTCCCCGGCTCCCCAGGGAGAAGCGCCTCTGACGGAACCCAGCCTGGGAGAGGAAATCACCCCGGATGAAAAGGCCATGGATTTCCACGGTATGCTGGGCCACGGCGAAGAGGAGCCGCCCTTTGACATGGACCTGCTGAAGGAGCTGGGGCTGACGGAAGAGCCGGAGCCGGAGGCCGCTCCCGCAGATGATGCCGCCGACCAGGAATACCGGGATAACGGACAGGATTTTGACGCCATGCTCAACGCCCCCGCCCCGGAGTCCAAGCCGGAGCCCCGCCAGCGTCCCGCCAGAAAGGGCCGCCCAAAACGGAAAAAGGGGGAAGGCCTGCTGGGCATTCCCAACATTCTGGTGACCTTTGTATGGCTGGCTCTGATTCTGGCCATCGGCGTCACCGCCGGGCGGATGCTGTGGGTCTGCGCCTCGGATGTTCTGGCCTTTGGCCGGGAGGACCGGGTGGTCACCATTACCATCTATGAGTCCGACACCATGGATGACATCGTCGAGAAGCTCTACAGCAACGGCTTGATCCGCTACCGGAGCCTGTTCCAGTTCTATGCCTCCATCTCCGATGCAGAGGAGGACATTCAGCCCGGTATCTATGACCTGAACACCCGCTACGACTACCACGCCCTGGTCAACGGCATGACCCCCAGTTCCAGCCGTTCGGTGGTGGAGCTGACCATTCCGGAAGGCTATACCTGCCGCCAGATTTTCGCGCTGCTGGAGGAAAACCGGGTCTGCACCGCTGTGGACATCGGCGCCTACGCCGCCAGCGGCGAATTGGATGACTACTGGTTCCTGGAGAATGTGGATCGGGGCGACCAGTACTGCCTGGAGGGTTTCCTGTTCCCGGATACCTACCAGTTCTACCGCAACTCCACCCCCCGGGAGGCCCTGGAAAAAATGCTGGACAACTTCGAATTCCGGTTTGATGACGAAATGCGGGCCCAGATTGACACCCTGAACGCCAATGTCACCGGTGGCGGCTACACGGTGCGGGAAGTTGTCATCGTGGCATCCCTGATTGAGAGAGAAGCCGCTGCGCCCTCCGAGGCAGGCGCAATTGCCGGCGTGATCTACAACCGTCTGTTCCGCTGGGGCGACACGCCCGCCTACCTGAACATCGACGCCGCTCTCGTCTATGCCCAGGGCGGAAACAACGAGACCATCGACACCCAGATTGACAGCCCCTACAACACCTACACCCACACCGGTCTGACCCCCACCCCCATTGCCAATCCGGGTCTTTCCAGCCTGAAGGCTGCCCTGAATCCGGAAACTCACGACTATTACTACTACGTGCTCAATCCCTCCACCGGAATGCACCAGTTCTCTACCACCTATGAGGAGCATGAGGCCTACCGGGCCCAGTATGCTGCGGAGGCATCATGAGAAAGCTGGAGCTTTTGAGTCCCGCCGGGGACATGGAGCGGCTGAAAATGGCCGTTCAGTACGGCGCGGACGCGGTGTATTTTGCGGGTACCAGCTTTGGAATGCGCTCCTTCGCGGGGAATTTCCCTCCGGAGGAGCTGCCCCTGGCCGTCCGGTACGCCCATGAGCACGGGGTCAAGTGCCATGTCACCGTGAACACCATGCCCCGCAATGAGGAAGTGGACCAGCTGCCTCCCTATCTGGAGCTGCTGGAGGATGCCGGGGTGGACGCCCTGATTGTTGCCGACCTGGGCGCCTTCCGGCTGGCCCAGCGCCATGCGCCCCGGTGCCAGCTCCACATTTCCACCCAGCAGTCCGTCTCCAACTATGCCAGCGCCGCTGCCTGGTTCGACCTGGGCGCCAAACGGGTGGTTCTGGCCCGGGAACTGAGTCTGGAGGAAATCCGGCGCATCCGGCAGAGCGTGCCGAAGGAGCTGGAAATTGAGACCTTTGGTCATGGGGCCATGTGCGTCAGCTATTCCGGCCGCTGCCTGCTGAGCAACTATATGACCGGGCGGGACTCCAACCGGGGTGCCTGCGCCCAGCCCTGCCGGTATCAGTACGCCCTAATGGAGGAAAAGCGGCCCGGGGAATATTTCCCCATTTTTGAGGACGAAAAAGGGCGCTATATCCTAACTTCCCGGGATATGTGCATGATTGACCATCTGGGTGAGCTGATGGACGCCGGTGTGGACTGCATCAAGATTGAGGGACGGGCCAAATCCGCCTACTATGCCGCCATCGTCACCGGGGCCTACCGCCACTGCATTGACGACGCGGCCGCCGGTCGGCCCCTTGACCCGGTGTGGCGGGACGAGGTGGAGCACGTTTCCCACCGGGTCTATTCCACCGGCTTCTACTTCGGCGAGCCGGGCCAGTACACGGAAAGCTCCCGCTACATCCGCCAATGGCAGATCTGCGCCAAGGTGGAGTCCTGTGATGAAACCGGGCTTGCCCTGTGCAGTCTGAACAACAAGTTCCGGGCGGGCGATGCTCTGGAAGTGGTCGGCCCCGACCTGCGGCCCTTCCCCATTGTCCCCACCGAACTGTGGGACCAGGAGGGCAATCCCCTGGAGGAGCCGAAAAAGCCCCAGATGCGCTTTACCCTGCGGCTTCCCCGTCCGGTCCCTGCCGACTCCCTGATCCGAAAGCAAGTGGACTTGTCCGCAAAATAAGGCAAGACGGCGTATCGGTTTTCACCGATACGCCGTCTTGCCAGACTGACAGAGCCTCCGGTTTCCCGGAGGCTCAAAAAGGTTATACAACCAGGAATGTACAGCTCATAGGCGCCAGGTCCAGCTTTCCGCCGGAAACCGCCTCGCCGCTGAGATCGGGCAGCTCCCAGTTCTCTCCCAGCACCAGATCCCGTCCGTTCAGGGTCATAACGGTGGCCCGCTTGTCGCCGCCCTTGCCGTTCAGGCTGTAAACCGTGGCGGCACCGGGCAGTTCCACCGTGGTGGTCTCGGTGTCGGAGTTGTTGATAATCAGGTAAACCTTGCCCGGCTTGCCGTCCTTGCGGGAGTGGACATACACATGGGCGCCCTCCCGGATGGGCTCTGCGGCATCGTAAACCGTCTGCCCCATCAGCCGCTGCCACAGCAGCACTGCAAAGTAGTTGGGCCGGGGGTTGAACACAATCCGCTCCAGGAAGCCATAGTCCGAGGCAGCCAGCGTATTGTGGAAAATCACGCCGTTTGTCAGGGCTGCGAAGCCTCCCAGTTCGTTCAGGGTACGCAGCACATCCAGATAGGTGGAGGCCCAGCTGTCTCCGCCGCCGCCGGCGTCGCCGGACTCAGTCACCCAGATTTCGCCGCCGGGGCAGTACTTGTCCCGGAAGGGCAGGTAGGTACGGCAGAAATTCATGGCGGTTTCCAGATATTCTTCACTGTTTGCCTCACTGGCATCCCAGTGCCCCGCAGGCATCACCGAAGCCAGACGGTCGGACACACCGTTGTAGTAGTGATAGCTGAACACGTCCACCGGCACCTTGGTTCCGCCCAGCAGGTCATCACAGCCCACGGTCTTCCGTGCGATCTGCTCCACGCCGCCGCCTTCCTTTCCCATCTTTCCGAAGCGGACATTGTCTCCTCCGGTGGAAGAGGGTCCCACATACAGGCACTCCGGATAGTTTTCCTTCAGCCAGGAGGCAAAGAGGTCCGCGTCTCTGCGGTAGTCCTCCGCTGTATAGCCCTGGGGGAAGCCGGTGTCCTCCATCATGTTGGGTTCGTTGGCAAATTCCGCCGCCTCAATGGGCACGCCGTATTCCTTGGAGAAGCGGAACAGCTTCTCCGCCTCATGGGAGGGCCAGGGCTCCTGGGCACTGTGCAGGCCGGGGCAGTTGGCGACGGACACCTTCAGCTTCAGGCCGCAGGCCTTGACGAAGTCCAGCACCCCGATCCACTGCGCCTTGGTCAGCACGTTGAGATACCCTTCCGGCACGGTGCCGTCGGCGTATTCCCCGTCGAAGTCGTAGTAGGTCTTGGTGGCCCAGGTGCCGGAAACCCGCATCCAGGCGGTGCCCAGGTCCCGGGTCAGCTTGCGCAGCTTCTCGTTGTACAGGTCGATGGGGGGATATACCTGCATCAGGTCCTTATACATGGAGGCAATGCCATCCTTGGAAGGCTCCACATGGAACGGCTCCGTTCCGGCAATCTGCCCCGGCGTGTACGCCTTCCAGAAGGTGCCGCCGGTGACCTCGGCAAATTCCACATTGTAGCTCATCAGCAGGGGGTTGATCTCCCGCAGGGCTTTCAGTTCCTCTGGTTTCAGTTTCACAAATTCTGCCATAGCAATCTTCTCCTTTGCCTGTATCCGGCATGGTATTACGGGCTTATTATATCGGAGATTGCGCCTCCACGCAAGGCCGCCTGCAGATTTTCTCTCCACTGTAAAAATAGAGCCGGGTTTTTTAGCTATTTTCCCGATTTTTTACGCAAAGCAGCCCCTTCCGGACCGGAATCCGGAAGGGGCTGGCATATTGTTGAAGCAATCAAGCCCGACGGAGGATTCGCTTCCCCGCACAGCGGACCTGATATCCCCGCTTTTTCAGGCAGGCATAGTAGGCCGGGAAGAGAAACACATCCGCCATAACCCAGGCCGCCGGGTTGGCAAAGCACACCGCGCCGAAGCCGAAGAAGGGCACCAGGCACAGGCCGAACACGCCCCGGGCAACCATCTCAAACACGCCGGCGCCCACAGCCAGGTTGGAGAAGCCCAGGCCCTGAATGGTGAAGCGCAGCAGATTCACATACAGCAGCGGGATGTAGAACAGGGCGTTGGCAATCAGGAACCGACGGCTGAGCTGGATGATGGTGCCGATCTCCGCCGCATTCTCGCTGGGGTCCAGGAAAATGGTGGTCAGATTTCCGCCCCACAGGGTCAGCACTCCCAGAATGACAATGGAATATGTGACACCCAGTATGGAAGCCGCCCGGACGCCCTGATGCACCCGCTCCGGTTTTCCCGCGCCGATGTTCTGTCCGGCAAAGGTAGCGGCGGTGGAACCGATGGCGTCAAAGGGGCAAACGGCGAACATACTCACCTTTCCCCCTGCGGTCATGGCGGCCATGGCACTGGCGCCCAGGGTGTTCACCGCTATCTGGAGCAGGATGCTGCCGATGGCGGTGATGGAATACTGCATTCCCATGGGCAGACCCATCACCAACAGCCGCCGGGCATAGCTCCAGTCCAGCTTCAGGTCCTCCTTCGCCAGCTTCAGCACCGGGAAGTTCTTGGCCATATACCCCAGGCACAGCAGTCCGGAAATCAGCTGGCTGAGCAGGGTTGCCCAACCGGCACCCGCCACGCCCATATGGAACACCAGAATGAAAATCAGGTCCAGGGCCACATTCAGCAGGCTGGAGAAAATCAGGAAGTACAGCGGCGTCCGGGAATCCCCCAGGGAGCGGATGATGCCGGAAAGCAGGTTATACAGCATGGTGGCCGGAATCCCCAGGAAGATCAGGAAGATATAGGAATAGGCATAGGAAAAGGTGTCCTCCGGCGTGTTCATCCAGGTCAGGAACTGCCGGCACTGGACCGTGGTGATTCCGGTAATCACCACCGCGAAGAACAGGCTCAGCCAGATCATATTGCCTACGAATTTCCGCAGGCCGTCGAAATCCCGCTGGCCAAACTTCTGGGCAACGGGGATAGCGAATCCGGCGCAGATGCCGTTGCACAGCCCCAGCACCAGAAAGTTGATGGAACCGGTGGAACCCACGCCTGCCAGGGCCTTCACCCCCAGGAATTTTCCCACCACCACGGTGTCCACCATGTTGTAAAACTGCTGGAACACCATTCCCAGCAGCAGCGGCAGCATAAATGACAGCACCAGCTTCATGGGCGAGCCGGTGGTCAGATCCCGCATGGACCGATTGGACATAACCTTGCCTCCTTGCGCAAAACGATATATCGAATTGCACAAGATGGTATCACTATTTTTGGTAATTGTCAACAAACATTATTCACAATTCTTCCGGTCTTTCCTTTCCCGGTTTTGGTTGAAGCTTCAGGGAGGTTTTCCGGTTTTTTCCGGATATTTTCGGGGCTCTCTGCACCAGTCCGATAAGCTGTCCGGACAGGGCAACCGTCAGCAGGGAGTAGCCGATCCGTCTCACCGGGATATAACTCAGCGACAGGGCCAAAACCGTCAGATCGAACACCAGGTAGAACCGCTCAATGGGCTTTCCGGTAAGGTGTGCCAGGCTCATGGACAGAGCGTCATCTCCGCTGGTAGCCCCGCCGGCCCGGACGCAGACTCCTGCCCCCAAACCGATGAACAGAGCCCCGGCAACGGACGCCAGCAGGGGCATGGACGCAATCTGCGGCCACAGAGGCGGGAACTGTTCGCAGATTCCGTAGGTCACGGAATATCCGCAGGAGGCAATCAGGGAATAGGCGATGAAGGTCCTTCCCAGGGTCCGCCAGCCCAGGGCATAGCAGGCGGCATTCAGGAAAAAGCTGGACACCGCCGGGGACAGGTGCAGCCAGTGGTTCAGCAGCAGCACCACGCCGAACACCCCGCCCTCCGTCACCCCGGACAGAGCATGAATGTTGTACATACCAAAAGCCTGGAGCCCGGAGGCCAGAAATGCCGCTGCGCAATTGCCGAATTTTAACTTAGGAAGGGGAAACGCCATGAAATATGCAGCTCTCCTTTTGCTTCATTTTCCTTCATTCTAGCAGAGCGCCCGGATTTCGTCAAGGGCAATCCCGGATGTAGCGTATCCTCCGCCGCCGGGCTTCCCCCGGTTTCTCCGCCGTTCCCAGAGCAAACAGGCCGTACAGATCCTCCTCCCGCTGCTCCAACTCCCAGGCAGGGCCCTCCCCCCCTTCCCCGACGTTGCGGAACATCCCCCCATCCCGGACCCGGCTGAGAATCTGCCGTCCCCGGTCATTGAAGGCCAGAATGCGGGTATAGGGCTGGGGTCGTTCCAGGTCCACCTGGGAAATGCCCAGGAAAGCGCACATCGCCATCCGGTCCAGGCGGCTGCGGGTATAGCGCTTGGATTTGGCATTCTGAAGAATTTCCTCCAGGGCAGCCTGGCTCCGGGCGGCGTGCATCAGCTTCCGCCACAATCCCTCACTGCCGTAGGGCAATGCCGCAAATTCCGCCTCGCACATGGTCCGCAGGCGAGCCAGTACCGCCCGCTCTCCGGCGGAAAGGCTGTGCAGTGTAGCTCCGGAGAACACGGCCCTGGCAGCCTCCGGCACAAAGTCCTGCCAGGGCTGCCCTGTCAGCATTCGCTGCCGCACCGCCGTCGCCGAGGGATTATCCCTGTCCGCCTCCCGGGCGTGGTAACTCCCCTGCCGGGAAATGGGCATGATTTCCAGATTGGACGC
>CALXFW010000166.1 GCA_944387685.1 uncultured Oscillospiraceae bacterium
TCCCGGGTCACGGCGTTGTCCGGGCAGCGGACCGCCACGGTGTCCAGCCCGCCGGTGGTCCGCCGGGGAACGGTGTCCCGGGCGGGAAGCACCAGAGTCAGGGGACCGGGCCAGAAGGCGGCCGCCAGGTCATAGGCCTGCCGGGGAATGTGGTGGCAGAACAGCGCCATCTGTTCCGGCCCGCAGATGTGCAGAATCAGGGGATTGTCCTGGGGACGGCCCTTGGCCTGGAAAATCCTGGCCACGGCATCTTCATCCAGACCATTGGCCCCCAGTCCGTAGACCGTTTCCGTGGGGATTGCCACAAGCTCCCCTTTTTGAATCAGATCTGCCGCAATGGCCGCCGTTTCCGGGGCCTCAGCGGACAAAAGCAGGGTTTTCATGGATTTGCCTCCCGTTGCAAAGAAAAGGGAGCAGCCGGACCGGCTGCTCCCTGACGAAGGGTCATTACACAGTGGGCTGGTTGGCAGCCTCGATGATCTTCACGAACTTCTCGGGCACCAGGGAAGCGCCGCCGATCAGGCCGCCGTCGATGTCGGGCTGAGCCAGCAGCTCGAAGGCGTTCTTCTCGTTCATGGAGCCGCCGTACAGGATGGAGATGGCCCGGGCGTTCTTGGAGGAGTACAGCTTGCGCACCACGCTGCGGATCATCTCGCAGACCTCCTCAGCCTGCTCGGGAGTGGCGGTCAGGCCGGTGCCGATGGCCCAGATGGGCTCGTAAGCGATGATGACCTTGCGGATCTTATCCTCGGGCACACCCGCCAGGCCCAGCTTGATCTGCATGGTGATCCACTCGGCGGTGACGCCGCTGTTGCGCTGCTCCAGGCTCTCGCCGCAGCACATAATGGGAATCAGGCCGGCTTCCAGAGCGGCCAGCACCTTGGCGTTGACATCGGCATCGGTTTCGCCCATGGCCCGACGCTCGGAGTGACCGATGATGACGTACTTGCAGCCGGCATCGGTGAGCATATTGGTGGCAATCTCGCCGGTGTAGGCGCCGGAGGGATTGGCGTTGCAGTTCTCGGCGCCGATGCCCACCCGGGTCTCCCGCATGGCGCGGACGGCGGCGGGGATGCACACGGCGGGTACGCACAGGGCGATGTCGCACCAGCGGCCCTTGGGCATGATGGCCTTGAGCTGGGTCATGAACTCCTTGGTCTCGGAGGGAGTCTTGTTCATCTTCCAGTTGCCTGCGATAACAGTCTTACGGTATTTACGATTCATTTTCTTTTCTCCTTATAATTGCAACACCGGAACCCCGGGGGATTCCATGGAATGTACGAAGTCGGTGCTCTGCCGTGGCAGAGAAAAAGCCGGCCTGTCCCGACCGGCGCGGGGACCTGACCCCCTGCCGGGGGCAGACAGATCTGCCCCTGCGGGGGATGCTTAAATTACTTGTCCTGCAGGCAGGCGATGCCGGGCAGCTCCAGGCCTTCCAGGAACTCCAGGGAAGCGCCGCCGCCGGTGGAGATATGGGTGATCTTGTCGGCAAAGCCCAGCTGCTCGCAGGCAGCCGCGCTGTCACCGCCGCCAACGATGGTGATGGCATCGGACTCGGCCAGAGCCTGGGCCACGGCGATGGTGCCGGCGGCCAGGGTGGGATTCTCAAACACGCCCATGGGGCCGTTCCAAACCACGGTCTTGGCATTCTTGGCAGCCTCGGCGAAGAGCGCGCGGGTCTTCTCGCCAATGTCCAGGCCTTCCTTGCCCTCGGGCATGGCATCGGCGGCAACGGTCTGCACGTCCACGGGACCGTCAATGGGGGAGGGGAAGCTGTCGGCCACCACGGTGTCGATGGGCAGCAGGAGCTTGACGCCCTTGGCCTCGGCCTTGACCATCATGTCCTTGCAGTAGTCGATCTTGCTCTCGTCCAGCAGGGAGTTGCCCACGGAGTAGCCCTTGGCAGCCAGGAAGGTGTAAGCCATGCCGCCGCCGATGATCAGGGTGTCCACCTTCTCCAGCAGGTTGTTGATGACGTTCAGCTTGTCGGAGATCTTGGCGCCGCCCAGAATGGCAACGAAGGGACGCTCGGGGTTGGCCAGAGCCTTGCCCATGATGGAGACTTCCTTCTCCACCAGATAGCCGCAGACAGCGGGCAGATAGTCAGCCACACCGGCGGTGGAGGAGTGGGCGCGGTGAGCGGAACCGAAGGCGTCGTTGACAAAGATGTCGGCCATGGAAGCCAGCTCCTTGCTCAGCTCGGGATCGTTCTTGGTCTCGCCCTTCATGTAACGGGTATTCTCCAGCAGCATCACCTGGCCGTCCTGCAGAGCGGCGGCCTTGGCCTTGGCATCCTCGCCCACCACGTCGTCAGCCATGATGACTTCCTGACCCAGCAGTTCGCTGAGGCGCTTGGCAACAACCTTCAGGCTCAGCTCAGGCTTCCACTCGCCCTTGGGCTTGCCCATGTGAGAGCACAGGATAACCTTGGCCTTGTGGGAGACCAGATACTGGATGGTGGGCAGAGCGGCCACAATCCGCTTGTCAGAGGTGATGACACCGGCCTTGGTGGGGACGTTGAAGTCACAGCGGCACAGCACCCGCTTACCGGCTACTTCGATGTCTTCAATCGACTTCTTATTGTAGTTCATAAGTAACTCCTCCATTTATTTTTGGGACGATCCCGGCACGGACACCGGAGGTCAGCCCCGCATTTTACCATAGTCCTGCAGTCCGGGGAAGGACAGCTGCCGCAGGGCCTCAAACACGGTGACAGCCACGGCGTTGCTCAGATTCAGACTCCGGGCATCGCTGCGCATGGGAATGCGGATGCAGCTGTCGGAATGCGCTTCCAGAAAGGGCTCGGGCAGACCCTTGGTTTCCTTCCCGAAAAACAGGTAGCACCCGTCCTGGAAATCTGCCTCGGTATAGCTCCGGGGAGCCTTGGTGGACAGACACCACATCTGCCCCACCTGGTTCTTCGAGAAGAAATCCTCCAGATTGTCGTAGTCCAGGACTTCCACCAGATGCCAGTAATCCAGCCCCGCCCTCCGGACAGCCCTTTCGGAGATGTCAAAGCCCAGGGGACGGATCAGGTGCAGCCGGCAGCCGGTGGCGGCGCAGGTGCGGGCGATGTTGCCGCAGTTCTGGGGAATTTCCGGCTCCACCAGCACAATATTCAGCAAACTCCATCACCTCGGACCAGCAATTCCTATGGCGGCAATCCCTGCCTGTTCGATGCCTATTGTATGTCAAATGTCCTATAAAATCAATCTTGAAAATTCAATTTTTTCAACTTTTTATAGTATTTCACATAAAAGACAAACCAGGCAGGCGAAATTTGTGAAAAATGCGAAAACCAAAAAAAGACGGAGCAATTATCCTGTAAATCGGGGAAAATCCGGAGAAAGGAACGTATATTTCGGAAAAATCTCCCGGGACGAAGACAGACCCCGGGCAGCAGAATCAGCCGCCCGAATGGGGCGGCTGAGGGTGTCAAAAAGTCTCACAGAGTTTGCCGCCCGCGGCGGCAAATAAAGTCTAAATTGTTTCCTGCCGGGGCGCGTACCTGGCAGAAAACACTTCTCAGGCTGCAAGTGTGGAATTTGTCCCCCAAAGTGGGACAAATTATGCGCGCAGCAGACTGCCAAAGTTTGACGAAAAAACCCGCAGGGTTTTTTCGTCAGTCTGAGGGAGGGCGTTTGCCCTCCCCAAAGGATTGTAATAAATTACACTGCCAGGAAGAACTTCACCAGGAACAGTGCGGAAATGGCATAAGTCAGGATGGAAACATCCTTGGCCTTGCCGCTGAAGACCTTCATAATGGTGTAGGAAATCAGCCCAATGCCGATGGCGTGACCGATGGAGCCGGAGATGGGCATACCGATCAGCATCAGAGCAACGGGAACCATCTGATCCATATCCTCGAAGTTCACATTCTTCAGACCCTGGAGCATCAGGATGCCCACATAGATCAGGGCAGCGGAAGTAGCTGCGGCGGGGATGATGGCGGCAATGGGAGCAATGAAGATGCAGGCCAGGAACATCAGGCCGGTGACAAAGGCAGTCAGACCGGTGCGTCCGCCAGCTTCCACGCCGGAAGCGGACTCGACGAAGGTGGTGACGGTGGAAGTACCGCTGCAGGCACCGGCAATGGTGCCGATGGCATCGGACAGCAGAGCTTCCTTCATGTTGGGCATGTTGCCGTTCTCATCCACCATGCCTGCCCGGGATGCGGTGCCCACCAGGGTGC
>CALXFW010000167.1 GCA_944387685.1 uncultured Oscillospiraceae bacterium
CCACTCGTAGTCCATAATCTTTTCTATCTCCCGAAGAAGGTGTCCCCTGGGAACCAATGTCTCCAAATCTGTAATAACCGGTACCCTTCTGGCATCTTTTCTCCACTGTTCCATAGTAAATCCCTCCATTTACGTACATTGTATCATAAACGGAGGGATTTTGGTAGTTTTTGACAGGCTGCCACCGGCTTCGCCGGTGGATGTGTTTTTGTGATTTCATCACGGAAATTTGCTCCAATTCCGGGTATACTGACAAAAAAGAAAAAAGGAGCATGAACCATGACGATTCAGAATTTGACGAAAGAGACTTACCTGCAGGAAATCCAGAAGGATGTTCCGATCCTGGTGGACTTTTGGGCTCCCTGGTGCGGCTACTGCCGCCGGATTGCCCCGGCACTGGAAAAGGTGGCTGAGCAGTGGGAGAATAAAGTAACCATTGCAAAGCTGAATATCGATGAGGAAGCTTCCGCTGCGGAATCCGCAGGCATTGATGTGATTCCGACTCTGATTGTGTATCAGAATGGAAAGATTCTGGGCACTCTTGTTGCCCCGGATTCCAAGGCAAAAATTGATGCGTTCCTCCAGGGGATTCTGGGATAAGGGGGGCGGCTGTATGCACATTTATGACTTGGTTATTGTGGGAGGCGGACCCGGCGGCTACACCACCGCGCTCTACGGCGCCCGGGCGGGACTGGATACGATAGTTCTGGAAAAACTGTCCCCTGGAGGACAGATGGCGCTTACCACCCAGATTGACAACTATCCTGGCGTACAGGCCGGAGCGGATGGCTATATGCTGGGTGAGAGTATGCGTCAGGAGGCGGAAGCCTTCGGCGCCAAAACCGAGCTGACAGAGGTCCTTTCTTTGGAGCTTTCTGAGAATCCCAAGAAAATTGTCACTTCCGATGGGGAGATTTATGGAAAAACGGTGGTAATGGCCACAGGAGCCGGGCCCAGGGAACTGGGGCTGCCTCGGGAATGGGAGCTCACCGGCAAAGGTGTTCATTATTGTGCCGCCTGTGATGGAATGTTCTATAAGGGCAAAACTGTGGTTGTGGTCGGCGGAGGCAACACAGCTGCGGCAGATGCGCTGCTGCTGTCCCGGGTGGCAAAAAAGGTGATTGTGGTTCATCGCAGAGATCAGCTGCGGGCAACCAAAATTTACCATCAGCCTTTGATGAAAGCGGAGAATGTGGAATTCTGGTGGAACAGTGCGGTTGTGGAGATCCACGGGGAAAAGGGCTTGTCCGGCGTGACGGTGGAGAACCTGATCACCGGTCAGAAGCAGACAGTGGATTGCGACGGCTTGTTCGTAAGCATTGGCAGAAAGCCGGTTACCGGTCTGGTTGCGGGACAGCTGACCTTGGACGAGGGAGGCTATATCGCGGCGGACGAGTCTACCAGAACCAGCATCCCCGGCGTATTTGCGGTGGGAGATGTCCGGACCAAAACCGTCCGCCAGATTATTACGGCTGCCGCAGATGGTGCTGTGGCTGTCCACTATGCAGAGGAATTTCTTGCGTCCAATGCCTGAGGCTTTCCCCATGGGAAAAGCATTGACAGATCCGGGATTCCCGATATAATAGACTCAATCTAGGAAGACGGGAGAACAGACAATGAATCGGGAAAACAAGCGCAAGCAGTTTGAAAAGGGATATTACAAAACACACGCCTGTGAAGAGGTTTTTACCTGTAAAAACTGCGGCAGAGAGGTGGTCCCCTTTGGCGCAGGCAGCGATCATCGGAACCATTGCCCAAACTGCCTGTACAGCCTCCATGTGGATGTGGAGCCTGGGGACCGGGAATCGGACTGCGGCAGCCTGATGGAGCCCATTGCCGTCTGGGTCCGGGGAAAAGGCGAATGGGCCATCATCCACCGCTGCCGCCGATGTGGGGAACTTTCCTCCAATCGGGTGCTGGCGGACGACAACCCCATGAAGCTTATGTCCATCGCCATGCGGCCTCTGGCCAATCCGCCCTTCCCTCTGGAGCGGATTGAGGAAATGACCGCGCTGATGGGCGGAGAAGGGGAGCTGCCCCGGGAATACCGGAGCAGAACGGAGGAATAACCGAATACCGGCAGCGATGCCATAATCGCTGCCGGTATTTTCATGTATAGGTTTTGATGATGCCCAGGGCAATTTCCCGCCGGGAAACACATCGGTCCATAGCCTGCTTTTCGATATAGCGGTGGGCGTCGGCTTCCGACATCTTCAGCTGCTCAATGAGCAGCCATTTGGCGCGGTTGACCAGCCGGATTTCTTCCATTTTTTCCTCCACGGAGGAGGCCTTCCGCTCCAGGTTCCGCAGCCGCTCCCGGGCCGCCGCCATCCACCGCAGGCTTTGCTGGAGCATCAGTGTGGGGGTGGGTTTGGCCAGCGTAAAGACGCCGTGGGGGGTTACCTTTGCGGTGACTTCTTCATATACGTCCCCCCGCACCAGAAGAAGGACCACGCACCCGGAGCGCCCTGCGGCGTCCGTGGCAAATCGGGTTCCGAACTCGTCGGGCAGGGGAGAACTGACCAGAACAAAGTCAAAGGACCGGTTTAACAGCTCCCTCCTGGCTGCTGCGGCGCTGGACACGGTACATACCGGGTGGTATTCCGAGCCCGGGAGCATGGGACAGACGCTTTCGGCAAATTTGGGGGCGGAGACGATCAGAACGCTGTAGGCTTGCTCCTGCAGTACCACAATGCTCCCTCCTTTCTGGGTCGGAATCGGGGTTATTTTGAGAGGAAAAAGTCCAGCAGAGGCTGGGGCAGATGCTTCTGCAGAAAAGCGCTGTCCTGGGCGCAGCGTCTGGCTGCAGCCAGGGAAAGGGGCAGGGACTGCAGGGCAGAAACGTCGTGCTGGGCGGCAGTGAACAGGTTCACGTTGGCAGAGTCCGGCAGGAGAAGCTGTTCCTGCACACCCTCCAGGCCTGCCCAGATCAGCAGGGCAAAGGCAAGATAGGGGTTGGCACTGCAATCCGGAGAGCGCAGTTCCATCCGCTGGTATTCCCCGGAGGCTGCGGGAATCCGGATCAGCATGGAGCGGTTGTTGCTGGACCAGGAGATATACTTGGGGGCTTTGTGGGAGCCCAATCGACGGTAGGACTGCTCCGTGGGATTCAGGAACAGGGTGATTTCGGCAACACGGTTTAGGATGCCCGCCATCATGTGGCGCATTCCCTCCGGGCTGCCGTTTCGCAGGGACATATTGATGTGGAAACCGCTGCCTGGGGCGCCGGGAAGGGGCTTTGGGGAGAAGTCTGCCCACAGGCCATTCCGGGCGGAGATGGTTTTTACCACGGTACAGAAGGTGATGGCGTTATCCGCTGCCGTGAGGGCATCGGAGTAGCGGAAATCAATCTCATTCTGTCCGGGACCTTCCTCGTGGTGGGAGGATTCCGGCTGAATCCCCATCTTTTCCAGCGTCAGGCAGATTTCCCGCCGGACATTTTCGCACTTGTCCTCCGGAGCCACATCCATGTAGGTGGCGTGATCATAGGGAGTTTTGGTGGGCTCTCCCTGCTCGTCCAGCTTGAACAGGTAAAATTCCATTTCCGAGCCGAAGGAGAAGGAGACGCCTGCCTGAGCGGCATCCTGAATGGCGCGCTTGAGAATGCTCCGGGAATCCAGGGGAAACTGGGTACCGTCCGGATAGGTAATGGTGCAGAACATCCGCACCACTCTGCCATGCTCCGGACGCCAGGGCAGCACCATAATGGTAGCCGGGTCCGGATGAAGGAACAGATCCGAGCGGGCCTCATCTCCAAACCCCGCAATGGCGGAGGCATCCAGAGAGATGCCGTATTTGAAAGCCCGTTCCAGCTCCTGGGGCATGATGGAGATGTTCTTCTGCCGTCCGAGACAGTCGCAGAAGGCAAGGCGGATGAATTTCACATCCTCCTCCTGAATGTACTGCATAACTTCCTGAGGGGTATAGTTCATAGGGATACCTGCTTTCTTTCGGCTTTCCGCACGGCGGGCGGAACCGTGACAGATGCGGCTTGTCTGTGCTTCCAGTCGTCGGGCCAGGGGGAATGCTGCCCCGCCAAAAGGAAAAGAGCAGAGACAGACACCCGGCAAAGCCCGGGTGTGAACGTCTTTGCTCACAAGAATAGTATAGCGAATGAAAGGGAATTTGTCAATGTATCCAAAGGTAAAATATTTTTTTGTGCAGGGTGTTGACAAATGGAAAAAGCTGGTGTAGAATGCGTGGCATAAGGCAAAGGCGTCTTTGAGCACAGGGCTCGAAGGCGCCTTTGCCTGCTTTATTTTGTTTTTTCAGAGAAGGAGCGATGGTTATGGCAACTGTTTCGGACTACTTTGGCTGTCTGGTATTCGATGATCGGGTGATGAAAGCCAATCTGAGCGCGGACGTGTACCAATCCCTGAGAAAGACCATTGACCATGGTGCGAAGCTGGATTTGTCCGTTGCCAACGTGGTGGCAGCCGCCATGAAGGACTGGGCGGTGGCCTACGGAGCAACCCATTATACCCACTGGTTTCAGCCGCTGACCGGCATCACCGCAGAAAAGCACGACAGCTTTATTTCCCCCGCCCCGGATGGGGGCGTGATTATGGACTTCTCCGGCAAGGAACTGATCAAAGGTGAGCCGGACGCCAGTTCCTTCCCCTCCGGCGGTCTGCGGGCAACTTTTGAAGCCCGGGGCTATACAGCCTGGGACCCCACCTCCTATGCCTTTATCAAGGGGAAGACGCTGTGCATTCCCACGGCTTTCTGCTCCTACGGCGGAGAGGCGCTGGACAAGAAGACCCCGCTGCTGCGGTCCATGGAGGCCCTGAACCGGCAGGCCATGCGGATTCTGAAGCTGTTCGGCAACTCAGATGTAAAGTGCGTCCGCACCTCCGTGGGCCCGGAGCAGGAATATTTCCTGATCCCCAAGGAACTGTACGAGAAGCGGAAAGATTTGATCTACACAGGCCGGACCCTGTTCGGCGCCAAGGCCCCCAAAGGGCAGGAGATGGATGACCACTATTTCGGTGTCATCAAGCCCAGGGTGGCGGCCTATATGGCGGACCTGAACGAGGAATTGTGGAAGCTGGGCATCCTGGCCAAAACGGAGCACAACGAGGTTGCTCCCGCCCAGCACGAGCTGGCGCCCATCTATACCACCACCAACGTTGCCACGGACCACAACCAGCTGACCATGGAGATCATGCAGAAGGTTGCTGGCAAGCACGGTCTGGTGTGTTTGCTCCACGAGAAGCCCTTTGCCGGGGTCAATGGTTCCGGCAAACACAATAACTGGTCCCTGGCCACGGACACCGGTGTGAACCTGCTGTCCCCCGGAGAAACGCCGTATGAAAACGCCCAGTTCCTTCTGTTCCTGTGCGCGGTCATCAAGGCGGTGGACGATTATCAGGACCTGCTCCGGCTGAGCGTGGCCACGGCGGGCAACGACCATCGGCTGGGCGCCAACGAGGCGCCCCCCGCAGTGGTATCCATCTTCCTGGGGGATGAGCTGTCCGCCATCCTCAGCGCCATTGAGAATGACCAGCCCTACGAGGGAACCCGGAAAACCACCATGAAGCTGGGGGTGGATGTGCTGCCCCGGTTTGCCCGGGACACCACGGACCGGAACCGGACGTCTCCCTTTGCTTTCACGGGGAATAAATTTGAGTTCCGGATGCTGGGCTCCTCCAACTCCATCGCCTGTGCCAACATGATGCTGAATGCGGCGGTGGCCGAATCGCTGAGGATTTACGCAGATCGGCTGGAGAACGCAGAGGACTTTGAAACCGCTCTGCATGAAATGATCAAAAAGACCATCAAGGACCACAAGCGCATTCTGTTTAACGGCAACGGCTACGACGATGCCTGGATTCGGGAGGCGGTGGAGGTCCGGGGCCTGTCCAACTATCCCACCACCCCAGATTGTATGCCCCATCTGCTGGATGAAAAGAATGTGCGGATGCTTACCAGCCACAAGGTCTTTTCCCAGGCGGAGCTGGAGAGCCGATGTGAGATCATGCTGGAGAATTACTGCAAGACGGTTATCATTGAGGCCAACACCATGGTGGATATGGCGAGAAAGCAGATTCTTCCGGCGGTCGAGGGCTATGCTGCAGAGCTGGCGGGCACCATTGCCGCCAAACGAGCAGTGTCACCGGAAATTTCCTGCGGCTATGAGTCCGGTCTGCTGAGAAAGCTGTCCGTGCTGACAGACCAGATTGCCGTACAGACCGATGACCTGGAGGCGGCGGTGCTGGAATTGGCGGGATGCGCCGATACCATTCGGGAGTCGGAGGCAATCCGGGACAATGTCCTGGGAAAGATGGCGTCCCTGCGGGCTGTGGCCGATGAGGCAGAAACCCAGACGGCGGAAGCATACTGGCCGTTCCCCACCTATGGTGAACTGCTCTATGGTGTGCGCTGAAATCGATTGTTTCTTTTTGCCGTCCGCTGCCGCCTGTGGGGTGGCGGCAGCGGACGGCGCCTGAATGAAAGAAATCCCCGGGATTTGTTCTTCGACGGGAGACAAATCCCGGGCTTTGAAAGAAACTCCTGTATTTTTGTATGGATACCTCTTGTTTTGATTACCGGGATTTGGTATAATACTCGGAGCGGACACAGCCGCGCCGATTGTCCTCCCATCCAAATCCCTTGTCCGCCGGTTCCGGCGGAGAGAACGGGGGTTCCCCGCTGCCCGGCATCGGGCAGAGAAAAGAGTGCTCTGCCGCTTCCTCCGGGAAACGGCGGGGGTGGAAAAGGAGATGGCACTATGTGCTCGATTATTGGCTATTGCGGCGCTGTGGCCGATTACCCGGCATTCCGGAAGGGATTTGACCGTACCCTGTCCCGGGGACCGGACGACACCCGGATTCTTCCTGCGGGTTCCGGGCTGCTGGGCTTTCATCGCCTGGCGATTATGGGACTGCATCCCGAGGGAATGCAGCCGTTTACCCTGAACGGAAATGTACTGGTGTGCAACGGGGAAATTTATGGGTTTGAGAAATTTCGCCGGGAGCTGGAAGAGGAGTATACCTTCCGCAGCCAGTCGGACTGCGAGGTGCTCCTGCCGCTGTACGAAAAGTTCGGCGTGAAGATGTTTGCCATGCTGGATGCGGAGTTTGCCTGTGTCCTGTATGATGCGAAGCGGGATATGTTTCTGGCGGCCCGGGACCCCATCGGCATCCGTCCGCTGTACTATGGCTATGACTGCCGGGGGACCATTGTATTTTCCAGCGAGCCCAAGAACCTGGTGGGCGTGGTGGAACGGATTCTGCCGTTCCCCCCGGGGCATTACTATGAGGACGGACGGTTTGTCTGCTACCGGGATATGACGGCTGTGGAGCAGGTTTGCCGGGACGATCTGGAAACGGTCTGCGGCAGCATCCGCACCAAGCTGATTGCCGGGGTTAAGAAACGTCTGGTTGCCGACGCCAAGGTGGGCTTTCTGCTCAGCGGCGGCCTGGACTCCTCTCTGGTGTGCGCCATTGCGGCCCGGGAAAGCCGGAAACCCATCCGTACCTTTGCCATTGGTATGAGCGAGGACGCCATTGACCTGAAATATGCCCGGCAGGCAGCCGATTACATCGGCAGCGACCATACGGAGGTCATCATCTCCCGGGAGGATGTGGTGGCGGCTCTGGAGCCGGTGGTGGAGCTGCTGGCTACCTTCGATATTACCACCATCCGTGCCAGCATTGGCATGTATCTGGTGTGTAAATACATTCACGAAAACACCGATATCCGGGTGCTGCTCACCGGAGAGATTTCCGACGAGCTGTTCGGATACAAGTACACCGACTTTGCCCCCTCTGCCCAGGCTTTCCAGGAGGAGGCCAAGAAGCGGATTCGGGAGCTTCATATGTACGATGTGCTCCGGGCAGACCGGTGCATCAGCGTCAACTCCCTGGAGGCCCGGGTACCCTTCGGAGACCTGGACTTTGTGGAGTATGTGATGGCCATTGACCCGGAGCAGAAGGTAAACCGCTATGGGAAGGGAAAGTATCTTCTGCGCCGTGCCTTCCAGGGGGATTGTCTCCTCCCGGATGAGATTCTCTGGCGGGAGAAGGCGGCATTCTCCGATGCGGTGGGCCATTCCATGGTGGACCACCTGAAGGCTTACGCCGAGACGGTGTACACAGATGATGCGTTTGCCCAAAAACGGGAATGCTATTCCCATGCCCAGCCCTTTACCAAGGAATCCCTGCTCTACCGGGAGCTGTTTGAGAAGTATTACCCGGGCCAGAGCCGGATGATTGCGGATTTCTGGATGCCCAACAAGGACTGGGAGGGCTGCAATGTGAACGACCCCTCTGCCCGTGTGCTGGCAAACTACGGCGACAGCGGAAAGTAGTAAAACCCTTGCCGCTTCTTTTCGGATATGAAACCCCACCCGGAAGGACTGCGGCGGTAAGTTTTAAATAAATACTTTGGAGGACAACAACATGGAAAAGCTGCAACAGCTCTACGAAGGAAAAGCAAAGAAGGTTTTTGCCACAGACGATCCGGAACTGCTGATCGTGGAGTACAAGGATGATGCCACTGCTTTCAATGGCCTGAAGAAGGGCACCATTCAGGGCAAGGGCGTAATCAACAACCAGATGAGCAACCGCCTGATGGCGAAGCTGGAAGCTTCCGGTGTGCCTACCCACTATGTCAAGGAACTGAGCCAGCGGGAGACCCTGGTGAAGAAGGTTCACATTGTTCCCCTGGAGGTTATCATCCGCAACATCGCTGCCGGCTCCTTCTCCAAGCGCTACGGCGTAGAGGAAGGCGTGGTGTTTGAGCAGCCTACCATCGAATTCTCTTACAAAAATGACGAACTGGGCGATCCCCTGATCAATACCTATCACGCGCTGGCTCTCAAGCTGGCCACCCCGGAGGAAATCGAGACCATCAAGAAGTATGCCTTCCAGGTCAACGACTTCCTGCGGACCTTCTGGAAGTCCTGCGGCGTGACCCTGGTGGACTTCAAGCTGGAGTTTGGCCGGCTCAGCGACGGCACCATCGTTCTGGCTGACGAAATCAGCCCGGATACCTGCCGCCTGTGGGATTCCAAGACCGGGGAGAAGCTGGATAAGGACCGTTTCCGCCGGGATATGGGCGGTGTTGAAGAAGCTTACGCGGAGATCATGAACCGTCTGGAAACCCATCTGTAAGTTTGGAGGAAGTTTTCATGCAGAACTGTGCGATTGTCGGCATCAACTGGGGAGACGAAGGCAAGGGCCGGATGGTGGACCTGCTGACCCGGGATTTTGATGTGGTGGTGCGCTACCAGGGCGGCGGCAACGCAGGGCATACCGTAATCAACGAATACGGGAAATTCGCCCTGCATCTGCTCCCTTCCGGCATTTTTCGCCCGGGTGTGGTGAATATCCTGGGCAACGGCGTAGCGCTGGACCCGGAGAACCTGTGGAAGGAAATGGAAGAGGTGGCGGCGAAAGGCGTGCCTCTGTCCCCGGAGAACCTGAAAATCAGCGACCGGGCTTCCATCCTCATGCCCTGGCACCGGGAACTGGACGGGCTGGAGGAAGCCCGGCTGAAGGACAAGAAATTCGGCTCCACCAAGCAGGGCATTGCGCCGTTCTATTCGGATAAATACCAGAAAAAGACCATTTTGGCCGGAGAACTTCTGTATCCCCAGCATTTGAAGGAACACCTTCAGGACCTGCTGGAGTGGAAGAACCTGACCCTGACCCAGGTGTACGGCGCCCCTGCCGTTACCATGGCGGAGCTGGAGGGTTGGCTGGAAGCCTACTGTGAAAAGATCAAGCCCTATATCTGCGACACCGGCGCCTTCCTGCGCCAGGCCCAGAGCCAGGGAAAGAAGATTCTCTTTGAGGCCCAGCTGGGCGCCCTGCGGGACCTGGACTACGGCATCCACCCCTATACCACCTCCTCCAACGCCATTGCGGCGTATGCCCCGGTGGGCTCCGGCCTGCCCTCGGCCAAGCTGGACGCGGTGGTGGGCGTGGTGAAGGCCTATTCCAGCTGCGTGGGGGAGGGACCCTTTACCTGCGAGCTGTTCGGGGCTGAAGCCGAGGCCCTCCGGGAAGCCGGAGCGGAGTACGGCGCCAAAACCGGACGGCCCCGCCGGGTGGGCCCCCTGGATATTGTGGCCACCCGTTATGGCGTTCAGGTTCAGGGCGCAACCTGCATTGCTCTGACCAAGCTGGACGTGCTGAGTTATATGGACGAGATTCCCGTCTGCGCCCACTACCGGCTGGACGGCGAGATTACCGACGCGTTCCCGTTCCCCGCCCGGCTGGCGGATGCCCAGCCTGTGGTGGAGTACAAACCGGGCTGGAAGTGCGACATCTCCGGAGCCAGAACCTGGGAGGAGCTGCCCCAGGCGGCCAGGGACTATGTGACCTATGTGGAGGAGCAGATCGGCTGCCACATCGGCTACGTGTCCGTGGGTCCGGAGCGGGACAGCATCATTCTGCGATAAGGAGAAATAGATGAAAGACCATTATGAATCCCCTCTGAGTTCCCGCTACGCCTCGGAGTATATGCTCCGGCTGTTCTCCGCGGACACCCGGATTCAGACCTGGCGGAAGCTCTGGATTGCCCTTGCCCGGGCGGAGCATGAGCTGGGACTGCCGGTGACGGCGGAGCAGGTGGCGGAGCTGGAAGCCCATGTGACGGACATCGACTACGAGTGTGCCGCAGCCCGGGAAAAGGAAGTGCGCCATGATGTGATGGCCCACGTCTACACCTACGGAAAAGCGGCCCCCTCTGCTGCCGGCATCATCCATCTGGGCGCCACCAGCTGCTATGTCACCGACAACGCCGACCTGGTGATCTATCGCCAGGGGCTGGAATACCTGCGGGGGGAACTGAAAAAAGTGATGGCGAACCTTGCCAAGTTCGCCGATGCCTACAAGGCCGTGTCCACCCTGGGCTATACCCACTACCAGCCTGCTCAGCTGGTGACTGTAGGCAAACGGGCCACCCTGTGGCTTCAGGATCTGGCTGCCGATCTGGAAGAACTGGAGTTTGTGATTGCCAACATGAAGTTCCTGGGCTGCCGGGGCACCACTGGCACCGAGGCCAGCTTCCTGGAGCTGTTTGACGGGGACACCGCCAAGATTGACGAGATGAACCGCCGCATCAGCGCCGAGTTTGGCTTTACCCAGTGCTTCGATGTCTGCGGCCAGACTTACCCCCGGAAGGTGGACAGCCGGATTCTCAACTGCCTGTCTGCCATTGCCCAGAGCTGCTACCGGATGGCCAACGACATCCGGCTGCTCCAGCACGACCGGCAGGTGGAGGAGCCTTTTGAGAAGAACCAGATCGGCTCTTCCGCCATGGCCTACAAGCGCAACCCCATGCGCTCCGAGCGCATCTGCTCCCTGGCCCGCTACCTGATGGCCGACGCCATGAACGCCCCCATGACTGCTTCCACTCAGTGGCTGGAGCGGACCCTGGACGATTCCGCCAACCGCCGGATTTCCCTGCCCGAGGGCTTCCTCTGCGCCGACGCCATTCTGCGCCTGGCCCAGAACGTTACCGACGGCCTCCATGTGAATGAGAAGATTGTGGAAAAGACTGTGCGGGAGTATCTTCCCTTCATCGCCACGGAGAACCTGATGATGGAGGCGGTAAAACGGGGCGGCGACCGGCAGCAGATTCACGAAATCATCCGGGAATGCTCCATGGATGCCACGGCGAAGATGAAGGCCGGAGAGAGCTGGGACCTGCTGGCAGACCTGGCGGCCCATCCGGAGTTCGGCATGACCAAAGCGGAGATGGAGGCGGTGCTGGACCCGGCGCTGTACATCGGCCGCTGCCCGGAGCAGGTTTCCCGGTATCTGGAGAAGCTGGCGTCGGTACTGGCCGGTGTGACCGGGGAGACTGCTCAAATCGACCTGTAAGGAGAGAAAGACATGGAAGAAAAAATTCTAGTCCTGGACTTTGGCGGACAGTACAATCAGCTGATTGCCCGCCGGGTCCGTGAACAGCATGTCTATGCGGAGATCAAGCCCTATAACAAGATTACCCCGGAGGCCATCCAGGCGGAGGGGTATCGGGGCATCATTTTCACCGGCGGCCCCAACAGCGTCTACGACGAGAAATCTCCCCACTATGACCCCAAAATCCTGGATTTGGGAATCCCCATTCTGGGCATCTGCTACGGCGCCCAGCTGATGGCGTACATGGGCGGAGGCCGGGTAGCCAGTGCGGAGAACTCCAGCGAATACGGCAAGACCTGGGTGACCACCCGGGCAAACGGCTTCTGGAGGGATGTGCCGGAGTCCAGTGTCTGTTGGATGAGCCACACCGACTACATTGCCGAACCTCCCGCTCAGTTCCAGATCATGGCCTACACGGACAAATGTCCCTGCGCGGCCATGTGCGATGAAAGCCGGAA
>CALXFW010000168.1 GCA_944387685.1 uncultured Oscillospiraceae bacterium
CGGATTTCATCATTCTGGCCGGAGGCCATGTCCCCACCCAGAACGCCTTCTTCCAGGACATCGGTCTGGGAGAACTGCTCCGGGAATTCCCCGGCACCATCATGGGCATCAGCGCCGGGTCCATGAATCTGGCGGAGGAGGTCTATATCCAGCCGGAGGAGGAGGGGGAGTCCAGCCCGGGCTTTGTCCGGTTCGCCCCGGGTTTGGGGCTGACGGATGTGAACATCCTACCCCACTATCAGAAGGTAAAGGATTTCTGGCTGGACGGTCAGCGGCTGTTCGAGGACATCACCTACGCCGACAGCTTCGGCCGGATGTTCTTTGTCCTGCCGGACGGCAGCTATTTTTACCAGGACGAGGACCAGCTCCTGCTGATCGGGGAATCCTGGGTGATTCAGGACGGCGAAATTCATCCCTTGCTGCACAACGGGGAAATTCTGAATCTGGACGAGTGGAATTAAAAATATTGGGAGGATTGCTGCGAACGCAGCAATCCTCCCAATTCTGTTTTCAGCCATCTGGACGAAAATTTCAAACATGGATTCTGCACAACCACATTGTGGCATTTTTGTCTGCCCGGAGAAATGCAGCTTATTGATTCTCCAACAGCTTCCGGAGAAGTTCTTGTCCTTCTCGATGGGAGATGCTGACTTCCCGATAGATACTTTCATAAAAATCCACAGCCGCTTTTCGCCGGTTCAAGGCAAGTTTTTTCCCTGTTTCGGTATAGAAGCAATCATACAGTTTTTCCAATTTGAATTTATATTCGTGAAAAAAAGATGGCTCTGTATCATATTCCCCGTCAGATACCGTTCCGTCAGGGAATAATGAATATAACGGTTCCGAGACAATTCCCACATACAGCAAAGATCGTGCAATTCCAAGAGCGCCGCATACATCCAATTTATCTGCGTCAAATAATATTTTTGCCTCCAGGCTCTGCGGAGGGCTGCTTTTCCGGAATCTATGGGATTGGATGCAATCCTGAACCCTTTGCGAAAAAGCCAAAGGAAAGCCATTTTCCAGAAGAAAACGACATGCTTTCTCACCACCTGCAATTGCGTGGCAAATGTTCGCATTTTCATACTGTTCTTTTCTTCCTATGTCATGGAGCAGGCAGCTGCAAATCAGCACATCAAAATCAACTTTGTCTTCCCCCGCAGCAATCCGCAGGGCATTGTACAAAACCCGATAAATGTGCTCCTTATCATGGGCGCTGTCTTCCATGCACTGGAGCATATAGGATTCCAAAAGGGCAAATGTATCTGCGTTCATAGCATCTCCTGTTTCCTGGGAACTTTGAACCATACGTACTCTGTCCGGCGGCATGGAACGAATTTATAAAATTTACACTGTCTCCTGCCAGCCCTTGCACACGTCCACCCAGTCGGAAAACCGGGAATAGGTTTCCAGCTCGGCAATGGTCAGCTCGATGGCGCTGTTGCTGCTGCCCGCCGCCGGGAACACCGTGGGGAATCGCTTCAGAGAGATGTCCAGGTACACCTCCACCCCATCCTTCACGGCAAAGGGGCAGACCCCGCCCACTGCATGGCCGATTAGGTCCGACGCCTCCTCCCGGGAGAGCATCTTCGCCTTTACGCCGAAACGATTCTTGTACTTGGCATTGTCCACCTTGGCATCTCCTGCCGCCACCACCAGAATGGGCCGCTCCCCCACCCGGAAGGACAGGGTCTTGGCAATCCGCCGGGGCTCACAGTTCAGCGCCTGGGCCGCCAGCTCCACCGTGGCGCTGGATACCGGGAATTCCAATACCCGGTCCTCCATCCCATATTGGGCAAAATAGGCTTTCACTTTTTCAATGGACATGGTTTTCTTCCTCTCTTTCCTGTTATCCCCCTATGCCGGGGGCGTAAATTCCAATTCCACCGGATAGGTCTGGGTGTCGGAAAAATGCCACCACTCCCCGAAATATCCGGAAAATCCGTGCCGCTCCATCAATTCTTCCAGCGCCCGGGCGTTGGCTGCCGCCGTTTCCGGGCAGTCTGTGTAGTCCCGGTCCGCCAGGGCGGTGAAGTCATCAAATTCTGTGGGCATTTCCAGCTCCTGCCCCTGGCTGTCCACCAAGGTCAAGTCCACGGTGTTGCCCCGGCTGTGGCTGCTGTAACCCGTCTCCGGGTTGGCCACAAAGGTGGGGTCCGGACACACCTCCCACAGCCGGAACTGGGCGCTCACCGGACGGTAGGCGTCCCAGATTTTTAGGTACAGGCCCTGCGCTTCCAGTTCCCGGCTGACCGCCATCAGCTTTTTCACCGTTCCCCAGCGCAGATAGGCATCGGAAAAATCGTAGATCCGCTGACCGGTAAAGTTGTCCTCCGTGGCATAACGCAGGTCCAGGAAGACACCGGGCAGATAGTCCGCCACCCGGACAAACGCATCCTCCGTCTCCGGTTCCGTAGGGGCCGGAACCGTCTGGCAGAATGTGGTTTCCGGAATGGCCGCGGCAGCAATCGTGGAAGGCGCCGTCTGCTGAGCCTGCGGCTTTCCGCAGCCGGACAGCAGAAACAGCGCCGCCAGCAGCGCCCAAACCTGCCTCATGGGGCGGCCTCCCTCGGTCCGGTGAGGCGAAGCCGGGACAGATGGTCAATCATGGCCCGCATCTGCAGGGACACCCACTTCTCCCGGCGGTAGAGCAGCTGCTTCCACACCACCACCCGGCACTGGGGCACCTCCAGCCGGACCAGCCGTCCGGCCCGGACGCTCTGCTCCGTTACATAGTCCGGCAGGAATGCGATTCCCGCATTCTCTTCCACCAGGCTGCACAGCAGGTCCGCCCGGCCGGTTTCCAGCACGGGCTGGATTTCCAGGGAGTTCCGGGCCAGGCGCTCGTCCATCAGCCGCCGATAGCTCATCCCCTTCTCCGTCAGCAGGCAGGGCTGGGTCACCAGCTCTCCCAGGGGAACCGCCCCCCGACCCGTCAAGGGATTTTCAGGGGCCGCCACAAAGTGCACCCCAATCTCTTCCTCGTCGGCAATCACATAGTTGGTGTTGTACACCCGCTCGTCAATGGTGCAGATCATGTCTACCTCATTGTGGTCCAGGTAGTCCAGCAGCTGCCCGGTGTCCCCCGTGGCAAGGTGCAGGGATACTTTCGGATAGGTCCGGCTGAACTGCCGGAAGTGCGCCGCAATCAAGGGGCCGCACAGGGAATCCGGGGTCCCCAGCCGGAGAATTCCATCCGGCTCTCCCTGAGCGGTGCCGCCGGAGAGCATCTCCTCCGAAAGGTGGCAGATATTCTGGGCGTAGGGCAGCAGATTCCGTCCGGCATCCGTCAGGCTGACAGTGTGGCCGATCCGGTCAAACAGCTGCACCCCCAGTTCCTTTTCCAGCAGCTTGATCTGGAAGGATATGGTGGGCTGGGAATATCCCAGCTTTTCCCCCGTCCGGGTGAAGCTGCCCAGTTCCGCCGCCTCCAGGAATATATTCAGGCTCCGCAGGTCCATAGCCGCCCTCCCCCGCCGCCTCCGGCACACAAGTTTCCTCTATTATATCGTTCCTCCCGGAGAAATCAAGGTCTCCCCGTTTTTTTCTCCCCCTTCCCCTGGGATTTCCTCCGGTTGACAAGAAATCCCCCAAAGCTTATAATGACAGGGAATATACCGGGAAACGGAGCGATTGTATGACCAGAGGATTCATCACCCTTGCCACCGGGAAAGATTTATACTACCAGCTTGCCCGGAATTTGCTCATGTCCTATAGGCTTTATTCCGCGCATCCCATGCCCTTCGCCATTCTGTGCGACCGGGAAAACGAATACACTGCCCTGTTCGATGAGGTGGTCCTCCTGGAGCATCCGCTGAATTCCTACTGGGATAAATTTGAGCTGCTGACCCGCGCCCCCTATGACGAGACCATTTTCATCGACGCGGACTGTCTGGCCTACGCCGATTTGAACGAATACTGGGATTATTTTGCCGGCGCCGACGACTTTACCGGCTGCGGAACCAACTATCCCATCGATTCGGAAAAGGGGCTGTTCCAGAAGGACGGCATCGGAAAATACACCGGTCTGGCCCATTGGAAGCCGGACATCTGCGGAGGACTGTATTTCATCCGTCGGGGCCCCGGCTGTGATGCCCTGTACCAGGAATGTCAATGGATCAGTCAGCACTACGATGAATTTCACTGGCCGGACTTCTGCGCCCCCAAGGC
>CALXFW010000169.1 GCA_944387685.1 uncultured Oscillospiraceae bacterium
ATCTGCTTCTGTCCGGCCGGGGGAGCAGCTTATGGATATTTTCAATAGGAAGGAATGCAAGTATGAAACGATCTCTGGTCAACACCTATTTTCTCATGGCGGTTGCCTGCCTGATTCCCCTGCGGGCCAGCGCCATGCACATCGGAGAGGGAATGCTGCCTGCGGGTTGGAGCATTGCCTGGGGCGTGGTATGCCTGCCCTTTGTGATTTACGGCTTTCGGAATATCGGCAAGCGGGTCAGTGCCACCCCCAAGGTGAAAATTCTGCTGGCCATGTGCGGCGCGTTTGCCTTCGTGCTGTCGGCACTGAAAATCCCCTCCGTCACCGGCTCCTGCAGCCATCCCACCGGCGTGGGCCTGGCGGCCATTCTCTTCGGCCCCGCTGTCACCTCGGTGCTGGGGCTGATTGTGCTGGTGTTCCAGGCCCTGCTCCTGGCCCACGGCGGCATCACCACCCTGGGGGCCAATACCTTCTCCATGGCCATTGCCGGACCCATTGTCTCCTGGCTGGTGTTCCGGGGGACAAAAAAAGCGGGGCTCTCCGCTCCCATTGGGGTGTTCCTGGCTGCGGCGCTGGGGGACCTTGCCACCTATGTGGTCACATCCCTCCAGCTGGGGGTGGTATACGGGGGCTTTGCCAAATTTCTGGCGGTGTTTGCCCTGACCCAGGTTCCTCTGGCCATTGCGGAGGGGCTGCTCACCGTGGTGATTTTCAACATTCTGGAAAAGTACAGCAAAACCGAGCTGGAAGAGCTGGCCGTGGTGTAAGGAGGGGAACGGTATGAAGCTTTGGCAGAAAAACGCGATTCTCATTGCCCTGGTGGTGGTTCTGGCGGTGGTTCCTCTGGTGCTGTGCCGGGATGCGGCCTTCGGCGGCGCCGACGGCCAGGCGGAAAGTGTGATTTATGAGCTGGCTCCGGACTATGAGCCTATTTTCTCCCCCCTGATGGAGCCTGCCAGCGGGGAAATTGAATCCCTGCTCTTTGCCCTCCAGGCCGCCATCGGCTCCGGGGTGGTGTTCTACTGCATCGGCTACATGGTAGGAAAGAACAAAAAGGAGCGCTGATTTTTCATGGGCACCGATCGATACGCCTATGCCTCCCGGCTGCGCCGGATGGACCCCACAGCCAAAATCCTGTTCAGCGCCTTCGTGCTGGGGGTGTGTCTGTGCTGCCCGGGCATTGCCCCGGGGCTGATTACCCTGGCACTGATGGGGCTGCTCAGCGTCCGCTGGGGCGGGGTTCCGGGGCGGATATTTGTCCGGTTTCTCCGGATTCCCCTGGCCTTTTTGCTGTTGGGCTGCCTGACCATTGTGGTGGAGGCCCACGCCCCCGGCACAGCGGTGCTGGCGGGGGTGCGCCTGGGAGGCCGGGTGTGGGGCATCTCCCCGGCGGGGGCGTACCGGGGGCTGTGCATCGTGGTCAAGTCCCTGGGGGCCATTTCCGCCATGTATTTTCTGGCGCTGAACACCCCCATGACCGATGTGACCCTGGGACTGCGGCGGCTGAAGGTGCCCGGACTGATGATTGAGCTGATGGACCTAATTTACCGGTTCATCTTCGTGCTGTGGGAGACGGCGGCGAACATCCGCACCGCCCAGGAATCCCGGCTGGGCTACACCGGCTTCCGGCGGAGCATCGCCTCCCTGGGCAGTCTCAGCTCTATGGTGTTTCTCCGGGCCTGGAACAAGGCCGATGCCATCTATTCCGCCCTGGAATCCCGGGGCTACACCGGCGCACTGAATACGGTGGCCGGAAACTATCAATCGGGAAGGCTCTGCCTTCTCCTGGCCCCGGCGGTGGGGTGTGCGCAGCTGCTGTGCTGCTGGCTGGAGGTGCGTTGTTTTGGCTGAATACGCCATTGAGGCCAGAGACCTGGTCTATACCTATGAAGACGGAACCCGGGCCCTGGATGGGATCTGCTTTCGGGCGGAGGCCGGGAAAATCACCGGTATTCTGGGCTCCAACGGGGCGGGAAAATCCACCCTGTTTCTGAATCTCAACGGGGTGCGCACCCCGCACGCCGGGCAGATTCTGCTGGCCGGGGAGCCGGTAACCTACAACAAGCAGGGCATCCAGCGCCTGCGCCGGGAGGTGGGCATCGTCTTTCAGGACCCGGACAACCAGCTGTTCTCCGCGGATGTGTACCGGGACATCTCCTTTGGGGCGGTGAATCTGGGGCTGCCCGCCGAGGAGGTCCGCCGCCGGGTGGAGTGGGCCATGGAGAAAACCGGCACCGCCTCCCTCCGGGAAAAACCCACCCACGCCCTGTCCTACGGGCAGAAGAAGCGGGTGGCCATTGCCGGGGTGCTGGTGATGGAGCCGAGAATCATCATTCTGGACGAGCCCACCGCCGGGCTGGACCCCCAGGGGGTCAGCGACATCATGCACCTGCTGACCCACATCCGGGATCAGATGGGCATCAGCATCATTGTCTCCACCCACGATATGGACATTGTGCCGCTGTACTGCGACTACACCTACCTGCTCTGCGGCGGGGAGATGAAGGCCGCCGGCACTCCGGAGGAGCTGTTCTCCCATCCGGAAATCCTTCGGGAGAACCACCTGCGGCTGCCCCGGATTGCCCACCTGATGGAAATTCTCCGGGACAAGGACGGCCTGGACACGGAAGTCTGGGTGTCCACCATCGCCCAGGCCCGCCGGGAAATCAAGCGCATGATGGAACAGAATAAGGACACCGCCGGCTGACGGCGGGTAAACGGAAACATCCCGGACGGCACTTCACTTCGCCGTCCGGGATGTGTTTATCATAACCGCCTGCCGCACTTGGGGCAGAAGGCAAACCGGGGCTCCAGAGGCTCCCCGCAGTAGGGGCAGAACCGGCTGCCTTCACCGGCGGGCTGCCGGGGCGAGGTGGTGACCGGCCGGTCCCAGGGTTCCGGCCGGTCCTGAGGCGGCTTCTTCGGTTCTTCCCGGCTGAGCTTCCAGAGAATGACCAGCCGGTAGCCGGAAAGCCCCACAAAGAAAAGCCCGGGAATCAGCATAAACCAGACGCCCATGGCATATACCACGGCGCACCAGATCAGGGAAAACACCAGCATGAACACGCCCATGCCCAGGGCCATGGCCTTCCCGGCCTTCTGCTCCGTGTCCTGGTCCATGGTCACACCTCCAGATAGCCGCAGAGCACTTTCAGGGTGCTGTACACCCCGTCCATGTGGCTGCGCTCGTAGCCGTGGCTGGCATAGACCCCGGGGCCGATGAGACCGTGGCGCAGGTCATAGCCTGCATGGAGGGTGGCTTCCACATCGGAGCCGTAGTGGGGGTACACGTCCACGGCGTAATCCGCACCGGTTTTCTTGGCTGCGTCAATGAGCTTGCCCACCACCTCGTAACTGTAGGGGCCGCCGGAATCCTTGGCGCAGATGCTCACCTGCCGCTCGGTGCAGCTTAAGCCCTCGCCCACGCAGCCCATATCCACGGAGATGGCTTCCGTGA
>CALXFW010000170.1 GCA_944387685.1 uncultured Oscillospiraceae bacterium
TGCTGTGCAAATACGGCATCGAGTATGTCCAAGATCCGTCCTCGGGAAAGCGGATTCCCACCTGCCGCCGCCTGCAGATGATCCCCATGGCCCAGGACGAGGATTTCAAGAAGGCCCTGCAGTATGCGGACGATGAGATCCGGCGGGTTTATCAGGGGGAGTGCGCCAAGATCGACAAGATCCTTTCCAGGGCCAGGATTCTGGCTTCCAGCGGGGAGAAGTTTGACGTGTTTATCTCCTATAAAGAGACGGACGACTTCGGAAACCGGACTGAGGCCAGCGTCATTGCCCAGGATCTCTATGAGCGTCTGACCAGACAGGGCTACCGGGTGTTTTTCGCCAGGAAAACGCTGGAATCCATGGCGGGGGTGGAGTATGAGCCGGTGATCTACTCCGCCCTCCACTCCGCCAAGGTGATGCTGCTTTTAGGAACCAACCCCGATCAGTTCCAGGCGGTGTGGGTGAAGAATGAATGGAGCCGTTATCTGGCGCGGATGAACGGCGATCCTTCCTGCCGCCTGATTCCGCTGTATAAGGGGATGAAGCCGGAGGAACTTCCGAATGAAGTGAAAAGCTTTCAGGCCATCGATATGGAGCACATTGGATTTGAGCAGGATGTGACGGATGCGGTGGCGCGGCTGGTGAAGCGCAGGGGAAGTTCCGGCGGCGGACAAAACGTTACTATGGAAAATATACGCCATCTGGGTTATCTGGAACTGGAAAAGAAGGATTTTAATAAGGCCAGGGAATTGTTCGGCCAGGCTCTTCTCCACGAGCCGGAGGATTGGCAGAGCCATATGGGAAGGGTGCTCTGCGCTTACCGGGCCAGAAATATGGAGGAAATTTTAAACACGGTGCCGCCCATTGATTACCGGGAGAACGGGGATTACCAGATGATGAAGCGCTTCGCGCCTCAAGAGCAGTTAGCTCAGGTAAAGCAGTGGGAACAGCAGACGAAGGCGTCTTTGGTGTACTACTCCGACGGGCTTTGCAAGAAGGGGGAGGATGAGCTGAGAGCAGGGCGTTTTAAAGAGGCGAAGGAGCGTTTTACGGAAGCGCTGAAGTATAATCCGGGGAATTATAGGGGGTATTTGGGAAAGTTTTGCTGTACCAACTGCTATCATTCCTGGAAGGATATGACAGACCCGAACTACATACGGCTGCCGGATGAAGGAGGGGATTTCTATAAAGCGATGGAGCTTGTGGGGCCGCAGCAGAGAGCAGAGATGGAAAATAGCCTGGAGCAGGTGCGGAAGAAGCTGAAAGAGATAGAGAGGAAGGATATAACTTCCTCTTGGATGAAAGTTATTTTGGTTCCGTTGATTTTTGTGCCTATTTATTGGATGAGTGTTCAGTTGGAAAATGTTAATGCGATACTCCTATATGTGGAATCAGATACTTTTCGTTCCCTTCTGCTCTTGGCATGGTGGTTTTTAGGGCCTATTTTGGCAATTATTTTCAGTGGATCCGCAAAATATGAACAGAAACGTCAATTTGTACGGGAGGATGGAACCATAGGTACAACAGAGAAGAAAAGAAAGAAACTGAGAGGGGGAGAAATCCGAACATTTCTTCATATGGCAATCAGTATAGGGCTGATTATTGTATGCTATAGCGGGCTTTACGCAATACTTTATCCCGCTCTATCTTAAAGGGAGGAAACAACTATGCAAAAACTTACCAACCTAATCATTTACATTATCCTATCCGCAGCTTTCCTGACCAGCGCATTCCTGATTTCCCCGCTGCGGGGGCTTTCCTTCTGGTGCTTTGTGCTCACTATAGAGGGCGGGATAACGCTGATGTTTCTTTTAAGCCTCTTGGGGGATTTCGGCCATTTCCCGGTGAGCATCCGCTACGCTATGGTTCTGCCGCCGGTTTTGCTGATGCTCATTGAGTTTGTTTTATTTCTGAAATTGGGGCTGTGGGCGGAGCTGTTTCCCAGGATTTACGGGGCGCTTCATATTATCATTTGGGCGCTCTTGATTGCGGCGGAGCTGGTACTGGGAAAAGGCGGGGCCTATATCAGCGCCCAGGACCGGGCAGACCGGGAACACCGGGCGGGGCTTAGGAATCCTGCTCCCAGACGCCACGGTTCAAAGTCGGTACTTACCAAGCATGATGTGAAGGATTAAAAGCAAGAGATATAAATGAAGCTGACACATATAGCGCAGACAGAATCGGAGAAATACGATTTTGCTTGCGCTTTTAAAGCTGCCGTGGTAAGAGAGCTCTATCAAAAAAGGATTCGGAAGTTCTAAGCCGCAGGCATCTGTTATTCACCTGATATTCTATTGGCAGTTCATCCATTTCGGAACGATCTCGGACACCAATTTACAGAGGAATGAAAGTCGTGTAAAATAAAAGTAGAATACATATTTTTTTAAATGTCTCGCCTTGGGCGGAAGATCTGGGTCTTGTCACAAAACAACCGCATAGGAAAGAGGGGAGGAACCAATATTGTGCTCTATTCAGCAAGCTCAACTATCTGCTCCAGTTATATCGATCCATCTGGAGAACCGGGAAGTGACGGAGAAAAACATCAAAAACGTAAGTTTCACAAAGGTGCTGAAGGAGCAGGAAGAGGAGGTAATCAGCATTATGGCAGATTTATTTGACGATGACGAGACGATCTTTAACATGTTTGTGGAGAGTGAGAAGCGGCAGGCTGCCAAGAAGGCGGAGAGACGGGCAGAGAGAAGGACACAGAGACGCATGGAAAAGCAGGCGGTGGCGAAAGACCGCCGGACTGCGCAGAGAATGTATGGTCTGGGAACCTCTGTGGATAATATTGCTATGGTTTTAGATGTACCAGTAAAGATCGTGGAGAAGTGGCTGGGTTTAGCGGAAAAATAGCTCTGCAGCCCAAGGACATTGCTTTATGTGAAGGATTAAAAGCAATAGGAAGAACAGCCATAAAACTAAGGGCTATTCTTCCTATTTTTAAACGCACAAAGAGGTTATCCTAGATGGAGTTCTTTTTTTAATGCCTCCTGGAGAAGCTGTGAAAAATTTATGTTATGCTCGATTGCCGCAGCATTAAGCCAGGCTGGAATCGAGAGGGTCTTTTTTACAGATTTTTCAAAATGTTCTTTGGCGTATGCCTTTACATCAACGGAAACCATATTAACAAATGATTCACCTGCTGGAGCATCCGGATCCAGTTCTTGTGCAACCTTGGCAGAAGATATATCTGACAACTTGGAAGGTTTAGGAATTTCATCACCGTCTTTTTGGCAAGTGTAAAGATAACCAGCTAAACAGTCAACCGCCATTTCCATGGCCATTTCCAGTGTTTCACCCTGAGTGGCAAGATAATTTAAATCTGGGAACACAACAGAATAACCACCATCTGCTTCCCTAAAAAAACAAGCTGGATAGATGGACAACATAATATATACCTCCAATATAATTGTATTTGCGTTATTTAATGCCGGCCTGTCTTTTGATTGAATTTTTTGGGATGGCTGCGTTTTACTCCTCCAGCGCAATATCATCGGGGAGAAGCAGTTCAGGAAAGTCGGTGACCCAGCTTGCTCCCATTTTTACAAAGCTGTTCTGAATCCCAAGGGTTTGTGTTTCTTGGGTTCCGGTTCGATCCAGCAGATACAGATTGTCCCCGTCTATTTTTAGAACGGAATCGGTCTGCACGACAGAACCATCCTGGTATTCAAGATCATAGTAATAGGATTCATCTTCATAAGGAAAATAGTCTTCAAAGACAAAGGCCCCCTCTGGCTTCCCTTGATGGAAGTTACCGGTAAAGCGGTACATGATAAAATCCATGAGAGAGCCATTTGTCTCATAGCCATATATTTTTGAAATTTCAGTATGCCCCTCCATCGTTCTGTTTTGGATGGTGGTTTTCACTATTAAATCTGGTTCAAATTCAAATCCAATCGAATCCAAGCTGTCCCAGCGAAGCATACCGAATCTTGTAATTTGTCCATTGGGCACACCGTATTGGAAAGACCCCGTATAGACGTTGATCGAGTAAAATGGACCGAGTTTACCATCACGTTGCCCGCCTTTCAATACCAGCCCTTCCCCGCTGCCGTTTAGAATGGCCTGTCCGCCATTAAAAAGCACATGGCCCTGGGAAAATATATCCTCGCATAGCCTGCGGAAGTCGTCAAAGTTATCGCGGAGATACCAGTGCATCTCCATGTCGTCCTGGGAGTCTGTGCAGATGGTATATAGATTTTCAAGTAAAGCCAAATCTTCCTCCGCTGCTTCCAGCACCTGCTCCTGGGGGACTGCAGGCTCATCAGGAGCTTCCGCCGGCTCCTCCGCGTATACAGGAGTTTCAGCCGGTTCCTCCGCTGGGGCAGAATTTTCCTCTGAAACAGTGGCATCAGCCTGGAGCGCCGAATGTGAGGAAAGGCCGGGGACAGGGATTACGCCAAAGGCCGCAGCTGTGCCCACTGCAGCGGCGGCAGCTAATGAGGCGGCCGCGATGCCGATCTTCGCGCCAAGAGACAGACCGGCGGCTGCGGCCTTCGCCGAGAGGGCAGCAGTAGAAGCTGCTGTAGCAGCGCCAGCGCCGGAAGCAGCGGTACCGGCGGCAGCGCCAGTACCGGGAGCGCTAGAACCAGCGCCAGCTGCCGAACCGGAATCGGCAGCCGTCTTGAGGCCAATAGCCGCAGCGGCTCCGGCAGTTGCGGAGACTGCTCCATATACGGTATCCTGGAAAGCCATGGACACCAGAAGGGCCACAGGGATGATGGTGAGATCCACACCTAGTTTCAGGAAATCCTCTCTCCGGGCCAACAGCTTTTTCCGTCCCTGGTAAAGGCGGGATTTAATGGTATTTTCTGAGATGCCCAGTTGCTGCGCCATCTCCCGTATCGTGACATTCTGGCCATAGACCATCCAAAGGGCGGCCCGCTGGTCCTCCGGCAGGGAATCCAGAATCTGCCGGACGGCCTGGGATACGGCCTTTTGATCTGCAATCAGCTCCGGATTGTGGTTTTGATTTGTATCCGCAAATTCAGGTATCATGCCTTCGTCGTCCGCCAGATCAGAGAACATGGAAGGATTTTTCTTCATGTTGTGCCGGATGGCCGTATTGGCCGCGATGCGGTTAATCCAGGCCTGCGCCTTCCGGGCATCCCGAAGATCATTGATTGATTTGTAGACACGGACATATGTATCCTGAAGAAGATCCTCGTAATCCGCAGTCCGGTCGCAGTAGCGGCGGATCACAGCCAGGGCAGTTTTGCTGGTCAGGGAATACAGGGTCTGAAACCCGTTGGATTCTCCCCGTTTTGCGGCTTCAACCGCATTAAGAAGTTCATTCATACATGTAATTCTCCTTTTCTTATGGATTGGATTTCTATATCTAAATAGATACGGAATGTGAAGAAAAGGTTTTGGTTTGGCGTAAAAAAATTAATTATTTATACTATATGCGCCAGCTTTATTTATGTCAATAGAGGAAAAGCAGCTATCCCCTCGCAACGCTGCCGCGCAAGTGGCCTGCGGCAGCGTTTTACAGAATAGCGTTGCGGCGGTACGCTTCTTAGGACTGTTGGATTCTTGAGAAAAAGCTTAAAAGATAGAGCCCGCACAGGCCGACCAGAGCGTAGATGATGCGGCTCATCCATGTGCCGGAGCCAAAGAGCCAGGAAACCAGGTTAAAGCCGAAAAAACCGATCAGTCCCCAGTTGACCGCGCCGATTACGGCGATGGTTAAAGCAGTGTAATCCATAACATTGTGTTTCATTGATAATCCCTCCTTGTATAGGGACAGTATGCGCAGACAGAATCGGAAAAATACGATTTTGCTTGCGCTTTTAAAGCTGCCGTGGTAAGATAGCTCTATCAAAAAAGGATTCGGAAATTCTAAGCCGCAGGCATCTATGATTCATCTGATAATCTATTGGCAGTTCTTCCACTTCGGAATGATCTCGGACACCAATTTACAGAGGAATGAAAGTCGTGTAAAATAAAA
>CALXFW010000171.1 GCA_944387685.1 uncultured Oscillospiraceae bacterium
TTCCAGATAGTCCTGCATCTGCACCATGCACAGCCGGGAAACGGAACTCATGGCACCCCGGATCACGCCCCAGACGTACCCCTCCTGAGAATTCAGGCCCAGATATGCCCTGGCATACGCGATATCCGCCGGGGCGGCTTCGTCAAACCACTGCTTCAGGGTCACATTGTCATGGGTACCGGTGTAAACCACCGACTCCACCGGATACAGGTGGGGCAGATAATTTCCGGCCTCCCGGGAGTCAAAGGCAAATTCCATCACCTTCATCCCCGGATAGCCAAAATCCAGCTGCATCTGCCGGACCTGCTCCGTCACATAGCCCAGGTCCTCCGCGATGAAATCCAGGTCCGGCAGGGCCTCTCGGACGGCCCCGAGGAAGTCCATTCCCGGCCCCTTCCGCCAGGTGCCGTTCTGGGCGGTGGTTTCTCCCGCCGGAATGGCCCAGTAGCTTTCAAAGCCCCGGAAATGGTCCAGCCGAACCGCATCATACAGCCCCGCTGCCATCTTCAGCCGGTGAATCCACCAGCGATACCCAGTGTCCGCCATGGCCTGCCAGTCGAACAGGGGGTTCCCCCAAAGCTGTCCGTCTGCGGAAAAGGCGTCCGGCGGGCACCCCGCCACCATCCGGGGGCGGCGCTGCTCGTCCAGCTGGAACAGCGTGGGATTTGCCCACACATCCGCAGAGTCCAGGGGGACGTAAATGGGGACATCCCCGATGATCCGGATGCCCTTTTCCCTGGCATAGCTGCGCAGGGCTTTCCACTGGCAGAAGAACACATACTGCCGGAAGACGTGCCGCTGGATTTGCCCGGCCAGGGTCTTCCGCTTGTCCGCCAGGGCTTCGGGGTCCCGCAGCCGCACCGGCTCCGGCCATTCCAGCCAGGTCCTGCCTCCGTTTTCCTCCTTCAGGGCCATGAAGAGGGCATAGTCCTCCAGCCATTCCCTGTTTTCCCTGACGAAAGCCCGGTACGCTTCCCCGGGGACAAACCGGCTGAAGGCCAGGTCCAGAACGGCAGGACGGTTCCGGAACTGGATGCCGAAATCCACCCGCCGGGGGTCTTCTCCCCAGTTGACTTTCTGAAGCTCCTCCGGCTTCAGCAGCCCCTGCTCCACCAGCAGCTCCAGGTCAATCAGGTAGGGGTTTCCCGCGCTGGAGCAGAAGGACTGATAGGGAGAGTCCCCGTAGCCCGTTGGGGTCAGGGGCAGAATCTGCCAGCAGGACTGCCCCGCTTCCACCAGAAAATCCACAAAATGATATGCCGCACGCCCCATGGTGCCGATGCCGTAAGGCCCCGGCAGGGAGGAAATGTGCATCAGAATACCGCATTCACGCATAGTCCTGTCACTCCTTGTGTTGAGATAAAACGGACGCGCTCCGCCTCCGGCAGCGCCGGCTTCCCTTGGGGCGTCCTTCCTATCCTGCTTCCAAACCGGGCTCCGTTCCATAGAATACTTCCCTTCCGTCTGCGGACAGTCCGGTCCGCTTCCCCGCTCCGGTCTGCCCGGCGCAGGGGGCTTACCATTACTATAATCCCTTGGCGCTGAAATCGCAAAGGAAAAATTGGGATTTCAGTTAAGAAAAAAGCACCCCCTGCGCATACCTGACAGGCGATGCTTGCCGGGAGCCTCGGCACTGCCCTGCGCAACGGCGTAAAGCGCAAATCAGCATATAAATACGAACTTCTTGGCATAAGAAAACCGCCCAATCCCCTCGAATCAGGCGGTTTTTATGGTTGCAGAGGCAGGATTCAAATCTGCGGCCTCCGGATTATGAGGAGCCATTTGGAGCAAGCAAGTTTTGAAAACGCTGAAAACCCGGAAATAAGTTCCACAATTATAGGCGAAAAACCACTCTTATGCCCATGTGAACAGGCAGAATCCTGTAGGGAGCAGACATTTCCTGATGAAGATTGAGGGATCCGAAGGGGGGCTTATCCGATTCTGGTGCGAGAATCTTAATTGGATTTTGGGGACACAACTACAAGCCGTCTATTTTTCAAATGATAGGAACAAGATGCAAGCATCTGATTCATTGCGACACACCTGTTCCGTGGTTCGCAACTGTTAACTCCATTGCACCGTAACATCTCGATACGTTTCCGGATCTGCCGGTTCACTGGTGCCCGTCAAGTTCATTGTGGCCCCTTCTATACCATCGCTGTTAATGACCGGGATTGTTGCAGCAATACACAGATCCCCGGTAGCCGCATCAATGTAGGGCATGGCTTTGCTTTTATATTCCTCGGATATCGATTCGTTCCATAGTTTGATATACCATTCCTGAGTCCATTCATCTTCCTGTGTAATGTCCTCAGACACAGAAAACATACCGTTATTCATGAAAAACTCGTGGGTTTTGCTGGTAAGTGCACCAGTGATATAGTCCCGAAAAGATTCCGGTGTAAAGCCGTAGATCGCCAAAAGCTCCTCGTCTGTCACATATTCACCGGTCTTACGATTTACGTTGTACACGATATAGTAGTGGTCGTCACCATATTGGGCATACTGACCATCTTCCGTGTAGCCCGAATAAAACCTGTCATAAGCGCATACCAGGATGGAGATGATGTCCTCTTTTTCTCCCACGGTGTAGGCCAGGCAGCGTGTGAAGGGCGCCTGCTCCGGAAAACCGTCTACCGAAAGCATTTCATACAGCTCCTGATAGATGTCCGCATTGATTTTTTTAATTCCCGGCAGGTTCAGATTGATCTGGGGAATATGATAATAAAAGGGATTCCGCTGCAAGCTGTAGCCGTGCTGTTCAATACCAGCAAAGGTATCATCAAAAAACGCATCTGTCACCAATTCCACCTGGGGCCACTGCGCAATTTGGGTGGTTTCCGGGACAGTTGATTCCTCTGGCAGCGCAGGGGCGGCTGCCTTGGGAAACACAAATATCCCCACGATTGCCAAAGCAAGAATCAGCAACATCGGAAGCAACCATTTCCGCTTCCGGATCCTGGCGCTGTCACATTTGGGGCAAAGGCCGCTTCTGGGCTCCAGCCTGCAACCGCATCGTCCACAGAAATTTCCCATATTTCATCTCTCCTTTTCTGCTTTCCGGAACATACAACCATTGCACAAAAGTCTCCTTCGTCAGTGCGTCTGGAATAGGGTGACAGCGCCAGCAAAGGGATCCGAGTCATAGTCATCGTAGTTTCGCATCATCCGTTCCCACTGTTCCCAGGTTCCGCCATAGAAAACAAAGTCCAGATGGCATTCTTGAAAAGCACCTGACTCGATGGTTGTCACACTCTCCGGGATGCGGACTGTTTTCAAACTGCTGCAGTCAAAAAAAGTGCTCCAGGAAATTGACTCCACGCCTTGCGGAATGGTAATTTCCGTCAAAGCGGTACATTGGGAGAAAGCGCCTGATCCGATGGCTTTCATGGACATAGGCAAGTCAACTTTGGTTAACTTCTCACACTTGAGAAACGCAGCATCAAAAATCCATTCCACGCTTTCCGGAACCGTATATGTTCCTGTCAGCGCCGGTGGTACGGCAATCAAACGCTGTTTGTTTTTATCAAAAAGCACACCGAAATCGTCGCTGCTGTAAGCAGGATTCTCCGGGTCTACCCAAATGCCTTCCAGCGTATCGATAAAGCCGAATGCCTGATACCCAATGCCTGTTACACTGGCAGGGATGAACACGCTGGTGAGGGAGGTCATACAAAACGCCTCATCACCAATTCCGGTAATTTCTCCTTGAAATATGACCTCGGTCACCAGTATATCCTGGTAGGCCCATGGCGGGCTTTCATCATCAGGATGGTCGTTCATTTCTCCGCTGCCGGAGATGACCAGTGTGCCCGCACTGTCCAGGGTCCAGGTCATGGCCTCTCCGCACTCACCGGAGTAGACCACCACAGCGGCGGCGTCCACCGAAGGCTCCGTCTGTTCCGGGTAAATGGTCCCTTCCTGGGTTAGCGTGGGCATCT
>CALXFW010000172.1 GCA_944387685.1 uncultured Oscillospiraceae bacterium
GGAGGGGCGTCGCCTCCGTGAGGAGGCGGGAGCCCTTTTTCAGGGCCAGGGTGTGGACGGTGAGGTTTTCCGGCGCCAGGGCGAGGACCGCGTCCAGCGTCCGGCTGAACTGCTCCGGATCATCTCCGGGCAGCCCCGCGATGAGATCCATGTTCAGCTCGAAAGGCCCCGCGCGCCGCAGCAGCTCCACGGCCTGCAGAATGTCCGCGGCAGTGTGCCGCCGGCCGATGGCCTCCAACACCCCGTCGGACATGGTCTGGGGATTGATGTTCACCCGGGTCACCCCGGCCTGGAGCAGCGCCTGGAGCTTCTCCTCCGTCACCGTGTCCGGCCGCCCGGCCTCCACGCTGAATTCCCGGCAGCCGCTCATATCGAAGAGGGAGCGCAGCTGCCCGCACAGCCGCTCCAGCTCCTCCGCCGAGAGCACCGTGGGGGTGCCGCCGCCTATGTAGACCGCCACCACCCGCAGCCCGGCCCGGCGCACCTCTTGGGCCAGCGCCGCCAGCTCCCGTTCCAGCGCCTGCAAATAGGCGGGGATCATGCCCAGGGAGCGGGGGGCCTCCACGCTCACGAAGCTGCAGTAGGCGCAGCGGCTGGGGCAGAAGGGGATGCCGATATACACCGACAGGTTCCGGGGCTCCAGCAGCCCGGCGGCCCGGACGGTGGCGATGGAGCAATCCACCGCCAGCTTCCGGCGGCTTTCGGTGACATAGTAGACATCCTTCAGCATTTTCTCTGCGGAGCGGGGCGTGCCCCCTTCCAGCAGGTGCTTGGTTGTCAGCTTGGTGGGCCGCACCCCCGCCAGCGCACCCCAGGGGGGCGGGGCGGGCAGCAGCCGGCAGGCCGCCAGGTAGTAGCTCTGCTGCAGCGCCCGGCGGCGCAGGCGGACGGTTTCTTCCCCGGCGGGAATCCGGCGGGAGGCCCGGACGGTTTTCCCGTCCAGGGTGATTGCTGCCGTGGCGGTGAGCCAGGTTTTTCCCCGGTGGAGGGCGGAAACGGCCTCGCCTTCCGTCCCCTCGGGGAACAGGGACAATTGCAGCTGCTCCACGGCATAACGGTCATCGTGACCGATGAGTGTCAGGTTCATGGCAGTCCTTCCGGCACGCTTATTGGGCGCGCATATAGGGATTGTATTTCGTTTCCTCGGAGAGGGAGGTGCTCTCCCCGTGGCCGGGAAGCACCCAATAGTTGGGCTCCAGGGCAGCCAGCCGGGCCAGGGAGCGGGTCATGGCGTCCCAGCTGCCCCCGGGCAGGTCGGTCCGGCCGCAGCTGCCGGCGAACAGGGTGTCGCCGGAGAACAGCGCGTCCTCCACCTGCAGGCACACGGAGCCGGGGGTGTGGCCCGGAGTGTGGAGCACGGTGATGTCCAGCCCAGCCAGATGAAGCCGGGAGCCCTCGGCGTAGGTCTGGGTGTGGTACAGCGGACCGGCGGTGAGCTGCTGGGGCAGGGCCAGGTCCTCGGCGCACACATAGACCTGGCAGCCGGTGTCGGCGGCCAGCTCCCGCACCGCTCCCACGTGGTCAAAGTGGCCGTGGGTGAGCAGAATGGCCTCCAGGGTCAGGCCCTGGGCTTCCAGAGCCGCCAGAATGGTTTCCGGGTCATAGCCCGGGTCAATGACGCAGCAGCCGGCGGCGTGCTGGTCGTGGATGATGTAGCAGTTGGTCTGGTAAGCGCCCAGAACCAGGGCTTGAACGGTCAGCATAAGCGCTCCTTCCTGGGTGAGACTGTCGGAAAGCCCCGAAGAGGCTTTCCGACAAGCTGCGTTTGGATTATGTTCTTCTGGGGGTATCCATCAGGGTTTCGGTGTCCAGAATCAGGGTTACGGGCCCGTCGTTGACGGAGGCCACCTTCATGTCGGCACCGAAGCGGCCGTGCTGGGGCGGATACCCCAGCTCCGCGCAGATTTCCAGAAACCGTTCATACAGGGCGTTTCCCAGTTCCGGACCGGCGGCGTCGGTGAAGCTGGGGCGGCGGCCCTTGCGGCAGCTGCCGTAGAGGGTGAACTGACTCACCACCAGCACCTGTCCGCCTACCTGCTCCAGACCCAGATTCATTTTCCCGTTCTCGTCCTCAAAAATCCGCAGGCTCAGGGCCTTCTCCGCCAGATACCGGCACTGGGCCTCCGTGTCCTCCGGGCCGATGCCCAGCAGAATCAGAAAGCCCCGGCCGATCTGCCCTGTCACTTCCCCGTCGATGGTCACGCTGGCGGAGCTGACCCGGGTCAAAACTGCCCGCATGGAATCAGTCCTCCGGGCCGCGGGCGGCTTCGCCCTCCCGGTCATTTCCTGCGGCGGCATAGTGGCTGGTGCTGACGCTCATGGTCTTCCGGGGGCTCAGGAGCATACCTGTGAGCATCCCCGCCAGGGCGCATACGGCCATGCCCAGCACCATTTCCCGCTTGTTAACCAGAATGGTCTCGTCCAAATCGGTCCAGTATTGTTCCAGTTTGGTCAGCATAACAAATCCTCCTTGGTTAATTTTGTCCTCGCCGGGAACCGGTGACGTCCCGGATGTTCAGCAGCTTCTGCCGGATGCTCTCCAGCTCGCTGACGTTTTTTACTTCAAAGCGGACGGTGAAAGTGCTGTGTCCGCCGGGCAGGTCCTTGCCCACCAGCTCTTTCACCCGCACCCGGGCGGTGGTCATCACCGTGGCCACGTCCAGCAGCAGACCGTCCCGGGTGATGCAGTCCAGCTCCAGGGTGGTCTCAAAGGGCTGCTCCTCCTGGGCGGCCCAGCGGACCCGCACCCAGCGGGCAGCCTGCCGGGGGTCCTCCCGGTTCCGGGCGTTGGGACAGTCGGCCCGGTGGATGCTGACGCCGAAGCCCTTGGTGATGAAGCCCACAATGGCATCCCCGGGAACGGGGGTGCAGCACTTGGCGAACTTGATCATGCAGGAGTCGATGTCCTCCACGATGACCCCGTTGACGGCGTGGCGGTTCTGGAGCACTGCGTCGGAGTCGGGCCGCACCCGCAGGGGGCTGACCGGCATCCGCTCCATAGCCTGGGCTTTTACCGCCCGGTTCACGTCGTCCCGGATCCGGCCCACCGCCTTGGTGGCGGTGAGTCCGCCGTAGCCGATGGCGGCGTACATATCGTCCCAGTTGTCGAAGGAAAGCTTCTTCAGCAGATGGCTCTCCAATTCCGGGTCGGACAGGGCGCTCAGGGGCAGCCCCTCCCGCTTCATCTCGGACTCAAAGGAAGAACGGCCATGGACGATGTTTTCCTCCCGCTTTTCCTTCTTAAACCACTGCTTGATCTTGGTCCGGGCCTGGTTGCTCTTGCAGATGGTCAGCCAGTCCCGGCTGGGGCCCTTGGCGGCTTTGGAGGTGAGAATCTCCACGATGTCGCCGTTTTTCAGCTTGGCGTCAATGTTGGCGATTCGGTTGTTGACCTTGGCGCCGATCATGGCGTTGCCCACACCGGAGTGAATGGCATAGGCGAAATCAATGGGGGTGGACCCGGCGGGCAGGGAGACAATCCGGCCCTTGGGGGTGTAGACGAAAACCTCATCGTCGAACATATCGATCTTCAGGGACTGGACGAACTCCTCGGCGTCGGAGTCCTGCTGGCTCTCCAGCAGGCGGCGGACCCACTCGAAGTCCTTCTCCGTGCCCGCTCCGGTGCCCTGCTTGTACTTCCAGTGGGCGGCAATGCCATATTCCGCCGTTTCGTGCATTTCCCAGGTGCGGATCTGCACCTCGAAGGGGATGCCCTCGGTGCCGATGACCGTGGTGTGCAGGGACTGGTACATATTGGGCTTGGGGGTGGAGATATAGTCCTTGAACCGGCCGGGCACCAGGTTGAACAGGTCGTGGATGTGGCCCAGCACGTTGTAGCAGTCGGGGATGGTGTCCACAATCACCCGGAAGGCGTAGATGTCGTACAGCTCATCCATGGTCTTGCCCTGGGACTGCATCTTCCGGTAGATGGAGTAGACGTGCTTGATCCGGCCATAAGTCTTGTTCCGGATGCCCATGCTGGTAAGCCGCTGGGTGATCTTGTCCTGAATGTTGCGCATGAAAGCCTCGTCCTGCTCCTCATGGGCCTGGAGGTAGGAGGTGATCTCCTCGTAGGCGGCGGGGGCCAGATAGCACAGAGACAGGTCCTCCAGCTCCCACTTGATCCGCTGCATACCGAGCCGGTGGGCCAGGGGAGCGTAGATGTCCATGGTCTCCCGGCACTTCTTGATCTGCTTCTCCGGGGTCTGGTACTGCATGGTGCGCATATTGTGGAGCCGGTCGGCGATTTTGATGAGCACCACCCGGATGTCCTTGCTCATGGCCATGAACATTTTGCGCAGGTTTTCCATCTGGGCCTGTTCGGAGGTGGAGAAGTTGGCCCGGGTCAGCTTGGTGACGCCCTCCACCAGCTCCGCGACGGTGCCGCCGAAAATGCGTTCGATGTCCTCGTGGGAAGCGTCGGTGTCTTCGATGCAGTCGTGGAGCAGAGCGCCCAGAATGGCGTCCATGTCCAGTCCCATCTCCGCCACGATTTCCGCCACGGCCAGAGGGTGGATGATGTAGGGGGAGCCGTCCTTGCGCTTCTGAAACTGGTGCTTGACGTTGGCGTATTCCACCGCCCGGTCAATCAGCTGCAAATCCGCGCCGGGCAGATGCTTGGCAATGGCGGCTTGCATGGAGGCGTAATGATCCTGAAAAGTTTCCACGTTTTCTCAGCTCTCTTTCGCTTGCAGCAGGCGCTGCATGGTCTGGCTTGTATTCAGATCGGCTTTCCCGGGGCCGGGGGTCAGCCGAATGGTGATGTCCTTATGGTGCCGGGTCATTTCCAGCAGTCCCACATCCCGGAAAATGTCCAGGCAGGTCAGCAGCTGCCCCAGGGACAGGGGCTGGTTGGACCAGCGGACAATCTTCCGGCACAGGCACAGGGGCGATTCCTGCACCGGTCCGGAGCCTGCCGCCAGATACCGCCACACCGTGGCCAGCATGGCCCGGCCGGGCAGAATCCGGGCGGCCAGCTCGGCGCTCAGGGAATCCTGGCGCAGCGCCCGGTAGCCGGCAATCTCCGGCGAGCAGCAGGCGGTGCAGGCGGGACGAATGTCCAGCACGTTCAGCTGCACCGTGCGTTCGCCCCGGTAGTCGTTGATCTGGGGGGTGAAGGCCACGTCCACCACATCTCCCGGCGCAACGGAGGCGCTCTGCGGGGTGGCGGAGAAGTAAATGGCGTTGACAATGTGCCGCCCGCTGCGCAGCCGCAGACGCATATGCCGCCCGCCTCCCACCAGGAAGATGCGCTCCAGAATCAGGTGCTCCATCATCAGCACCGGCTTGGGGCAGCTGTTGCCGCAGGGCTCCAGCACCTGCAGGGAATCCACGTTGGACACGGTGAGCAGCTCCGGCGGAACGGCACAGTCCAAATCCAGGGTGGTTCGGGGCGTGTCGTCGGTGTAGTATCCTGCGGCCAGGGCGCAGATTTGACGGCGGAATTCCGGGATGTTCTGCCGGGTAATGGTGAAGCCGGCGGCCAGCTCATGTCCGCCGTAGCTTTCCAGCAGGGGAGACAGGGCCGTCAGGGAGGCAAAGAGGTTGAAGCCCCCGTGGCTGCGGGAGCTGGCTTTGCCGTGCTCCCCATCCAGACAGATGAGGAAGGTGGGGCAGGCGTATTCCTCGGCAATCCGGCTGGCCACAATGCCCACCACGCCCTGGTGCCAGCTTTCGTCGGCCAGGACAATGGCCTCCGGCGGCTGGCCGGAGGGAAGCATGGACACCGCCTGCCGGTAGATTTCCGACTCGATGTTCTGCCGCTGTCGGTTCAGCTCGCACAGCTGGGACGCTAGTTCCTGGGCCCGGAGGAGGTCCTCCGTCAGGAACAGCTCCAGGGCCAGCTCCACCTGGCCCATCCGCCCGGCGGCGTTGATCCGGGGGGCCAGCATAAAGCCGATGCTGGTGGCGGTGATGGATTCCGGGGCGCAGCCGCTTTCGTGCATCAGGGCGGCGATGCCCGGACGGCGGGTGTGGGCCAGCATATCCAGTCCCCGGGCGGTGAACACCCGGTTTTCTCCCTGCAGGGGCATCACGTCTGCCACGGTGCCCAGGCATACCATGTCTGCGTAGTCCCGCAGCACCGCCTCCTGGTCCCCGCTGAGGGCGGCGGCCAGCTTGAAGGCAACGCCCACCCCGGACAGATTCTTGTGGGGGTAGCCCCCGTCGGGACGGTGGGGGTCCACCACCGCGGCGGCCTGGGGCAGGGTGTCCTTGCACTCGTGGTGGTCGGTAATCACCAGGTCCATCCCCAGTTCCCGGCAGAGCCGGGCTTCCTCCACGGCGGTGATGCCGCAGTCCACGGTGACAATCAGCTTCACGCCGGCCTGGTGGAGCTGATGAATGGCGATGGCGTTCAGGCCGTAGCCCTCCTCCAGCCGCCCGGGGATGTAGCTGACCACGTCGGCACCGTGACGGCGGAGAAAATCCGTCAGCAGGCAGGTGGCGGTGATGCCGTCCACATCGTAGTCGCCGAATACGGCGATTTTCTCCCCCCGGGCCATGGCCAGGCCCACCCGTCCGGCAGCCAGGTCCATGTCCGTCATCCGGAAGGGGTCCGGCAGGGGGGCATGACAGTCTAAGTAGTGATTCGCTTCCGCGCCGTCCCGGATTCCCCGGGAGGCCAATACCATCGCTGCCAGGGGAGCGTAGCCCGCTCCCACCAGGTCGTTGACAGCGTGTGCATCCGGCTCGTGCACATTCCAAATTCCGTATTTCACGTTCTGACACATCCAGTAAATACATTTTCCAATCATTATAGCAAAAATCTACGGGATGTACAATAGGGATATGGAATTTTTGTTGGAAATGTGTGAGAAACGGGGCTAGGGGGCGTCCTCCCGGGTGCGCTCCGGGGTCAGCTGGAGGGCGCTTACCGCCAGCAAGGGGGCCAGAAGCATCCCGCCGATGCCCCAGAGCTTGTATCCGGCGTACAGGGCAATCAGGGTAATCAAGGGGTCCAGTCCCATGTGACGGCCCACCAGGCGGGGCTCCAGGGCGGAGCGGATCACCGAGGCGGCCACATAGACCCCCAGCAGGCCGATGGCCCGGGGGGTGTCCCCCTGGAGCAGGCAGATCAGACTCCAGGGCAGCAGCACGGTCCCGGTGCCCAGCACCGGGAAGGCGTCCACCAGGGCCACCACCGCCGCCCACAGCAGGGCGTAGGGAATCCGCAGAATCAGAAAACCGCCGGAAAGAATGGCGAAGGTCACCCCCATGAGCTTGCACTGGGCGGCCAGCCACCCGCCGACTGCGGATTTGACCCGCTGCCAGGCGGCAAAAACCGGTTCCAGCCGCTCCCGGGGGAGGCGGCTCTTTACCCACCGGTGAATCCGGGGCAGCTTCGCGGAAATCATATATCCGGAGACCACGGCGGTGCCCAGGCTCAGGGCGCTGTCCGGCACATGACTCAGCAGATTTCCGGCAAAGCCCAGCAGGTAGCCCACGGCCTTGTTCACCAGGGCGGTGCCGTCGGAGAACAGGGATTCCACGTTGTCCTCCAGCAGAGAGCGGACGCCCTCCGGGGCCTGGCCGGACAGCTCCAGAAGCCAGGCCTGGAGCCGGTCAATGCCGGCGCCGGCGGTCTGCTCCATGTCCGGCAGCACTCCCGCCAGGTTCCCCAGCTCCCGCACCAGGATGGCGCACAGCACCAGCACCAGCATGGCCAGGAAGCAGAAGGTCATGCTCACCCCGATGCCGGTGGATACCGGCCGGGGAATCCCGGCGGATTTGTGCAGGAACGATACCATGGGCTCCGCAGCCAGGGCCAGGGCGGCTCCCAGCAAAAACGGGGAGATAAGGGGCAGGACAAAGCGCAGCGACAGCCAGACGCCCAGAAAAACGGCAAGAAGCGTCAGCAGTTTCTTGATTCCGGGACCCAGGGGAATTCCTCCTTTCCGTGAAATATGGGGGTTGCTTTTTTGGGAATCTGTGCTAGAATACATAGTGGAAAAACAAATGTTGCCCAAGCGTACACATTTTGGGCACGTTCAGGAGGTTCGCCATGAACACGAAACCCAAATACTATATCGTAGAGGCATCGGCCCTGCCGGAGGTGTTTCTGAAGGTGGCAGAGGCCAAACGGCTGCTCTCTACCGGCGAGGCTTCCACCGTAAACGAGGCGACCCGGATGACGGATATCAGCCGCAGCGCATTCTACAAATACCGGGATGCAGTGCTGCCCTTTCAGAATATGATGACCGGCCGGATCATCACTTTCCAGCTGCTGCTCCACGACGAGCCGGGGCTGCTGTCGGAGCTGCTCCACGTCTTTGCCCAGGCCGGGGCCAACATCATCACCATCAACTCCATTGTTCCCACCAACGGCACGGCGGTGGTGACCATCTCTGCGGAAACCATGGACCTGACGGTGCCGCTGGAGGAACTGCTGGCTCAGCTGCAGGCCTTCCCCGGAGTGGTGAAGGCGGAGGTGCTGGCGGGATAGGGTGTCCCCTTGCTGAACATTTCCCAGCTGCTGCCGGTGAGGCGGCAGCTTTTTTCCGGGACTTCGGCACCCTTCGTCCCGGGATGACATAGGATACCCTGGGAGGGATTGAAATGCTGTTTGTACAGAAATACGGGGGAACGTCCCTGGCGGATGCGGAGCGCATCCGCAAAGCCGCTCGCCGGGCGGCCGGGCTGGCCCGGCAGGGGAATCAGGTCGTGGTGGTGGTTTCCGCCCAGGGGGATACCACGGATCTGCTGATTGAGAAGGCGGCGCAGGTCAACCGCCGGGGGGCCGCCCGGGAAATGGATGCGTATCTCGCCGCCGGAGAGCAGATGGCGGCGGGGCTGATGGCCATGGCCATCGGGGCAATGGGGTATCCCGCGGTGAGCCTCACCGGCTGGCAGGCAGGGATCGATACCGACGGCGTCCACGGCAATGCCCGGATTCTGAATGTGGACACCGGGCGCATCCGCCGGGAGCTGGAGGCCGGGAAGGTTGTGGTGGTGGCCGGCTTTCAGGGCCGGGACCCGGAGGGGGACATCACCACGCTGGGCCGGGGCGGCTCCGATACCACGGCGGTGGCTCTGGCAGGGTTCCTGCACGCGGATAAGTGCCAGATTTTCACCGATGTGGACGGGGTGTATGACCGGGACCCCCGGCTGTACCCCGACGCAGTCCGCTTCGGCAGAATCAGCTATGAGGCCATGCTGAAGCTCATTGAAAACGGCGCGCAGGTGCTCCACGACCGGAGTGTGGAGCTGGCCCGGCAGTTCGGCATCGGGGTGGAGGTGCTCTCCGCCTTTACCGGCGAGCCGGGAACACTGGTGGGGGATTCGGAATAATCCTACCCAGGTTTTGCATAAGATATTCCGGAAAGGGAAAAATACCGGATTTGCCCGGGGGAAACAGGAAAAATAGGGCTTGACTTTTCCCAGACGCCGTGGTAGAATGTCCGGGTAATAAAGAAGGCTGAACATCCGCCTCACCGTTCGCTGACGCAAAACGGTTCATATTCCACCTTTCCTTCGGGGGATTGCTGCGAATTGTGCGGATGCTTTGGCATCCGCTTTTTTGTTGTGTATTTGGAGGTGCTTACCATCGCAAAGTTAGATCATCAGCTCAACGAGGAAATCCGGGACAAGGAAATCCGACTCATCGGTGCCGACGGCGCGCAGCTGGGGATTATGTCCGCAGCCCAGGCCAATGCCATGGCGGAAGAGCAGGGCATGGATCTGGTGAAGATTTCTCCCAACGCGACCCCTCCTGTCTGCAAAATCATGGACTACTCCAAGTTCTGCTTCGACCAGAAGAAGCGGGAGAAGGAGGCCAAGAAGAACCAGCGGGTGGTGGAGATCAAGGAGATCCGCATGAGCCCCAGCATCGATACCAACGACTTTGAGACCAAGGTCCGGGCTGCCCAGAAGTTCCTGAGCGACGGCAACCGGGTGAAGGTCAGCGTCCGCTTCCGCGGCCGCGAAATGGCCCACACCAACCTGGGTGAGAAGCTGCTGATGGACTTTGCCCAGAGCTGCGCGGACGTGGCCGGCATGGAGAAGAATCCCAAGCTGGAGGGCCGCTTTATGGCCATGTTCCTGACCCCCAAGAATAACAAGTAAGTTTTACAAACGATAACGGAAGGAGAACCACTTATGCCCAAGCTGAAGACCCATAGCGGTGCTAAGAAGAGATTCAACCTGACCAAGACCGGTAAGGTGAAGAGAGCTCACGCTTACAAGAGCCACATCCTGACCAAGAAGACCACCAAGCGTACCCGCCATCTGCGTGCTACCGCTTACGCCGATATGACCAATATCGACGCCATCAAGAAGATGATTCCCTACAAGTAAGGCAGAAGGAGGATACGAACAATGGCTAGAGTAAAAGGCGCGATGATGACGCGCAAGAGAAGAAATGCTACCCTGAAGCTGGCGAAGGGCTACTGGGGCTCCAAGTCCAAGCACTTCAAGATGGCCAAGCAGCAGGTTATGAAGTCCGGCAATTACGCTTTCAAGGGCCGCAAGCTGAAGAAGCGTGACTACCGCCGCCTGTGGATCACCCGGATCAGCGCTTCTGTCGCTCCCTACGGGATGAACTACTCCACCTTCATGAACGGCATCAAGAAGGCCGGCATTGAGATGAACCGCAAGAGCCTGTCTGAGATGGCCATTCAGGACACCGCTGCCTTCGCCGCTGTGGTGGAGAAGGCCAAGGCCGCTCTGAACTAAGCAACACACAAAGAAACCCTGCTGACGAACCAGCAGGGTTTTTCTGTTGGGAGGCGCCATGGAACTGAAATGGACTGCCCGGCGGGAGGGGCGGCTGTCCTCTTTCCTCCGGGGTGAGATGAAGCTGTCCGCCGGGCTGATGAACAAGTACAAATGGGGCGGCGGAATCCGGGTCAACGGGGAGCCCCAACACACCGACTATCCGGTGCAGCCCGGGGATGTGATCACCGTTGCCTGGGAGGAGGAAGCCCCGGACTATCCGGCGGAGGATGGCCCCCTGACGGTGCTGTATGAGGATGATGCCCTTCTGGCGGTGGACAAACCGGCGGGAATGCTGATTCACCCCTCCCGGTCCCAGAACACCGGCACCCTGGCCAACCGGGTGTACGGCTATTATCAGAAAACCGGCCACACCGGGGCGTTTCACCCCATGACCCGGCTGGACCGGGACACCTTTGGGGTGGTGCTGCTGGCGAAGAATGCCCACATTCACGCCCTGCTCCAATCCGTTCCCCTGCAAAAGACCTACCATGCCCTGACCTGGGGCGGGCCGGAGGCTGACAGCGGTACAATTGACGCCCCCATCGCCCGTCGGCCCCTGCCCAGCCTGCTGCGGGAGGTCCGTCCGGACGGGAAGCCGTCCCTGACCCGGTTCCGGGTGCTGGAGCGGGGGGAGAAACTGTGCCGCCTGGCCCTGGAGCCGGTGACGGGGCGGACCCACCAGCTCCGGGTGCACTGTGCCTGGATGGGGTTTCCCATTCTGGGGGACCCTC
>CALXFW010000173.1 GCA_944387685.1 uncultured Oscillospiraceae bacterium
CTTTCCATGGGGCTGCCTCCTTTATGGCAGAAACGGCCTTGCCCGCCGCCTCCCGCCAACATCTACCCATAGGATACTAACCCCGGACGGAGAAGTCAAGCGGCAAAACAGCGGATGCCGGAAATGCGGAACAGGTCCCGCAGTGTTTGCCTTTGGGAACGCCCCCGGGGCGGAAAACCGGGATTCCCGGTTGCGTTCCACCGGGGGAAGATGTACAATTGGTATCGGCATAGCACCCCTCCGAAAAAACCGTCCGCCGGAGAGGGCCCTTGGAAAAAACACAATTTTCTCTTTGGAGTACTGCGAAAAATGAAAGATCTGGAGAAAAAGCTGAGCGTGCTGGCAAAAACTGCACACATTCTCAATACGCAGCAAGTTACCTGGGCAGTCGGCGCGTCCATGCTGCTGTATTTGAAAAACCGAACGGATTGCTTCCAGGACATTGACATTATGCTCCTGGAAGAGGATGTGGAAAAGGCAAAGGCCGCCCTGTCAGCCATCGGAAAGCTGGCGCCGCCGAACCCGGACAGCCGGTACAAAACCCGGCACTTTCTGGAATTTGTCATCGACGGCATCGATGTGGATGTGATGGCCGGATTGGTTATCGTTCGGGACGGCGTGGAATACGACTGCGCCCTGAGGCCGGAACAGATTGTGGAATCCATTCCGATTCATGGTGAAAGGGTCCCGCTTCAGTCATTGGCGGACTGGCGCAAGTATTACGCGCTGATGGGGAGGCCCCGGAAGGTTCAGCTGATTGACAGCCGGCCCCTGCCCCCTCAGGAGGATACCTGACCGGCGCACCCAACCGTCCTCTGCCGCTTATCCGGGCGGCAGGCGTATCCCCACCATCTGTCAACCAAGGACCGTGGATACCGAACAAGCCAGGCAAGGAAACCAAAAATGGTCAGTCGGCGTTTTCTTCGCAGAACAGCCTCTCTGCATATGCCGCCAGTTCCTGCGTGCCGGGAGTGGCGATTGCCAAAATGGCCCCATTGCTGCCCCAGCGATACAGGGTTCCGGTTTCCTCGTCAAATCCCATTGCGCCGTGAATTTCCCCCAGCGTCGTCCAGCTGCGCAGGTCCAGACAAAATCCATTCTCCGTCAGGTATCCGGGCTCCCCGATGAGGTACAGCCGCGCATTTTCAGGATCCTGATAAGTCGACACGCCGCCATTTCCCGTGCCAACGCATTCCCTCCACAAAATATCTCCCGTGTGGAGGTCGTAAATCCAGCACTGACCATCTTCTGTGGCTGTCAAAAGGCAGGTGTCATTCAGCAGGAAATCCAATTGGGCCCCTGCATCCACCGGGAAGGGGAGGGAAAAGGAAGAAATTGTTTGCTGCTGGACAATGTCATATACCTGCAGGGTGTGAGTCGCATCCACTGCTGCCAAAATCGGTTGATCTGCCGACATGGCCAACATCTCCGGATTGGGAAGCACACCTTCACCGGCGACCGAATACCAGTCGCCGTGCTCGGTGTCGCAGGCAATAAGATCAGACAGATTTAAAGTTCCATCCTTCCCCAATATACCCACAAGCACCCAGCCATTTTCACAGACCTTCAGGAACCGTTCAAATCTGTCACCCCTGTCTGGCTTCCAGGTCAATGACTCCGGCAAACGGATTGTAACCGGATTTGTGCCGTTGCTCCATATGCACAGACTATCTGTATCCAGTCGGACCGTCAGGACGCTGCCTGTCTCTTTCTGGTATTCTGAAGCGCTCAGCAAGACGCCCTCCGGAATGGCTTGCGCACTGATTTCGGGCGCTCCCGCCAAGACTTCTGTGCCGTCCTGCTTACCCAAGGTTACAGTCCCCTGAGAACCGCATTGAATATACCCTGTTCCCTGTGGCAGCAGGAGGGGTGGCGCTCCATATACATAGTCTGCCAGTTCCAATGTGGATACCATGTCCTGGGTTTTCCGATCCAGAATTACATATGCCAAAGTTGTCTCTTCCCGGAATGTCTCCTTGGAAAAGATCCCCATCCCTATCCGGTCTTCCGATAGAATTTGGAGCTCATTTCCCAGCCAGCTTTTCCATCGTCCATCCCCTTGAATTTCCGATATGTCAAACGACGATTCGATTTTTTCCGGCCACTTTAGCACCAGCTGGGTCTTCGCCTCCTCTGGAATGGCTGCCACATACCCTGGTCCCATGGCATTGGACACAGCAATTTCCATCAAAGTACCCTCTTCGGAATATTGGACAATTCCATTACCCCAGATTTGTGCTTGTACATGAGGGCCAACAGACGTGGCCACCTGGAACAGAGAATCTGCGCTCAGAATCAGCCCTGTATTCCCGGCCCAACCGCATCCGGTTTCCCCGGACCGCAGGATGTAGCCAAAGGCTCCGTTCCCCACCGCCTCCAATTGGGAAATTGGGGATGGCAGGACACGGGAATCCACCAATTCTCCGGTGCTCCAGTCAATTTCATACAGGCCATCAAACCGGGCCGCCAGGCAAACCTCCTTCCCCAGCAGGGCATAGGTACTGCGCCCCATCTGCAGCCCATCCCACTGCAGTTCGCCGGGCGTTTTGGTTTGCCAAAGGCACGTTCCTTCCTCCAGGCTCAGTTTCATTACCAAAGCGGCTACATTTTCCGGGTATCCCTGCAGCACAATTCCCAAAGACCGGCCCTGGTCCAAGAACGTCATCCCCACGGGAACAAAATCATACAAGCTGCCCTCCAGTGGCTGGCGCCACTGAAAAATTACCTCGCCGGAGGCAAGATTCACCGCAAAGCAGTTGATATGAACCTGCTCCGCATCCCCACTATGCCAGGCGTAAACGCCTGCGTATTGGGTCCCATCCTGAGAGAAGGCTCCGCTCACAGCTTCGGCCTCACAAAGCGGGGCTGCAAAACAGCATTCTTCCGCCGGGGCAATGTCATCAAATGCTATGGACTGTAAAACCGCGCCCGTAGCTCCGGAGCGAATCTCCAATACGCCTTGGAGGGAATCTTCCGTTTCCTCCCGACGGAAAGCCATATACGCAAACCGGTCATATTGCTCATCGTAAGTCAGGCTGCCGCCGTAGGCACTGCTCTCCAGCTCCTGTGTCCACACCACGGAGCCATCCTCCGGGGCCAAACAACGCAATGTATTCCCCCACTTACAATAAGCCCGTTCTCCCGTGGATGTGCTCATCAGTTGGGGTCTGGCTGGGAACAGAGGTTCTTCCGGAAGCCATATCTGCCATACGATTTTCTGACCATCTGTGTCAAAACAAGTTACCGTCCCAAAACCATCCTCAGTCAGGATGGTTTTTCCGTTCCCAAAGATATGAAACGATTGGATTTGGGTTGGCTGTTCCAAAACCCGATCCCGCAAGACCCAGATTGGCTCCCCGGTACCGAACAAGTTCAATGTCTGCATCAGGACGGCTTCCGCCGGTGCATAATAATCACGGTCTTCTTCTCCTGCACGGGGCAGCGCCATCACTGCTTTCTGCGCTGCCTCGGCATAATCTCCCCGGGAAAGCGCTTCCTGAGCATCCAGGGTCAGAAGCTGCGACTCACTTAGCTGAATTTCCCGTTTCTGCCGGGCAAGTTCCGTATTCTGTCGGGATATTTTCCGGTTCGTAGTCCAAAGCACTCCGGTAAATGCCAGCACAACGCCGAGAATCGCACAGGCTGCAGCTCCAAAACGGCGGGTACGCCGCCTTTGTTCCCGCAAAACCAGCGCATCATACGGACACCCCAGCATTGCCGCAAACAAGCGCCTGCTCTCCCTGCCCAGGCGGGAAAGTACCCCGCTCCGTGTTTTTGCGCGGACGTCCGCAGCCAGAGGTTCCACTATTCGGATATCAGGCCCCTCCGGCATATGGATCAGCGCATCTGGAAAAGCCTGCTCCGGTTCTCCGGCAGCAAGAACGGTCAGAACATTTTGTATGCTGTGATTTCTGAGGAAATAGGCAATCTCCTGACAAACCCAGCGGGAACCTGGGGTATCCGGCGTGCACACTACGATCAAAAAGCGGGAATTGTCCAAGGCTTTGCGGATGTCCTGAGAAAGGTCACTGGAAGCTGGAAGCTCCTCCTGATCCCGAAACACAATTCCCAGCCGTTTCTGGCCATTTTGCCGTACCCCACGGGGAACAGGATATTGTTCAATCAGGTTGTGCAGTTTCTTGGCAACTGCCATATCCAGCGGGGTATGCCGATAACTGATGAACGCGATATACTTTCTGTCCATATCTGCCTCCTGTGGCGCAGAAGTTAGTAGCGTCTGTAAAAAGTAAGCATATTCCTGGTTTGCTCCGCTTGCGATGTTAGAGGATAATGGCCTATAATGAGAGAAACCCAAAAGGAGGGATTGTATGACAGGCCAATGGACGCCCAAACCCATAGATTTTGGGCAGATTACACTTCCCCGGGAGCTGGATAATTTGGTAGAGCAGCTGGCAGAAAACGTTCACAATTCCTGGGCATTGGAAAGGCGCCAGAACGGCTGGACCTATGGCCCTGAACGCTGTGACCAAAGAAAACAGACGCCCCTGCTGATCCCGTACAGTCAGCTGCGCGAGGAGGAAAAGAACTATGACCGCCGCACTGTGCGGGACACGCTGCTCTGTCTCATCGCGTGGGGGTATGAGATTCGCTGCGTCAGAAAATCTCCAGAAGCTTTGCCATAATCTGAACGGTTTGTTTGTCTTCCTGAATCGGATCATGCACGGTCTGTTCCGGAAAGCGGCTGCAGATGGCAGTTTCGACTTCTCTGCGCCGTTCTCCCGATTCCAGGTCTTCCCAGGAGCACAGAAACGGATGAATTTTGCACAGGTAGAGCTGATAGCTTGGGCTGCCGCGCTGAACATACGTTTCCACCTGCGGAATTGTTGCCGACTCCCACCCGGAGCAAAGCATTTGGCAATTCCACCGCTCATGCTCCAATTTTGCGGCGGACTCCCAGTGATCTTCCTCCTCCAGCCACAAACGGTACTGCTGCGCCAGCTGCCGAACCTTGTCCGGCAGCGCATAGAACCGCCAGTCAGACAAAACGCATCCCGCCGAGAAGAGCTGGTAATATGCAAACAGCGCAACACCCCGGGAACTATCCCGGTTATACTGGCGGCAATAATAGTCCGCCAGTGCCTGGTTGGCGGGAACATGGTTGCCGGCGTATTGGAGATGGACGGCCTGTGCCCGTTTTTCCAGGATATCTTGGTCCAGACTTTCCAGAGTATATTGGGACTGTGAGCCAAAGCAGAACAGACCGTACTGGTTATACCAGCTGTTGTACGGACTTTCCCCGGATGATGAAAGCGTCTCTGCCATCCATCCGGCGATGGGGCTGCGTGTCTGAACGGCAATAAAAGGAAGGTTTGTAAAGGTCGGATCCAGCTTCAGCAGTTCCCGGCGCAGGGTTATCGCCAATGCAATGTTCTCCTGATCGCTTCCGGCCGCTACAACAAAATAGTTCCCCCTGCCAATGCGTTCCGCGATCTCCTCGCGGGACGCTTCTTTTTGCGCCATGCGGGTCTGCCGCAGCCGGCGCAAAAGATGGGGGATACCCCCGTCCGACAGCCGATAGGAAAAAAATTCCGGAGTGTTCCGTCGGACATCAGACGGAGCGCTGGCAATACCGGGGCAGAGTTCCCGGAACCGGCGTTCCATGGTCTCCCCATCCTCCCCTACTACGCTGATACTCACCGGTATGTCCCCGGGGAGCGGAAGGGATACCGCTTTGCGGACCACAGACATGGCGCCGTTGGTACTGCCCAGAACGACCAGGCGAATGGGAACTGTCTCCTTCTGATTCAGGCAGGGTAAAAACAGCGGCGCGTACAAAAACAGCCCATCTGCCCCATCCCAATCCGGGTCACAAATCCGAATCGGAAATGCAATTCCCCGCAGTCCTGCACAGGCTGCGTCCAGCATCAGCGAGGCGTAATCGTGCTCTGCTCCGATATACAGGCAGACTGCTTCCGCCATCTCCCACTTTCTTTGGGGCAAATCCTCTGCCACCGCTTCCAGCGCCCGCAAGGCAGAAACAGCCTGGTACAGGTTCTCCTGCTGATTATCGGACAGCAGTACAACAGCCAGCTTCGGAAAAACCTTTTGCTCCGGGGTAAAGAGGCACCGGGCCAACGGCTCCAGAATCTGGAATATGTCGTCATCTGGTGAACAAACAGTTGTTTTCCAGCAATCTGCCAGACTCTCTCGGAAAATTCTGTTAGTGCCCACAGAGCCGTTCACAACACAGTAGCCCGGCGTCACATCCCGGCGTGTTTGAGCAGGCTGCATCCGCTGATGAAGAAAATTCAGGCTTGTCAATCGGTCATAGGCCTGGAGGCTGCCTTTTTCCCAGGCAATTTTGTAGGCGTTTACCGCAGCCTGCAGGGAATTCTCCTCCTCTAAAATGCGTCCAAGCATATAGGCGCAAAAGCTTCCGTCTTCCCCCGAAGCTGTCAGCCCCCGTTGGTAGTACGCCTTTGCCTGTTCTTTGTCCTGCCCACGTCCTGTCCCAAAATAAAACGCATTTCCCACTTCCCGAATTGCAGCCCCCCATCCCAGGTCTGCTGCGGTTTTCATTGCCGTCTGAGAAGCCTCTCCTTTTGAATACTTGGCAAGCAGGTAATAGGACTCCGGATTTTGCTCAAGGCAGCCCATTTTCAGGTAACGGCAGGCTTCGGACACATCCCGGTAATGCCCGTCTCCCGTGGCCAGCATTACGCCGAGCCGACAGTACAGCTCCGACTCCTCCTGTGTTTGGGCCGGCCGTCCCAGGCGCTGAGCAGCCCGCTCAAATACGGCAAAAGCCTGATCATGGCTGCCGTCCAGATACAGCAGCTTTCCATGACGGATATGGCCCTCCAGGGAAAGTTTCCAGCTTTGATCCATGGCCGTCTGGGTTTTGCTGCTCCAGATTCCCGCGACCAGTTCCTCCGGCGCGTCCGGAATCACAGCCAGTGTCAGAAGGATTCTGGCAAATGCTGCCGCAGGGTCAGCGGCAAAATAGCGGTGCAATGCGGTACCGCCTGTTTTTGGGGCCCCAACCTGCTCCGCAATTGCAAGCCTTTCGTTGATCGCAGACGGGATAGACACCCGGCTCAATATCTTCCACATTGCCTCTGCGTCGAACGCAGCGTGCTGGCCGTCCGGCCAGAGCACCGCGCTGCACTTTCGCTGGGTTTGCCCGATGATCATCGCCATTCCCGACTGAAGCAGCCGAATCAGAGAGCGCTTCACCGCTTTATTTTTCCTGTCATTGTTGAAAAACCAGGTCAAATTGGATTTGGTCTTTCCCTCATATTGCCGGCATAGTTCCTCAGGGAACAAGAGCCTGAAATAGTCTTCCCGGAGAAGTCGGGGCTGTCCTTGAATCGGCGGGCGCCCGCAGTTTTCCTCCCGGAAAAGGCCGTACAGAAGGTCATTCAGCGTGGTAATCCGGGGCTGTTGGTCCATCATGTTATTCGTCTCCTCCTTGCAAATAACCGAAGATCTTCCTGGGATGCCCATTCCCCTGCAGCAATAGCGGCCCAAGCAGGAAGTTAGCATAAAAATATATCTATTCCAAAAAAGTAGAACCAGCAGCGCAGCGGTCATCTTGATAATTAGCACGTTCTCTTATAAAATCTTGGTAAGATCTCACCCAGAAAGAAATTCCTAGAATTTACCGTCCGGTGTTGTCCGGAAAGGAAAGGATATGTTTATTTTATCAGTCAAGGCGAAAATGTCCAGCAGCAACTTCCTGTTTTGACAAAAAAATTGTCATTTTTGCGAAATGCCTTTCCTTTCCGCACAGAATACATTACATTGAAACCAAATGAAGGCATCAAAAGGGGGAGTAGCCGTGACGATCTCAGATTATTCGGAAGTCAGAATGCGGCCGTTCCGGGAAACCAGAGGCAGAGCCCGGGGACGCGGCCAAAAGGAACCCCAAGGGTATCCAACCGGCCCCCGCCGCCGGGAAGCAGGTGGGAAAGGGCACTGCCTGATTACCGTAATTTCGGTGATTCTCAGCTTTGCAATCGGAATTTTGCTGAATGCTGCCGGATTATTTCCGGGAGCCGGCTCCGGAGATGAGAAATTGGCGGATTTTGCCGCCTCCGCCGAGCAGGCCTCTGAGCTTTCCACAGAACCTGCGGAAATTCAACTCATGGTTTACTCCCCGGATACACAGGATGTGGTTCAGAGCATCATTCTCCATCCCGGCGATGTTCTCCCCACACCGGAGGCGATTGCGGGATTTCAATTTTCCGGCTGGAACACCCATTCGGACGGATCTGGTCTGTGCCTGCGCGGCGGTGATGTGTTCGACTTTGCGCTGACACAACCCATCGTCCTGTATTCCCAGTGGTCTCCACCGGAAACACAGGCATCTGCAGAGAGCGCTCCGCCTCAAACGGAGTCTGCGGCGGAAAGCACTCCCACAGGGAATCCCCATTCTGGTGAACAGGGTTTCGCAGAAACGGAGGTCTCAGTATGATTTGCCCCCATTGCGGCAAAAAAATGCCCGAGGGAACGCGCTGTCCCAACTGCGGCAGTTCTGTTTCCCTCGCTGGCCGCAGCAGCGTCCATCCCGAAGCAATCCCCGGGCTGGAACTGTTCGCGCCCATAGCTGCAAGTCCGTCCAGGCCGGGATATTCACGCCATTGCGCAATTGCTGTAATATCCATATTCCTGTGTGCGGTGCTGGCCGCCGCCTGGCAGATTTCCACCCAATTGCGGGATGTATCTCCAACTGCGGAGTCTGTTCAAAGTCTCCAGAGTACCGAACCCATTCCGGAGGTGTCCCGCGTCTGTCTGGATGCCAACTTGCCGGCTGAGGCAGTGGTTTCCTCCCCCATAATGCCTATGGAGCAGCTTCTTTGGGGGCAGGAGCTTCCCACGCTGGAAGCGGTCGGGCCTTTCCAGTTCGTGGGCTGGAATACCCGGAAAGACGGAGATGGCTCCGCGCTTTCCGGCGGAGACCCCTTCACCTTGCCCGTTCAGCCCGGCACCACCCTATATGCACAGTGGTTCTGCCCGATCTCCTGGGATCAGCCCCAGGCAGAAATCGCACCCGCTCAGGAAACTTTTCCGAAGGAAGTGCTGCCACAGGCTGAAGGGTCCGGAGCCGTTGACCCAAACCCATCCGAATAAATCCCCGAAATAAACTATTCCACTTGGAGGTCAAATATGGAAAAGCAAATGGTAATGTCCCGCAGCAAGCTGCGGGAGTCTGCAAACGCAGGCGTCATCCGGAATCTCCGGGAGTGTATATTGCTGAACCTGGTTATTCTGCTTCTGGCCGGCGGAGTGCCGTTTCTGGTCAGCCTGTTTCTATCCTGGGCTATTCCGTTGGTAGGTACGTTTCTTTCCTGGATTTTCCTTCTTATCTACATTTTGTTTGTCCTGAACCTGTTGGATATGGGCATAGAAATTGCCGCACTGCGGATTGCCAAGGGAGAGCCTTTGGCTGTGGGAGATGTATTTGAGGCTTTTTCCGATTACAGTCACTGCTGCTTTGGTATGTTCTGGTACCGTTTCCGGGTCTTTTTGTGGAACCTGATTCCCATTATCGGCGTTATGAAAGCTTACTCTTATGCCCTGACGCCGTACCTGCTGTACACAAATCCGGAGCTGTCTGCAGAAGACGCCATTCAAAAATCTGCCGATCTGATGCATGGACACCGGATGGAAATGCTGATCCTGAATCTGAGTTTCATAGGCTGGAATCTGCTCAGTGCAGCCAGCGGCGGCATATTGGGCGTCCTGTATGCAACCATGTATCAGCGGACCACTTGGGCCCACGCTTTTCTGGAAATGGAGAAAAGCTTTGACGGCCGGGACACCTCCCGGAAGGTGTTTCGCCGGTCCTACCGGGCAGAACGGAGAGCCTCCGTTCGCAGGGATTCTTACATTGTTCGCTGCCCCTATTGCGGTACGGAATATGCCTATTCTTCGGGCCGTTGTCCCAAGTGCGGCTCTGCTTGGCGCCCTGCCGGGATGGATTCCCCATTGGATAGCCGTCCCGCTCCCTTCCGGGAACACCCTTCCGGCGGTGATGATGACAGCGGCTTCCACACTCCGAAGAAACTATAATTACCGGAATATGTGACAAGGAGGAGACAACTGATGGAAAACTATCCAAACTACCAGAATGGTCAGGAAACTTTCCAGGGGCACCCCCAGGAGCGTGCGTCTTACGATGTGGACCTGGTTCTTTGTATTGATGGGACCGCCAGCATGCGGCCTGTGATTGACATGGTAAAAGGCAACGCGCTTCGCCTGTACGACGATATCTGTCAGGAAGCCCAGGCCAACGCCAAAAAAATCACCAGCTTTCGAGTAAAAATAATTGTATTCCGGGATTATCTGGCAGACGGGCCGGACGCCATTGCAGAAACCAATTTTATGGCATTGCCCGAGGAAAAGCAGCGGCTTCAGAACCTGGTAAACAGCATTGCGGCCACTGGCGGAGGAGATGAGCCGGAGGATGGTCTGGAAGCCCTGGCCTATGCCATCCGCTCCGACTGGCAGCCTCAGCGTCCCTACACCAAGCGCCGGCAAATTATAGCGGTCTGGACCGACGCGCCCACCCATGAGCTGGGATTTGGCCGCAGTTCTCCCTATTATGATCCGGGTTTGCCCGCAGATTTCAGCGCCCTGACCGATCTTTGGGGCGACGATGAAGATATGGAACAGGCATCGCCTATGAATTATATGGCCAAGCGTCTGCTTTTGTTTGCACCCATGGCAGACAGTTGGTCCAAGATTCACGGCAGCTGGGACAACGTAATCATGGTTCCCTCCATCGCTGGAGGCGGGCTGGGGGAAATCGACTATCAGCATATTATCCGCCTGGTAGTCAAAACCCTGTAAAAGCCCCCATGTGTGTAGTCCTGTGCGTGCGGCGGGGGACACGTCTATGCGAATTGAGCAATTTCCCATTTTAATCCACCGGGAGCAGGTTCCGCAGCAGGGAGAGGACTCCCTGCTGTGCATAACCTGCTATCCCGGTGCCGCAGTAATCGGCAGTATGGACGGCTGCGGTGGGGCCGGCGCCCAGCGTTATCCGAGGGCTGGAAACTGGACCGGCGCCAAAATTGCCTCACGGTTGGCCGGAATTGTGTTATATCAGTGGTTTACGGAATACCACAGCCAAAGGCAGGGCTTTGGGAAAATTCCCTTGGAATCCCTTCGGTCAGATCTGGAGGATCGCTTGAAGCAGGCGTTTCACCAGGCCGGAAATATTTTGGATACAGAGAGCAGCTTAGCCAGCTCCCTCTCAAAGGTCCTGCCCACCACATTTTCCGCTGTGACGTTAGAAAACCTGAGCGGCGGAAGATGCAGGTGCATTCATTTTTGGGCAGGTGATTCCAGAACGTATTGTTTTCCTCCAGCAGGACTGCAGCAGATCAGCACGGACAATCTGCGCGGCGGAGCCGATCCGTTTGAGTCCCTTATGAACGACAGCATTCTGAGCAACATGGTTTGTGCCAGCGCGTCCTTTCGCATTTACGCCAGGGAACGTATCCTGCGCAGCCCGTGTATGGTCTTAACCGCCACAGATGGATGCTTCTCCTATTTTCAGTCGCCTATTCTGCTGGAGGGGGTCCTTCTGCAGGCCCTGATGGAATCGGAAAATCCGCTGCAATGGGAATCCAAAATCCAGCATGCTCTGGGTCGCGTCGCTTCTGATGACTATACCATGGAATTGCTGCTTCTGGGCTTCGATTCCTTTTCTCAGGTCAGGAAAGCATACCTTCCCCGTTGGAAGCAATACCGGGAGGTTTATTACGAGCCGTGGCTTCAGGCCCAAAAGGCGGGAGATTTTACCCGGCAGTGCGCCATCTGGGAGGAATACAAGCAGCACTATCTGGCAGAGCAGAGGTGAAACCTATGGAAATTCGGATTACTAGAAAACGGAAAAATATCCTATTCCCCTGTATCAATGGCTACCAATTGACTCAGCCCTGGTCAACCAGCGGCTCGGCACAGTGGTCTTTCGCTGAGAAAGATAATCAAAAATGGTTCATCAAGCAATTTATTGCACCCAAGTTCAAACGGGAATCCGACGGAGTCTCCAAGGAGCAGGCGGAGCGTGCCAGAATTCGCTGCGAGAATTTTCGGAAAAGGCAAGAATTCTTCTATGGGCAAATCCGCAAGGCCAATACGGGAAATGTTGTGCCCGTAACGGATTTTTTCAGTTTCGGTACGTATTTTTATGCAGTATCTCCTAAAATTGATGATGTGGGCATGGATCCGCTGAAAATTTCCGGTCTGTCAGCAGAGCAAAGGCACCTCTTAATGAAAATCCTTTCCTACAATTTGACGATTCTGCATCAAAACGGGATTGTACACGCAGATCTGAAGCCGGACAATGTCCTGATCAAAGAGACAGCAAAGGGATATACCGCCAAACTCATCGACTTTGACGCCGGGTTTTTGGAAAGCGATCCGAAGCGAGGCGAGGGCGTCAGCTTTGACCCGGTGTTTGCCGCTCCGGAAACCATATTGGCTTTTGGAAATTCGTCCATAGATCTTACCTGTAAAATCGACATCTTTGCCTTGGGTCTGCTGTTCCACCTATATGCGACCGGAAAAATGCCTGGACTTCCTGATGCCTGCGTCTATGCCAGCCAAGCCATTTTGGAGGGCCATGCCCCGGCGCTTGACGATTCTCTTCCCCAGGAGTTGGCTGCTCTGATTGCGGATATGCTCTCTGAAAAGCCGGAGCAGCGTCCCACCGCATCCACCGTATTCCTGCGGTTGAACAGCCCCGATCAGGCAAACGGATTTCATCCGCCTGCGGGATTTGCCGGCAATTCCAGAAAAGCACCGACCTGATTCTCAAAAGAAAGGATACCGCCATGGATAATCAACCCTTTGACCGGGAAAATTTTAACATACATATAACCGGCGGCAGGCAGCAGCGGCAAAACCAGGACACCCAGCAGAACTACCCTGTGAAGCAGTGTCCTTCTCCCCGCAAAGAAAGGTCGCTTTCACCGCTGCATATTGTACTGATCGTTTTCTGCGTGGTTGGAATATTTGCCATCACCGGAATTTTACTGTGGTCCACCCACTGCCGCCACCAATGGTCAGAACCCACCTGTCTTTCTCCCCGGATTTGCCAGCTGTGCGGAGAAACTTTGGGGGAACCTCTGGGGCATACACCGGGAGAGTGGGAAATTACCCAAGAGTCTCTGATTGATAACCGCGTAGTCTATTCCCAATTCTGTGTCACATGCGGCACGCTTTTGGACGAGCAAACGCAGACAGTTGATTCCTATGTGAACAATGGTTGGTTTTACTTTGATGAACCTTTGTTTCTGGAACGCTATCTCAGCATTCTGAAGGGAACCAGCGGCCAGGAGTTTACCGCCGTACGCAACGGCTCGGAATATGAAATTTATCTTGACAGCCTGAAATGCGCCACACTGGTCTTCGAGGAAAACAGTCTATCTCATGGTTCAGCTGTTCCTCCGGAAAATGCGAACCGTCAGATTGACACTGTGCGTCTGATCTGCACTCTGGAGGATGAGGAAAGCCATTCCTGGATGAACAACACCCTGATGATTGGGTTTTACATGGCCTTGGATGACACGCACATTGTAAATACTGCGGAAAATCTGCTGGCTTCCATGATATCCAATATGTGGGTAATCCCGGGCCCTGTTTATCAGGGAGAATCTTATGCTACTTACGGAGAATTATCCTACCACCTTTTCGCCATGAGCTTTCCGCTTTCCTACGATGGCAGTTATTACGGGACAATGACCCTTTCCGCATCCCCGGTCTTATGACATTTCACGGCAGGCTAGACTGTCCCTCTCCAGGAAGGATCGCTCCAGTTCGCCGGGGGCTGGGGCACTGTTATCCCTGCCGGTTCATGCCGGACAGCTCCTGCAGGTTACAGTCTCTATCCATCCAAGTAAAGGTGATTTTATGAAAAAGCCCATTGCATCCTCAGGGCAGGAGAGCCCCGCCTCCGGCGGAGAATCCTGGGTCTGTCCAGTTTGCGAGACGGAGAGCACCGGGCACCACTGCGTTGTCTGCGGGTACTGCCCGGAGCCACAGCCCCAAGAGAAAAAGCGAAGTGCATTCCGTCTTCGAAATGCCGTCGCTGCCGCCGTACTGATATTGGTGATAGCTGTCGTCGGTTATACTGCCGCAACTGTTTTCACCGGCAACCATTTGATCGCGCAGGGTAGGTATCCGGAAGCATATATCTGCTTTGTGGATATGAAGCTGCCTTTCTTCCGGCGGACGGGAATCACCTGGGCCGAAAATGCCTGGCTCGATTATGCGGAAGAAAGCAAAGACTTTCCCGCTCTTCTGAAAGCGCTTGACCAACTCCCCCAGGAAGAAGAGCTACAGCTTTTCCGTCAAAGGACGCACTATCAATACGCACGGCGGCTGGAACTGGAAAAGAAGTATCAAGACGCCTACGAGAACTACGTCTCGGCGGGAGATTATTTGGATGCTGCGGAGCGAAAGGCCCAACTGCTGCCAGACTGGGTGGAGTATATCCACAGCAATGGTTCCCTTATGATGGTCAACGATTTTGCGAACACCGTAACATTGAATGATTATGAGGGAAGACTGGTTTTCAAGCAGATCATGCAGTGGGACATGGCAGCCAAAAATCAGTATGACTATCGAATTCGGGAAAAATTGCTGTTTCTGATCCCCAATGCCCTGCGCCAGAAGGAGAACCTGATTCTGTTGTACGGGGGCCTTGCCGAGGCTTCCGATAACTTCGATTGGTGGGACAACTATCTGTCCCAAAATCGGGACCTGCTGACAGAGCTTTGGGATACAGTAAACATCCGAGATCTGATCTCCCAGGACGGGGTAATCCAAAGTTGGCTGATGGGACGCTGGGATGGCGCAAATGACCTGAGCCTCACGTTTTATACAGATACCAGCACCCCGGATCTCATTTACTGTAATTTCACCCTCCCTGCTCCGAAAATGCCCGCTGAAACCGACCACTACTTTATTTCGGATATGACTTTGGGTTGGGCGGACAAGAACGGCACTGTCTTAGAGGAAGTGTTTCATTTCATTTTTTCTGCACCGGATGAGTTGACGGTATTCTGCTACGAAACAGGAGAAACCGTTACCCTGAGACGGGCAGCCCAATGAATATGATTCCATTTTTTGAAAGCAGGTGATCCAATGAATCCCCAGGAACATGACAATTCTATTACACTGTCCTGCCACCGCCGCAGAGGAGATTCCCGCAGGCAGACCCCCTTGGACAACCAGGCAGAAGCTTCCTGGCAGTGCCCCGTCTGCAACACATTGAGCAGCGGCATGTTCTGTCCGGTATGCGGATACCGGCAGGAGACCACCCTCCGGCAGAAAGCGGTTCCCCGGGAACCCCGCAGAACCCCCAGTGGGATTACCCTGGTCCTAGCCGTATCGGCTGCATTGGTTCTGGTTTTGCTGGTGTTTGTCTGCATCGGGGTATTCTTCAGCAGCCCGAGCCATAAGAAGGTTCCGCTTTCCCAAACGGATTTACCGTCCTATTATTCTTCCGGTGCTTCTTCGGAGACTTCCATTCCGGAAACACCTCCGGCTCAGCCGGAAGCACCGGTTGTCAGTACAGTTTCCCTGCCGGCCATTGCAGGGAAGATTGCCTGGGTGGAGCCTATGTTATCTAGTGTGGCTGTGCTGTATACGGACGGCACTGTCGGCGTCTGCGGAGATGAAGCCCTGGCGGAAAAAACCGCATCCTGGCGAAATGTGATTCAGATTTGGTGCACAGCTGATGGAATCGTGGGCCTTCAGGAAAACGGAGAGGCAGTATCCACATTTCTGGACCTGTCTGAATGGCAGGATGTCCGGGACATCTGCGTAAGTTATGACTGGGCTGCAGGCATTACCGAACAGGGAACCGTTCTTACTGCGGGAAATTGGGATTATCCGGAAGACCCCGCTCAATGGACACAGATTCGGTCTCTGCTTCTTTGTCAGGACTGTCTGTATGGCGTCCGGGAGGATGGCAGCGTTGTTGGCGCCGGATACCCATCCCAGACAGTCTTGGAGTGGCAGAACGTCCAGGAATTATACGATTTTTATCAAGGACAGGGGGCAATCCTGACAGATGGAAGCGTCGTCTCTTCCTTTGACGAGCCTGCAAAGGGCCTCAGGGGAAGTACCAAGCTGATTCACCAGGATGGCGTTACATTCGGGCTTTCTGAAGATGGAACGCTGCTCACTGGGACAGGAAAATTGTATCACAACGGGAACCTGTACATAGATAACGCCTTTGTGCCGGATGCCACCTCCATTGATCTGTCTCAGTACCGAAATATCCAGGATATTTTCGACGGCGGTTATGCAGTATCCCTGCTGATACTCAACCGGGACGGTACCGTGGATACAATCAACAGCTGGACAGAATTTGATCTGAGCAGTTGGGCACAAATTATTACTGTATGCGCCCCAATGGTGGATCTGGAGCCCCGGATATATGGGCTTCGTTCCGACGGCTCCGTTGTAGTAGCAGCCGGTGTATGGGAATCCCGGCAGATGGACAACTATCAGGACTGGAATCTGCGGGCGTTGTTCTGCGGAGACGGCGGCGTTGTAGGTGTCACGGTTGACGGCAAACTGGTTGGAGACGGAACCTACGCCTATATTTCCTCCCGTTAACTCTCTTTCGCTGCACACTGCCAGAAAGCGCTATGCAGACAGCACCCATAACCTGTTCCCCGGCACGGGGGCAGGTTATGGGTGCTGTGTTTTGCGGCCTGTGAGAACGCAGCGGCAGTAAGGGAACCGGCATTGCGGAGTACCCTGACCGTCTTGTCTGCAATGAAAGGAATCCCGGCGTTCAGATCAGTTCCCGGCGAAGAAACGCGAAAAATTGGGTTCTTGCCGACTTGGCAAAGCTGCGGCTGATGGGAATCTGTGTTTTGTTTTCCAGCAGGAAGCAATCTCTCTCCATAGCCGCCACATACTGTAGATTTACCCAATAGCTTTTGTGACACTGGCAAATCTGTTCCGCACCCGAGCGGTTCAGGATATCCCTGCCATGGTCGGAGGTTTCATAGATCTCCTTGGCACAATACAGGTAGGTTTTCCGGTTCCTGCGTTCCAAATAAAGGACCTGCTCCGCTTTTATCAGGTGCATCTGACCCTTGAAACGAAAGCTTAACTGCGGCAGCTTGAACAGCTCATCCCGGGCCCGGTTGAGCGCCGCCTTTATTCTCTGCTCCAGCTGGGACTTCAGAACGAAGTAGCTGTGCGGAACATCATAAACATCCGGCGCATATTCCAGATAGTCCGTAATGAACACAATTCTGCACATAGGCAGACGCTGCCGGAGTTCCTTTGCCAGCGCAATCCCGTCTATCGTCTCCATCTGGATGTCCAGTACGGCAATTAACGGCTGAAAGCCCGCATCCAGGTCCTCCAGCAGGCTGATACCGTCCGCATATGCCCGCACCTCGCATCCCAGGAATGCGCTGGACACAGCGCAGCAGATTCGCTCACGGTCCTGCGGCGTATCATCGCAGACTGCGAAGGACATCATGGTCCCTTCCCTCCTTTGCACCCAGGCACAAATATGCGAAAAATTGTTGGCCATCTGTGCGGGTCTCGTAGGTTCCGTTGTATTTTTCCGCCAGATGATTCAGAATCTGGGTTCCGATTCCCCGTTCTATACCGTAACCGTGGGGTTTTTTCTCCGGGATATTTCCAATGGAATTGTCCAGGGAAATCACAAGATAATTTTTTGCTCTGGCGCTGAACAGCCGAATCTGCGGCGCGGGATGGCCTGTGCAGGCCTCAAACGCATTGTCAAGCAAATTGCCGAATGCGCAGATCAGGTCCGTGTTATCAATCCCAATATCATCCGGTATCTGAACCTGAAAGGTAATAGACACGTTTTCCTCCTGCGCTTTTTCCCGGTAACTGCGCAGCAAAGCATCTACGGCCAAGTTCCGGCACAGAGGGGGCTGCATTGCGTAAATATTTTCCCTCAGTTTGGCAATGTATTCCTCCGCCTGCGTACTGTGACCGTCCTGGAGCATTCGTTCCATAGCCACCAGATGCTTGGAAATATCATGCCAAATCTTCCGGATGGTTTCATATTGCTCGGCAATCGTGCTGTAGTGCTGCAGCTGTGCATCGATCTGCGCAGAAAGCATCCGATTTTCTGCCCTGAGCCGTTCCCTTCGGGACAAGGACAGGACATACTGCACCAGAAAAATATTCAGAACTATACAGGCAGAAATCAGCACAATCAGGTAAAGCGTGTTCTTCATCATGGGATTCAGCGCAAGAATACGCAGGTAATTAAACAGCACGCCTCCCTGGCTGAGCAGAAAAACAGCACACAGGCCCCATTGGATCATCGTGAGCCGGTTCTTTTTCCGATTGATCAGAAGATACAGCAGCCAGACCTGGACTGCAGAAATGGCATTCGTTTGTATGTAAAGCTTGATCAGGAAAAAAGGTTTCAGGTTATCCAGTCTTGCTTCCAGAACCTCCGGCGCATAGAGGATCAGGAAATTGATTAACTCTGTCATGTATTGTATGATCCAGAGCCCGGCTGTGGCAAACAAAATTTTCTGCCATCTTCCCTGGTAGAGCAGCAAAAAGGCTCCCGCGAACAGGGAGGGGACGTAGATGCTGCGAATCATCGACATATAGGGGAGGAATGTCCCCAGGCAAATATGTACGGCAAACACCGCCAGCTCTGCCGAAAAGGTGACGAGTCTGGAATACCGTCTGGTAAATGTTTTGTCGATTAGCAGATACCATTGGAAGGTAAAGAGTAAATTTCCGATCAAGGGAATCGGCAGATAGTACTTCATCGCTATCCCCCCTGCTGCAAGGCTTTTTGAAATCATGCTCGGGCTGCCGGAATCCGGCAGGATTTTTATTCCCCCGCAGAAGCATACCCCGCCGGGATGTCCTGCCGGTGGAGCCACTCGCCGCAATCTTGTCTATTTTTGCTGCTCCTGATTCTGGCCCCGCCGTTTCTTCCACTTCGGATACAATACAGCCATAACAAGAAGCGCTGCCAGGACCACTCCGGTTCCAAGGAAAACCGGCGCAGCCCAATTGGCACGAAACAGCGCAGGGTCATCATATCCTTCAAAGTCAAATCTGGCCAGTACATACAGGCTAAAATGTTCCGTTTCAAACACAAAGCAGCCATTCTGAACATCGATATCCATCTGCGTGGCGCGGCCATCCTCATACAACCCATTTACATCATAAAAGTTCGTGGGGTATTTTTCGATTTCCTGCGTAGGAACAGAACTGAGCGTATACGGGAGGTATGTATTGCTGTATACCGTAACCGGAATCTTCACCGCCGCGCCGGAATTGGAATCCTGGAACAGCACATCGGTTGTTCCTTCCTTCAGTCCCAAAAAGAAGCATAGACATTGTTCTCCTTTGAAAAGGAAGACGACAACGCCAGGATGGAAGCGTCCTCAATTCGGAATGCAATGCCGGACACATCCTCAAGCTGCTCCCCAGTTGCGGTATATCCCACACAGAAGAGAATGGCATTATTCTCTCTTACGCTGAGGTTGGTGTGATCCCCTCTGCCCATCGTTCTACGTTCCGGCAGGAACCTCTTCATAGTAGAATGTATAATGCAGCGTGTCACCAAAATAGGTGCTGTCCGATACGCTGGTCAAATAGCCATCTGCATCCGTCTGGAGCACGGGGTCAAACAGGACAATGGAATACAACGTTTCCCCGTTGTCGTCTTCAAGATAGAGATAAAAATTCGAATAGCCAGATTCGTTTGTCTCTTCAGAAAGGATAAACGGCCGATACTCGTAAGAATATGTGGTAACAGAGTCGGCGCTGCCGCCTGTGCAGGACATTTGGGCCAGACGGCCCTCAGCGTCGTAAATATACGCAATGGTTTCCGTCCATACTTCCCCGGTCCACGTCAAATCCTGCGTAGAAGTTGCACTGGACAAAACACCGTCTTCACGATACCAATACTCCATTATGGTGCTGCCCGCATCATACTCTTCAATTTCCCGAATCAGATTTCCGTCCGTATCATATTCATAATCTGTTTCTATTACGCCGCCTTCCCAGCTCCGGCTGCTGACCAGCTGCCCTGCGTCATTGTAGGTGTTTTCTCGTCCGCTGTTCATGCCCGGCGTGTCCGGATCTCCGGATATTCTTGAGACGAGCCTTCCATCTGTGTCATAGGTCAGAACCGTGTTAAACGCACTGGAACCGTCCTGATCGTAGGTGTTGTACTTCACCTCTGTCAAAAAATTACCGCTGTAATGAAATTCATAGTCCTTCTTCAGAATATCGGATTCATCAAAAACTTCTGCAGCGGCCAGCCGAGGTTCGGTACCCGCTTCTGTTATGGACTCTGCGGTGGCCGGCCGAGGTTCGGTATCCGCAGCTGCCATAGACTGATCGGTGCAGCCGGTCAGGATAAGCGCCGTCAATATGGCAAAGACAGCACATTGAGATATCATACTTTTTTTCATCTTTTTTCCTCCTTACCAGACCATTTCTCAGGAAAGGAAATCGTCCCAAGGCTGGCCATTGATAGTACCTCCCTCAGCCGGAGCCGCATTCTCTCTCAACAGGGACAGGTTAAAGTTCTCCCCAACCGTCAGCGTTTTCAGTGCAGCAGGGGGAGCCTCCCACAGCAGCATGGCAGATTCCACCCGGGTGGTGTCGAAACTGCTCAGGTCCAGTTCCTCCAAGTTGCAGCAGTAGAACATCCAATCCATATTGGTTACCTGAGAAGTATCAAAGCTGCTGATATCCAGATCGGACAGGTTCCAGGACTGGAAGAACATATTGCACATATTGGTCACCTGGGAAGTATTGAAGGCGCGCAGGTCCAAGGTCCGCAGGCTTTCACATCGGGCAAACATATATGCCATGGTCTCAACGGAACGGGTATCCAGAACGCTCACGTCCAGCTCCCGGACACTGCTGCAGAAATAGAACAGTTCACTCATGTTGGTGACTGTGGAGGTATCCCAATCCTCCGGGAGCTCCAGCCGTTCCAGAGCATCGTCCCGGAAGAACATTCCCTGCATCGTCCGGCAGTTCTCCAGATAGAAGCAGTCGTTGAAATCCAGAGATTCCATACCCCGAAAACAGGCCAGCAAATAGGTGCAGTCCTCCGGCGCCCAGACACCCCCTTCACCGGCGATGTACAGGTCATACATGGAAGACGCCCCGTCATGCGGTTTCACCCATGCCAGTACGGAGCCATCCTGCGTCTGGGACACGTCCCAGGCGTCCGACGGCGCGCCGGAGAGCGTATCCAGGAATTGCAGAGAGGAAATCAGCTCGCGATTGATGTCACTTCCGAATACGGTGTACGAGGGACTCAGTCCCATACCGCCCTCCAAATCCGTGGAAACGGAATACTCTGCCGGCATGAGGACGCCGCTGCCGGAAACGTGTTCCGTCCCCTTGCTGGGGGATGCTGCGCCACCAGCCAGCATGACCCACATAGCAGGGCGAACCATGCCCCCCGAACGGCTCACGGAATATCCCACATACACTTCCTGCGGTCCCATGGGAGCCACAAAGCACGCCCGTTCGTTGTAGGCCGAGGTAGTCCGAAGCCACCACCAGCAGCGTGGCCCAAGATAATAATCATAGATCTCCGCGCCCTTGTCCAGGGTGTAGTCAGAGGGAACCCCCTCCCGATACTCCGCGTCAATGGCGTCATTGTGATACAACAGGTCCACATATTCCTTTGTACTCAGCAAGAAAACATGGTCAAGCGTATCTGCTCCCTGGTCGCAATTGGGGTAGCCGTCATTGGAATGCTGGATGACGGTTTTCTGGGCAATAAGGGTCTTCTCTTCGTCAGTAAAAGCATTTTCATAGAACACGTCTTCCAGCCAGGCCCGAACCGAACTGCTTTCCCAGTCCGCAGTATCGCTGTCCTCCCTATAGGGCATCGTGTCCAGGCCCAGCACGCTGACCACCAGAGCCGTGTCCCCTGCATTCTCCAAAACCAGCCATTCCACCGGCTCTGCGCCGTTGGCAAGGTTTCCATCCTGCTCATAGTTTCCCAATGTAATAATTTGTCCCGGCTCCAATGCGCCAAATCCGGGGTGGAACGCTCTGCCGATGGATTCTGCGGTTTCCGGGTTTTCCTGGATTTGCTCAGCCTGGTTATCTGCATCCGCAGGCGCGGCAGCCGCCGTCGTTTCTGAAGCGGTGCCGAGGCTGCTCCTGTTAATGTATATGAACAGCGCAGCAAGTACCATGGCTGCCAGAAGGATGCCGAAAACCGGCTTGAATGTCTTTTTCTTAGGGGACCCTGAGGAAGCGGAGGTGCCTCGGGACGGTCCTGACGGAACATTTCCGCCGCTGCCCCCACTGTTCCTTCTTCCGCCAGTCCCCAATTGCCGCACCCCGTCTTCCCGGGCTCCAACACCCTGTCCCCCATCCGCAGCCGGTCTGCTGATGCAGGCCACAACCAGCAGCAGGATGAAGATACCCCAAAATCCCATGCCAAAGGCCTGGAGCCATTCTCCAACGCCATCGGCCCGGATGCCATACTCAAGCATGACCAATCCAAGAGGCACTTCTGTCAGGATTGCGGCAATCTTCGTTACACGCCCTGCTGCAGTGCTTGCCGAAATGAAACACACCACAATTCCCGCTGCGGAAACAATGGCAGCCCAAAATACGACCGTTTCTGTTAATTCACCGATGTATGGCAAATTGCCTGTGACAATCTGCAGGGCTGTGGGCTGGTCGCCCCATGTCAGCAGGTTCACTGCCGCAAACGGCGCTGTGCACCAGAGAATTGTACATACAGCCAGGATGCAAAGGGACAAATAATTTCCCCCCGACAGCTTCTTTTTGTTTGCCCGATTGGATGCCGGCTTTTTTGCGGCATTGTCTCTCCTGCCTCTGACCATTGTGGATGTATCACAGGGTTTTCCACACTTCGGGCAATACAAATCCCCTTCTTTCAGAATTGCCCCGCAATCTTTGCAGAACCTGGCTTTCTCCTGTGACTCTGGCGGCTTGCATGGGCTGCCGCAGGCTGAGCAGAACTTCGCATGATCGTCAAGCTTTGCTCCACATTTTTCACAGAATTTCATTGTCCATCCTCCTCCGATTGGCAAAATCCGTTGCTGCTTCAATCCAAACGCAGACCTGTACCTGTCTTGCGGCATTTTCCCCACCAGCTGTCCGGCAATGCGTTCGTCCTTCTGAAATGCACCAGGCAGAAGACAGGGATTTCTTTTAACCCCATTCAAACACCGGGCCATTTCACGAAGCCTGGTTCCCATCCGGGTAGGCCTCCATCAAGGCAGATCTTCCGGTAAATATACAGCTTCACAAAACAGTCATAATATAATATTGAGTATAACTTATAAATTCTGTAAATGCAATATTCTCTGATAAAGTTTGTAAAATGCGTAACTTTCCAGGACATACAGAACCTATGGCAATGCCGCTCAGGAAAGTGGGCCGAAGGTTGGCGGTCAACCCGGGCGGGCGCCAGCAAGCCCTCATTTCCTTTTCACGCCCCGGGCGAAACCAGCGCGGGAACCCCCCCTTCAGTTCTGTCCCCCAGAACCGTCATCATTGTCAATAAGGTCCGTCATCAAAACCAACCGAAGGAAACTTTGCCTGCAAATGCAGCAGTCCGTCTGAGGTATACTCATCTCACCCCCGGAAGGAAGATCAATACAGACGGAGGTTTTACTATGGAAAGTACAC
>CALXFW010000174.1 GCA_944387685.1 uncultured Oscillospiraceae bacterium
CCCAGTCCAGCCTTCTGCTCATCGGCCCCGGCATTCAGGAGGGCCATGTCCGGAAAATCATCAACCTGACCCAGACCACCTCCGGTAGCTACCTGCTGATGTCCAGCCTGGACATCAGCCGCCGGAATCTGGCCCTGCGGGGGGAGGAGGTCTTCCAGCAGGTGGTGGCCATGGCGGACTATGCCCGGGAGGAAATCAATGCCATCGGCGGCTACTATGCCTTCGGCCGGGAGCTGATTAACGGGGATTCCATTTTTGACTTTGACCCCACCAAGCTCAGCGTCCACACCCGGGACATCGGTCTGGCGGGCATTGAGGTGTACGACCTGCTCCGGGACGAATATGACATTCAGATTGAGTTCGGGGACATCGGCAACATTCTGGCCTACCTGTCCATCGGCGACCGGTATCAGGAGCTGGAGCGGCTGGTCAGCGCCCTGGCGGAAATTCGCCGCCGGTACCAGACCGACAGCTCCGGCCTGATGAACCAGGAGTACATCGACCCGGAGGTCGTCACCAGCCCCCAGGAGGCGTTCTACGCCGACAAAATCAGCGTCCCCATCCGGGACAGCGTGGGCCGGGTCTGCAGCGAATTCGTCATGTGCTATCCCCCCGGAATCCCCATTCTGGCTCCCGGCGAGCGGATCACCCAGGACATTCTGGACTACATCCTCTACGCCAAAGCCAAGGGCTGCTCCATGACTGGCCCGGAGGACCCGGAGATTGAATACATCAACATTCTGACCAAGGAGGTGGGCTGATGGAGCTGTGGTTCAGTGAATTTCACACCCCGGATGTAAAGCACAGCATTCGGGTCCAGCGGCATCTGTATTCCCAGAAAACCGCCTACCAGCAGATTGACATCTACGATACCCCGGAATTCGGCCGGGTCCTCACTCTGGACGGCAACGTGATGCTCACCGAGCGGGACGAATTCATCTACGACGAGATGATGACCCATGTGCCCATGGCGGTCCACCCCAACATCCAGGATGTGTTGGTCATCGGCGCGGGAGACGGGGGCGTGGTGCGGGAACTGGCCCGCTACGACACCATCCGTTCCATCGACCTGGTGGAGATGGATGCCCAGGTAATTGAAGCCTGCCGTCGGTTCCTGCCGGAGAACGCCTGCCGGCTGGATGATAAACGGGTTCATATCTATTTCGACAATGCCCTTCGGTTTATCCGCCGGAAAAAGGCACAATACGATCTGATTATCGTGGACTCCAACGATCCATTCGGCCCATCGGAAGGGTATTTTACCCGGGAATTCTACGGAATCTGCTACAATGCCCTTCGGGATGACGGCATACTGGTCAACCAGCAGGGCAACCCCTTTTACCGACACGATGCAGAGGCCATGCAGCGCAGCCATCAGCGGATTGTACGCACCTTCCCCATCAGCCGGGTATACCAGGCCCACATCCCTACCTACGCCGCCGGCTACTGGCTTTTTGGCTTTGCCAGCAAGAAGTACCATCCCATTGACGACCTGAACAAAGAGAAATGGCTTTCCCTGCACCTGGACACCAAATATTACACGGTCCGTCTCCACATGGGCGCCTTTTTCCTGCCCGCCTTCCTGGAACGGATGCTGGAGGAGGTGGAGTAATGCGGCCCAACATCGAAACCTTTATCGGCTGTGACTGCGGATATGAAGACGCGCAGATCGTCCTGTTCGGCGCACCCTTTGACTCCACAACCAGCTTCCGACCCGGCGCCCGGTTCGGTTCCTCCGCCATGCGCCATGAAAGCTTTGGACTGGAGACCTACAGCCCCTATCAGGAGAAAGACCTGACGGACTGCCGGATTTTTGACAGCGGTGACCTGGAGCTTTGCTTCGGCAGTGCGGAGGCGGCGCTGGCGGATATCCAGGCCCGGGCAGAGGAGATTCTTCAGGATGGGAAACTGCCCGTGCTGCTGGGGGGCGAGCATCTGGTCACTCTTGGGGCTGTCCGCGCCGCTGTGAAACAGTACCCGGACCTGCACATCATCCACTTTGACGCCCACGCCGATCTGCGTCAGGACTACCTGGGCGCCCAGCTCAGCCATGCCTGCGTCATCCGTCGATGCCATGATCTGCTGGGCGACGGAAGGATTCACCAGTTCTGCATCCGCAGCGGGGACCGGGAGGAATTCCGGTTTGCCAAAGAACACACCGAACTGCATCCCTTCTCTTTTGAGGGTCTGAAGGAATTGACCGGCCGCCTGGCCGCGTCTCAGGTTCCGGTGTATTTCACCATTGACCTGGACTGCCTGGACCCTGCCGTTTTTCCCGGCACCGGGACGCCGGAAGCAGGGGGCGTAACCTTCCCCCAGCTGCTGGACGCCATAAAACTGGTCAGCCGGACCAACGTGGTTGCCGCCGACGTCAATGAGCTGGCCCCCATGCTGGACCCCAGCGGCGTATCCACCGCTGCCGCCTGCAAGGTGCTGCGGGAGCTGCTTCTGGCCCTTCATCCGTAACCCCATTTCATGTACATAGAAAAGGAGAAATACCCCATGAGCAAAGTATTGGTTATCGGCTGCGGCGGCGTGGCCTCCGTGGCAATCCGCAAGTGCTGCCAGGTCAGCGAGGTATTCACGCAGCTGTGCATTGCCAGCCGGACAAAGGAGAAATGCGACGCCCTGGCCGCAGAGCTGGCAGGCAAAACCGCCACCGAAATCACCACCGCTCAGGTGGACGCCGACGACGTCAACCAGGTTATTGCCCTGATCCGCAGCTATCAGCCCGATCTGGTGATGAACATTGCCCTGCCCTATCAGGACCTGACCATTATGGACGCCTGCCTGGCCTGCGGTGTCAACTACATGGATACCGCCAACTACGAGCCTGAGGACACGGAAGACCCCGCCTGGCGGGAGGTCTATGAAAAGCGCTGCCGGGAGAAGGGGTTCTCCGCCTACTTTGACTACAGCTGGCAGTGGGCCTACCGGGAGAAGTTTGAAAAGGCCGGACTCATCGCCCTGCTGGGCTGCGGCTTTGACCCCGGCGTGACCCAGGCCTACTGCGCCTACGCCAAGAAGCACGAATTCGATACCATCGACACCATCGACATTCTGGACTGCAACGGCGGCGACCACGGCTATCCCTTCGCCACCAACTTCAATCCCGAGGTCAACCTCCGGGAAGTCTCCGCCCCCGGCAGCTACTGGGAGGACGGCCATTGGGTGGAAATTCCTGCCATGAGCATCAAGCGGGAGTACAACTTCGACCAGGTGGGGCAGAAGGATATGTATCTGCTTCACCACGAGGAAATCGAGTCCCTGGCGGAGAACATCCCCGAGGTCAAGCGGATTCGGTTCTTCATGACCTTCGGCCAGAGCTACCTGACTCACATGAAGTGCCTGGAAAATGTGGGTATGCTCTCCACCGCTCCTGTGGAATTTGAGGGCCATGAGATCGTCCCCATCAAGTTCCTGAAGGCCCTGCTCCCCGACCCCGCCAGCCTGGGCCCCCGGACCCACGGCAAGACCAACATCGGCTGCATCTTCAACGGCAAGAAAGACGGCAAGGACAAGGCCTATTACATTTACAACGTCTGCGACCATCAGGAATGCTACCAGGAGGTGGCCAGCCAGGCCATCAGCTACACCACCGGCGTTCCCGCCATGTGCGGCGCGCTGATGCTGCTCACCGGGAAGTGGACCCAGACCGGTGTCCACACAGTGGAAGAGTTTGATCCCGATCCC
>CALXFW010000175.1 GCA_944387685.1 uncultured Oscillospiraceae bacterium
AAAACCGCACCGATCACTACGAGGATATCTTGGGCACCTACCTGGTGAAACTCAGCGCCCTGAAAATCAGCGACGCTGACAGCAGCGAAGCCACCATGCTCCTCAAGTCCCTGAATGATTTCGAGCGAATTGGTGACCATGCCCTGAACCTGGTGGAGTCTGCCGAGGAGCTGCAGAAGAAGCATCTGGACTTCTCCGACACCGCTAAGCGTGAACTGGCGGTGCTGACCCGGGCGGTGGACGAAATTGTGGATCTGTCCTTCCGGGCCTTCCGGGAGAACAACCTGGATATGGCCTATCAGGTGGAGCCTCTGGAGCAGGTTATCGACGACCTGAAGGAAAAGCTCCGGGTGCACCACATTCTGCGGATGCAGCAGGGCTCCTGCAGCATTGAGAGCGGATTTGTCTGGTCGGACCTGCTCACCGCTCTGGAGCGGGTAGGCGACCACTGCTCCAACATTGCCGGCTGTGTGGTGGATATGGCTCATCACGATATGAACACCCACGAATCCCTCCGCTCTGCCCGCATTGAGAACGAGAATTTCGGCGAGCAGTACAAGGCGTTCGCCGCTCAGTACAGCCTGAAGTAACCCGTTCAAACCCCACGGTCCCCAATTTCCGTTTGTGGAAATTGGGGACCGTTTCTCGTTTCTGGGCATTTTCTTTTGGACCGGGTACCGGTTGCAAATCCGCCCCCAAGGTGCTATAGTTATAAAAGGACAAGTAAAATTTGGGTAAAGACAGAGAGGGTGGAGCTATGGAGCAGCAGCGACTGTTTTCCAATCAGCGTCTGATTCGGCTGATTATTCCCCTGGTAATCGAGCAGGGGCTGACCATTTTGGTGGGTATGTGCGACGGCGTTATGGTCTCCTCCGTGGGAGAGGCGGCCATTTCCGGCGTTTCCCTGGTGGACATGATCAACGCGGTGGTTCTGATTCTCTTCGCCGCCCTGGCCACCGGCGGCGCCGTGGTCACCAGTCAGTTTCTGGGGGGCAAGCAGATTGAGAAGGCCCGGAAAAGCGCCGGGCAGCTGGTCCTCATGGCGGCGGTGCTGGGCACCGTGGCAGCCGTGCTGTGCATTGTCTTCGCCAACGGCCTGCTGAAGCTGTTCTTCGGCAGCATTGACCAGGCGGTAATGGACGCGGGGCTGATCTACCTGCGCATCACCGCCCTGTCCTTCCCCTTCATCGCCCTGTATAACGCAGGCGCCGCCATGTTCCGCAGCACCGGCAACAGCAAGGTATCCATGCAGGTCAGCCTGCTGATGAACCTGATTAATGTAGTGGGCAACGCCTTCTGTATCTTTGTGCTGAAGATGGGGGTGGCCGGCGTAGCTGTGCCCACCCTGGTTTCCCGGGCTGTGGCCGCGGCGGTTATTCTGGCCCTGGCCGCCCAAAAGAAGCAGGAGCTGCATCTGCAGCGGCAATGGCTGTTCCATGTGGACCGGGCCATGATGCGGGGCATTCTGCGCATCGGCATCCCCTCCGCCTGCGAAAACAGCATCTTCCAGCTGGGTCGGCTGGTGGTGGTGAGCATGATTGCCCTGTTCGGCACCACCCAGACCTCCGCCAACGCTGTGGCCAACACCCTGGACAGCGTAGGCATTGTCATCGGTCAGGCCATGGGGCTGGCCATGGTCACCGTGGTGGGGCAAAGCGTGGGCGCAGGGGATTTGGAGCAGACCAAATACTACATCAAAAAGCTGCTGCTCTGGAGCTACGGCCTGCTGGGGCTGAGCAACGTGCTGATGATTCTGTTTGTCAATCCTCTCATCGGACTGTACAGCTCCCTGTCTGAGGAGACCATCGCCCTGGCCCGGGCGCTGGTGCTGATTCACAGCAGCTTCGCCATTGTCATGTGGCCGGTGGCCTTCGTCCTGCCCAACGCCCTGCGGGCAGCCAACGATGTGAAATTCACCATGTGGGTTGGGGTAGGCTCCATGATTGCCTTCCGGGTCTTGGGCTCCTGGATTCTGTGCGTGTATTTCCAGATGGGCGCCATCGGCGTGTGGATTGCCATGATTCTGGACTGGGTATGCCGGATCTGCTTTTTCCTGCCCCGGATTCTCTCGGGGAAGTGGCAGACCAAGTATACCGCCGGCTGACCGTCAGGCCCAGTCCGGCAGCGCTTCCCAGCACCGGGTTTCTCCCCGCCAGGGAAGGGTTATTTTGCAAGAAAACAGCATAGGGGCCGGAGCATCGTCCCTGGCCCCATACTTATGATCCCCCACCAGGGGGAAGCCCCGGCTGGCAAACTGGACCCGAATCTGATGGCTCCGTCCGGTGTGCAGCCGAATCCGAACCAGGCTGGCAGTGTCCCGCTCTTCCAGGCGGGTAAATTCCAGCCTGGCTTTTTTGACCCCGCCCCGGACCCGCTTCACCACAAATACCTTGTTCTGCCGGGCATCCTTCCACAGCAGGTCCTCCCAGTCCCCGCTCTGGGGAGGCTCCCCATGAACCAGAGCCACATACTCCTTGACCATGGTACCCTCCTGCACCGCCCGGGACAGCGCCGCCGCAGCCTGCTTCGTCCGGGCGTATATCATCACTCCGCCCACGTTTTTGTCCAGCCGGTGGATGGGATAGATTTCCCCGCCCAACTGTTCCTTCAATGCCTGGGGCACCTGAATTTCCGCGTCCAGCCCCACCGGCTTGACGCATACCGCCAGCTCCCGGTCCGAATAGAGAATTTCCAAATTTCCCTCCCCCTTTCCTTCTGGTGGCAGTATACCACATTTCCCGTTTTTTTCAAAGGCGGGCAGTTGCATCTTTTTTCGTTTCCTGTATAATAGGGGGAGAAACAGGAGGATCTGACTATGACTACCCAAGATTACCAGCGGCGTTCGCCCCTACTTATTTTTCTGCATTACTTCGGCAACCACAAGAAGCTGTTCGCCATCGACGTGCTGTGCGCCGTGGGCATTGCAGCCATCGACCTGGCTTTTCCCCTGGTGACCCGCACCGCCCTGTATGACCTGCTGCCCAACCGGATGTTCCGGACGTTTTTCGTGATCATGGCGGCGGTGATTCTCAGCTATGTACTCCGCTCCTGCCTGAATTTTATTGTGTGCTACTACGGCCACACCTTCGGCATCCGGGTGGAGGCGGATATCCGGAAAGACCTGTTCAGCCATATGCAGGACCTGAGCTTCGACTTCTACGACCAGAACCGGACCGGCAAGCTGATGGCCCGTCTCACCAGCGACCTGTTCGAGCTGACGGAGCTGGCCCACCATGGCCCGGAGGATCTGCTCACCTCCATTCTGACCATCTGCGGCGCCCTGGCGGTGATGATCTCCATCCGCTGGGAGCTGGCAGCCATGGTGGCCACCATGATTCCCATTTTCCTGGTTGTGGTGATGACCATGCGCACCCGGATGAGCCGGGCCTCCGCTGCTGCCAAGGAAAAGACCGGCCACATCAACCAGGAGATTGAAAGCAGCCTCTCCGGCATCCGCACCGCCAAGGCCTTCGGCAACGAGGACGTAGAGCGCAGCCGCTTCAATGCTGCCAATGAGATTTACAAAACCTCCAAGCGGCAGTTCCACAAGGCCATGGGTATGTTCAACAGCAGCGTGGAATTTTTCCTGTGCAGTCTGAACGTGGTGGTCATCGGTTTCGGCGGCTACTATGTGATGAAGGGCCAGATGGACTACCGGGACCTGATTACCTTTAACCTGTACATTGCCTCCTTCGTCAATCCCATGCGCAAGCTCAGCAGCTTTTCGGAGATGTTTGCCAACGGCTTTGCCGGACTGAACCGATTCGTCTCCGTCATGGCCACGGAGCCCACCATTCAGGATGCCCCGGATGCCCGGAGTCTGGGGCAGGCCAAGGGAGAAATCACCGTGGACAAGGTGTCCTTTGCCTACGGCGGGGACCTGGATGTGCTTCACGATGTTTCCCTGACCATCGCCCCGGGAGAGACGGTAGCCATTGTGGGCCCCTCCGGCGGCGGCAAGTCCACCCTGTGCCAGCTGATTCCCCGCTTTTACGATGTGAGCGAAGGGCGGGTGCTGGTGGATGGGCAGGATGTGCGGGAGCTCAAGCAGCACGATTTGCGGGCCAACATCGGCATGGTACAGCAGGATGTGTTCCTCTTTGCGGGCACCATCTATGACAACATCCGCTACGGCCGGCCTGACGCCACCGAGGCGGAGATCATCGACGCCGCCCGCAAGGCGGAGATCTATGACGACATTGCCGCCATGCCCCAGGGGTTCCAGACCCAGGTGGGCGAGCGGGGGGTCATGCTCTCCGGCGGACAGAAGCAGCGCATTTCCATCGCCCGCATCTTTTTGAAAAATCCCCCCATCCT
>CALXFW010000176.1 GCA_944387685.1 uncultured Oscillospiraceae bacterium
CTGCGCAGGAGATTCAGCCCGCTTCCGTCGGGGAGATTGACGTCCAGAATCAGCAGATCAAACCGTTGATTTTTCAAAACCTCATTTCCCTGCGCAAGGGACGCACAGCGGGTGACCGTCCGTTCCGTCGATTCCAGCGCCATGGCAATTCCCCGGCCCAATGCTTCATCATCTTCCAAAAGGAGAATGTGTTTCATATGGTTTCCTCATCTGCAAACAGGGTGAAACCATTATAGTGGTATCTTTCCGGGAAGTCAATACGCACAGCAAAATGCCGTAAGAGTATCTCACAGCGTTTTGCGGAGGTCTTTATCCTATTCCGCCGAAATATCCCGTCGGCGCAGGTACCGGACGGCAAGCAAGGCAAACGCTGTCGTGTAAATCCATGCGGAAAGGCAAAATGGAAGGATATCCAGCTCCATCTGTGGATTATTGGCCCGCATTCCCAGACACAGCAGAGAATATGGGAAAGCGTATCCCATTCCCTGTGCCGTGGCCATCAGTCCCAGAATTCCCCCTGCCAAACCGAATGCCACCGGAGGGGCAAAGGCCCGGATATTCAAGCTGAAGAACAGCTGGACGGCGCACACGCAAGCGCCTCCCACGCCCCCCCACAGCAGCCACTGGGGCAGTTCCGGCGGTACCGGTTCCGAAATGCCCGCCAGTCTCCCGCTGAGCAGGAACAGCGCCCCGATCCATCCCTGGGCAAGCAGAGACATTCCGGCAGACAATATCAGCTTTGCCCCATACAGGCACCCCACCGGCACCGGTGCAGTAAGGAAGCTGTTCCAGTTATGATCCCAGTGCTCCAGCCGCCATTGCCATGCGCAGAATACCCCCAACAGGGCGGGCAGGAAAAAGGTGGAGGAAAACAGGGTATGCTGGCTCCACAGGCTGTACCATCCATTGTCCAGTGCCTCCGGATTTGCCAGGTAATTTCCGGTTCCCAAGGCCGCCGGAAAAATGGGCAGCATCAGAAAGGCCAGCCATACCGGGCAGTGGCGGCACTTTTGAATTTCCGCTTTCAAGCAGCGCAGAAGCATCCTTCATACCTCCTTTTTTACGAACATTGTCCGGCCTGCCGCCAGGAACACAACCGCCCATGCTGCCAGCAGCGCCGCATCCGTTGCCTGGGGCCATCGCCAGAAGAACTGCGTCACCCGGGTTGCGGGATCCCAGTCCATGCCCACCAAGGCCATGAGACCATAATAGCCCCAAGGCACGCACCGTGTCAGCCAGGCAGGAAACAACATGGACAGAATACCCAGAAAGCTTCCCCCAATGCCACTCACCAATGCCGCCGCCTGGTTTGCAAACCGCAGGGAAAGGCCCTGCTGGAGGGCATAGACCATCATGGAAACCGCCCAGGAAACGAAGGTAAACAATCCCATTCTCACCCAGGGAATTGGTCCGGGGAACTGACAGTACGCCCCCACCGCCAGAAACAGCCCTGAGCGCACCATGAAAAGCATGGCCAGCACCAGAGCACCCCAGCAAAGCTTGGCCGTATAAATGCTTCCCGCCGAAACCATGGTTTCCAGAACCTTCCAGGTGCATCCTTTATGCTCCAGTTCGCAGTTCCGGCTGGCCATGGTAGCCACACTCAGAGGGAGAACAATGGCATCCACCATGGCCAGATTGTAAAGCAGAATCAGCCAACTCTGCTGAAAGTCTTCCTCGTCCTGACGTGTGAAGAAAGCGCCGATCCAGATCAGCTCCACCGCCAGTACGGCGGCGCACACCAGGAGGATTTTCCGGCGGCGGCATTTGTAAAATTCCAGTTTCAGCAGTTTCACAGGCTCACCGCCCTTCCCGTCAGTTCTAGGAAGATGTCTTCCAGGCTCTTCTGCCGCTCCTCCAGCCGAAGGATTCCCAGTCGGTTTTTTGCCAGGAAGTAGGTGATTCTGGCCGTCATCTCATCAGACAGGATGGGAAGAATCAGGAAACCATACCGTCTCGGATGTTGCCGCATTCACCCGCTGGTATTTGAACGACTATCCGGTTCAGTGCCGGGTACGTTCCGACGGGCTGCTGGTGGCAGGCTCCCCAAAAGGAAGCATCTGGAAGCACGATATTGTCGTTGATACCCAGGTCCTGCTGCAAACGCCACTCTGGTTTCTCGTTTTTTTCCTGTTGGCGCTTGGAAGTGTGCTGGCTCTCTCCCGGATGGTTTTGGGGCATTGGTTCCGGAAAAGCCAGCTGATCCGGGACACTGCCCGTTCCAACTGGATCAATGGCGTCTCCCACGACATCCGTACCCCTTTGTCCGTGGTCATGGGCTATGCCGCCCAACTGGAAGATGCGCCTGGTCTGCCGCCGGATTACCGGAAGCAGGCGTCTGCCATCCGGGTTCAGAGTCAGGTCATCCGGGACTTGGTCAACGACCTGAACTTGACCATGCGTCTGGACTATGAAATGCAAGCCCTGCGCAAAGAACCCATCCGCCCGGAAGCATTTCTGCGGGAAATTGGGGCAAGTTTCTTAAACGGCGGCATGGGCGCAGGGTTTGATTTTGAAATCGACCTGCCGGAAACGCCATTGCCGGAGATTATTGCGGACCCGTTTCTCCTGCGGCGGGCCGTGAACAACCTGCTGTCCAACTGTGTGCAGCACAACACGCCCGGCTGTTCCATCCATCTGGGTGCCAGCGCGGAAGGCGGCCGCCAGTTGGTAATTTGGGTGGAGGGCGGAACGATGCAGAAATCAGCAAGTCCTGCCCGAACGTTGGAGGAGGACGGCGGTGCATCCCATGGTACTGGACTGCGGCTGGTAACCCAAATTGCAGCTGCACACAAAGGGAAAGCCGTGTTCCGAAGCAAAGTGCCGTTCCGGTGCGAGCTTTGGCTGCCCATCAGCAGCTAAGCGCACGTTCTGCGCATTCTGTTCATGCGCCTGTAAAAAAACGCCAAAGCGTTCTAAACGGGCCTGTTTCAGATGAAACAGGCCCGCTTTCGCTTTATGAAAATCGTGATATTCTTCTATTGTGGGTTAATGCCTCCAAGAAGCTTTGTCATACTGGAAAAGCATTCTGAAATATGTTCCCCATTTATCGTAAAGGGAATAGCATCCAGCCAATACTGGCATCAGCTTTGAGGCTGCCTCCCTGGAAAATATCGTTGAGCAGCCATTGCTTGAATCCATCCAAGTCTGCAATGGAGAAGCCTCCACCGCGTGGAACACTCAACTGCCCGTCAGCCCCAGTAAAGTCGCTGAAATTCCCGTTCCCGCCGACTTATCCCCTATCCGCTCTCCATAGCACGCCAGCCGCAGATTCAGAGCAGATCTTTATATGCGCTGTCCAAGCCTTTGCCCAGCCGCCGCTGTCCAAGCTTCACGCAGGCACAAAGGTAGATCACCGAGACCGTCAATCCCAGAATCCAGGTGTCGGCGGAAATGCTCTGAAACACGGTTTCATCCGTGACCATTCTTTGCCAGAGGACGGCAAAGCACAGACAGAGCGCCAGCGGAAACGCCTGACTCTTTACCTTCGGAAAGTACAAGCAGGTCAGGCAGATACACGCCGTCACATTGACCGGCATGATAAACTGCACCATCAGGTCCCAGATCGCCAGGGCATCTCCAGCCGACGCTGCCAGACAGAACAGCGTAATCAACATCAAATCCACGC
>CALXFW010000177.1 GCA_944387685.1 uncultured Oscillospiraceae bacterium
AAATTTCGGAGAAGTGCTGTGAGGTCATGAAAAAGAAGCCATTCCAGCAATATGCCAAAAGAACCGGGCGGGTTCCCTATATTGGGACGACCCAGGATGAGGGATTCCGGAGGGAACGCCTTTATTCTAAAACCGGCTGTAATGTATACGAAGGTTCATCCGTGAAAAGCCAGCCTTTGGGGTTCTGGACAAAACAGGATGTACTGCGCTATGTGGTGGAGCATGACCTGGAAATCTGTCCGGTTTATGGCGATATCCGCAGAAATGAGGATGGAACCTACTATTTGACGGGTGAACAGAGAACCGGCTGCATGTTCTGCGCTTTTGGGGTACATTTGGAAGATGGGCCAAACCGTTTCCAGAGGATGGCGCAGCAATATCCGGAGCAGTACAGCTTTTGCATGAAGCCGGTTCTGGAAGGCGGTTTAGGAATGGCGGAGGTATTGGAGTATATGGGAATCCCATGGAGATGGGATGGAAAGGAAGGTTCAAATGACAGATGTAAAACAGGCGTTGGAGCAAAAGGCAGCCGCAGGGAAAAACCAGCCGGTGAAGCTGCGTAAAAACATGACCATTGTAGATATGGTGAGGGCATTGGAGCCGGAAATCCGCAGGGCGCTTCCAACCGTGCTGACCCCGGAGCGGTTCACCCGCATGGCACTATCCGCGATCAATAATACACCCACCCTGGCGGACTGTACCCCCATGAGCTTTATTGCAGCCCTGATGAATGCCGCCCAGCTGGGGCTAGAGCCCAATACCCCGCTGGGACAGGCATATTTGATTCCTTATAAGAATAAAGGGGTGCTGGAGTGTCAATTTCAGCTGGGTTATAAGGGGCTGATCGACCTGGCTTACCGGACAGGAAAAATTCAGATGATCCAGGCCCATACTGTGCGGGAATACGATTATTTTGAATACCAGTACGGGCTTGACTCAAAGCTGATCCACCGTCCAGGCGAGGGCGACCGAGGGGATATTACCTTTATTTATGGGCTTTTTAAGCTGGATAACGGCGGATATGGTTTTGAAGTCAGCAATAAAGCGGATATGGACGCATTTGCGGCCAAATATTCCAAATCTTTTGGAGGCCGTTACAGCCCGTGGACGGAGAACTATGAGGATATGGCAAAGAAAACGGTTATTAAGCGCGCGTTGAAATATGCGCCGGTGTCAGCGGATTTCCAAAAGGCGCTTTCGATGGATGAAACCATTAAGACGGAGCTTTCCGTGGATATGAGCGAGATCCGTAACGAGTGTCTGCCAGGATTGGAAGGCACAGAGGCGGAAAATGAAAGTGGGGAGGAATGTGAGATGTGATGTATGAACCGATTGGGGGATATGTGGAAGGGGAGCCTGAAAAGGGGCTCCCTGATTACATTGAACGTGCCTGGAGTGGAAAAGGGTGGATTTTCCAGGATTTTGATGCCTTTGAAAACTGGCCGGATCATGTGTGCTATATTCCGGAGTTTATTGATGCGAAGTATACGGGAGAAGATTTTTTGAGACTTGCGAGAGGGCAGGAGGAGATCGCAAGGGATATGTTTTACGAGTGCAGCGGAGAGACGCCGGAAGATTGGCTGGCCTGCCAGATTGAGAGCGGAAGAGTGATTCGCTGTGGGAGATGCGGAACATTGTACTATAAAAAGAGAAAGAAGGTGTGTCCATACTGTGGAAAATAAAAGTTACAGGCAGCATGAGAATCGTAAGGAATTTATAGAGAGGGCGATCCAGGAGCGAATTGAGGTGATCCTGGGAGAAAATCGAGAGGTTTCCAGAGAGTTTTACCGGGAAGGCGACCGGATTATGAAGGGACTGGATTCAGGAACCGCAAGAAAATTTGAAGACTTCCTATCGGAGTATCAGTTGTTTTCAGGGAAGGAAAACAGATTAATTTATCTGGGTGGGCTAAAGGATGGGCTGCGCTTGGGAGCTATGGCGTTTACGGAGCGCGACAATGACCAGGAAGAGGAATAAGTATTTAGAATGAAATGGAGGATCAGCAAATGATATGTTTTGAAGAATTTTTAGGGCAGTTAAAGGAACGGCTGACAGAGAGATTTTGTGAAGATTATGATATTCAGACAGATGTGATACAGAAAGTGAATGGTGTCGAAAAGACGGGGCTTCAGATTCGGAAAAAAGGAGCTAATGCCGGAATAGTGGTTTATCCGATGGATATTTATAATAGCATCCAGAAGGGAAGCGGCTTTCAAGAGGTTTTCGATCAGCTTCTGCACGCGATGGAGAAAAGCCTGAAACAGATTGGCTCCGAGAAAATAACCGGCAAGATGGAGGACTGCTTTTTGAATTATGAGGAAGCCAGCAAATATCTGGTTTACCGGTTGGTACAGACGAAACGCAATCAGAAGCTTTTGATGGATGTTCCTCATATCCCTTATTTAGATTTGTCTATTATTTTTGAACTGTATTGGAAAATGGATGGGAAAAATTGTACGGTATTGATTCATAACAACCATTTGAAGTATTGGGGCGTAGAGCCGGAGGAACTGCTGGCCCGTGCAAAGGAGAATACGCCGAGGTTGCTTCCGGCGAAGTTCGATGCGGTTGACCGTCTGTTCTGTTCAGTAGCAAATCCTGTTGAGATAGCGAATTGGTGGGAGCATAAAAGGTGGGAAAACCTCTGGATGTATTTTCTGAGCAATCAGGCGTATTTCCATGGCGCAGCTGCAGTCCTGTATGAAGGAGTACTGAAAAAAATAGCGGACCAAATCGACAGTGATTTGATTGTACTTCCTTCTTCCACTCATGAGGTTTTGCTTATACCGAGTCGGCTCTGGCCGGATGCGGATGGTTTTGCAGAGCTGATCCAGGATATCAATCAAACGCAGGTGGAAGAGGAAGAATGGCTGTCGGATCATCCATACCGCTATCTGAGGGAAACAGATCAGCTGGTTGCTGCTTAACGGGTGCGGAAATCGGAACACGTCTTGACAGCTTCCGCCCCAGCCATTATACTAAGCCCGTAGGCAGCCACCTGCCTGCGGGAACTCATTAACCAAAGCCAGGAAAGGAGGACAACGAATGAAACAGTACCAGTTAAGAAACCAGTATTTTAATAACAGCATAAGGAGATCAGGTTGTCCGGGAAGGCAGCGGTTATGGGGGTATTCCTTTTAAAGTCAGAATATCTTAAAGCTGTCTGCTGGGTGATCCTGTGTCTTCGGAGAAAGGATCAGAAAGATGAAAACAGTAGACGGAATCTATGCTTCCGCAAAAATATTCACAGATACAATCGAAGATTACGCTTTGGCCCAGATTCGCCAGCTTTGCGATCAG
>CALXFW010000178.1 GCA_944387685.1 uncultured Oscillospiraceae bacterium
ATGCTTCGTGCAACGTTTCCGGAGGAATAAAGCCAGATACATACAGGAGGAAAACAAAAACAATTCCCGAAGCGGGGTTCCCCTATTCTAGAAGCGAGGATTCATGACAAGGAGGGATTTTCGTGGATCATCGCATTCCACTGAAACTTCATACCGTCCTCGCTTTCGGAGCTATGGACTGCCATATTGAAACTGTTGTGGGGCAAGGCTCCAATGCCATTGTTTACAAGGGGTGGTATTCGGATAACTTGAATCCGGAGCTGCGCCATCATGTTTTGGTCAAGGAGCTGTTTCCCTTTCACCCCCAGCAGAAGATTCAGCGGAGAGAAGACGGCACAATTCATGTGGCCCCAGATGCCGCAGAACTGTGGCAGACCCACCGGGAGAGCTTTGAGGCCGGAAATGCCATTCATCTGCGGCTGTTGGCAGATCATCCGGAACTGATGGTGATGGGGGCTAACCTGAATAGCTTTCATCTAAATGGAACACTCTACTCTGTGCTGGGGTATTCCGGTGGCCGGAGTCTCCAGTCAGAACTGAACAGGAACGCTTCTGACCTTCGCTCCACAGCCCGTCGTATGCTCCTTCTGTTGAACGCATTGGAAGCCTTTCACAAAAGCGGCTACCTTCATCTGGACATTAGCCCTGACAATATCATGCTGGTGGGCCAGGGAACGCAGGAGCGGATTTTTCTTATTGACTATAACAGCGCCAGACAAGTAGGTGCTCTTGGCTGCCCCTATTTCAGTTTCAAGGCTGGCTACTCTGCGCCGGAGGTTTGCAATGGCAATGGGGCAGATGTGGGATTTGCTTCGGATTTGTATGGCGTTGCCGCCGTATTCTATCGAAGCCTGATGGGCCGAAGTCTGACCATTTCTGACACGCTTCGCTCCCGCGCCCCGGAGGCTCTGACCAGCCCCTTGCTTGCAGATGCACCCCAGAGCGTGGTCAGCATGGTTGGCACCATCCTGAGGAAAGGGCTGCATACCCTTCCCCGGCGCCGGTATCAGCGCATCGGACAAATGCGTCAGGCATTCGAGGAACTACTGGATCGAATTGACTGCATAGGCGTCACCCACTGGGCGTTGTGGGAAACTGGAAAACGCAGCGTAGAGGAATTGATTCGGATCAATCCTTCCCTGCGCTATCTGAAAGAAGAAAACGGCCTGTACCCTATCCGGTTGGGATGGAACAGCAGTATTTCGCTGGAACAGTATTTGGCTTCCCTTCTGTCTTCCAGAGGACGATCCGCAATAATTCTGGCTCAAGGAGGCATGGGAAAGACCACACTGCTGCTACACACCGCTTCTCTTTCGGGAAAACGGTATTCTTCAAGCACCAGCGCTGTTGTATACCTGTCCTTGGACGGCTGGACCGGCGGTAATCCCAACTACATCCGCACACAGATTTTGCTTCGGCTGCGGTTTAAGACGGAAGAAAATACCTTTGACTCTGCTATGCACGCCCTGAATCAGCTGCTGAGTCAGCCGCTACATACAAAATCTGGGGATATCCCCTCGGTTTTGCTTCTTCTGGACGGACTCAACGAAATCCGTGAGGATATGGGGCCGCTGATTCAGGAAATCCAGGAATTGAGTGCCATGGCAGGCGTTCGGATTCTGGCTGCCTCCCGCAGCCACATCCCAGCGCTGAATCTGGAGTCGGTAGAACTGAAGCCATTGGATGTTGAGGATATTGGGCCAACTTTGGGACAACATGGGCTTCTAATTCCCAAATCATCGGAAATGTTGCAGCTGCTGCGCACACCTTTGATCCTTTCCATTTACATTGAGGCAAACAAGGAAGGGCCCCAGCTGGACATACATAACAAAGAGGAATTGATGCAGGCCTACCTGGATGCTCTTTTGGAAAAAGAACTCCGCCAGCTGCCAGAGGATTCTCCCCAGCGTTGGCAAATCCAGGTGGCACTGGGCTTTGTTCTGCCCGCTTTTGCTGCCCGGGCTTCATCTGTCCCCATATCTGAGCCTCAGATGCTGGATGTGGTGGCAAACTGCTGGAAGGTACTCCACAGTGGGGCATCCAAAAAAATCTTTCCCCAGTGGATTGGCCACAGCCGGGATATCTTTGCAGATGCCCAGACCCCGGAGCAGTGGTATGGCATTGTGATTCACAGCCTGCTGTGGCAGCGGCTGGGTATGCTGATGAAGGATGCAGAAGGAAAATACCGGGTATTCCATCAGGATGTGGGAGAATATCTGGCAGCACAGTACCAACCCATTCACCGTCTGGCAGTGCGGCAGCGAACGCTGCGGGTGTCCATGATTGCCACACTTGTGCTTGCCGTGCTGGTAAGCGCAGGAATTCTGATCCTGCCTCGGGTTTGGAATCAGCCGATTCCCTATGATGAAAATCAGACCCAGACAGTCATCGACCATATCTCCCTTTGTTACTCCATATTCGGAAGTCGATTAATGGAAATGGAGGAACTGACGGGCTACCTTGCCGACGGGGAGTGGACTGAGTTCCAGCGCTGGTACCCCCGCTACCTGGAACGGGCTCAGTCCCCCACTATGATGGGAGAAAACGGGGAACGATACCTGGAAGAAATTGCCGAACTGGAAGTATCCGGGGACATTGTCGCCTGGTCAGAAATGCCATTTGACGCAGCCAGCGCCACAGATTTCGTCCAATCAGCCCAGGAGCAGGTAGAAAAATATCTGGAATATTTACCCTATATGGAAATCTGGTGCACTTCGGAGCGGGCTCGGTCTTTCTGTCCAGAATTTCCGGATGTCCTGCAGCAACTTCTGGAAACGGATGAGCTGGCTATGAGTAAGCTCTACCATCTATCCTGTTATCCCCATCTGCAAACGGGGGAACCGGCATGGCAGAATGGTGTAAAATACTTGGTTGCACCGCTTCCGGGAGCAGGCGCGGAACCGGAGCAGTCTCCGGAGAAGTTGCGCAATGACCAACAGGAGGCAGAGGCGGCTCTAGCCCGCTGCTGTGCCATGGTGGAACAGATACAAGAAGGAGAAAATCGTACGGAGGAAAGAGAATGAAACGAAGATTATGCTTGGCAATGGTTTTGGTGCTGGCCTTAAGCCTGTGCACTGGCTGTGCGTCCAAAGATGTAAACGCCACCTCCACCACCAGTGCAAACGCATTAGAGAATGAGAAGCAGCTTCTGCTGGATCATTGGACCCGATACTTAACGGTCAAGGAGGATATTCATTCCCGGATGCACTGGGTGCTGGACTATGTAGACGCCTGTCTGGCAGACAACCAATGGAATAGCCTGCTGAAGGCTCGGGCAGCCTGCAACGCTGCCGCGGCATACTTGCAGGATTATGACCTGCCAGCGTTCACCTTGACCCAGGAGCAGTGCAATAGCCTGATTGCCTCCGGGATTGAAGTAGATTTTGTCCAGGCAGAGTATCTGAATCTCCCCACCGCACTGAGACAAGAGCTGAACTCGCTGGCATCTTTGGATGCTCTACTGAACCATGATGTATTCCTTCAGGCATCCTGGGAGAGCTTGTCCACTTGGAGCGAGGCATGCCGCAGCGGCCTGGAGGACCTAGCTCAGTATTACAGTCTGTCTACCAACTATCTGCTGCTGCAGCTGGAAAAAGCCGAACTGTGGAACAATTTTCTGGAACAATATCCCACGCTTTCGCTGATGACTGGCGAGTGGGAGGAGAGCCCAGATGCGCTGCTGGAGCAGGGGAATGCCATTCTGAACCAATATGAGGAACGCCTGACTCAAATGAGTGCATGTGTCGGCACATCGGAATATACCTTGCAGCTGGTACAGGAAGCCTTGGACACGCAGGACCTAACCTATCTGATTCAGGCTCTGCACACCATTGAGAATGTCACTTGCTACGTCCCCATGCCCAACTGGATGCTGGACAATTATGTCTGCACCTACCGGGTCGCCGACCCGGATGCTGATGAACAGGAGGCGATTGTACCCGGCCAGGAGCTTTCGTCCGCACCCTCCGGCTATTATGTATCTGCCTCTGCAACTCAGGAAGAGGTGGCGCAGTACGCCCAGACCCTGGCCTCTTACGGATTTTCCCCTTTGGCAGGCTGGAAGGAAGAGGACGGGACCTACCAAGTTGTCCTCCTGGATGAAAATGTATCCCTGATTGTGGAATGGACGGAGGACGAGACGGTCCTGTATATGAGCGACCCCATTGCTTGCCTGATTCCAGAGCTGTACCTGATTGCCATGACGGCAAAATCTTAAGTTAGAATATCCTTTTGCCCGGAGTTTACCCATTTCCCGCCGCATCCCCCATATGGAATGCAGCGGGAAATGTATTTTTAGCCCTGGACAAGAAAAGCAACACGGCAAAACTCCTGTGTTATTCTATTGTTATCTAAATCAAGGAGGGGATTGCAAATGGCAGAGAATGTAATGTTTCAGATGAATGACGATTATTGTGAGCAGGATACGATTCACTATATCAAGCCCTATATGTTTATCAAAGGCTATGCATTGGGTAAAGAACTTTCTCAGACCATGCTGGCCCTTCCAGTGGCCCGGAAGTTCCACGATGGACAGTATCGCAAAAGCGGAGAACCCTATTTTACCCACCCGCTGAAGGTCTGCTCCACCCTGATCAGCTACGGTATCGATGACGATGTTACTCTTGCAGCTGCCATTCTCCATGATGTGCTGGAGGATTGCGG
>CALXFW010000179.1 GCA_944387685.1 uncultured Oscillospiraceae bacterium
CGCTTGGCATCCTTGGAGGCGCCGATGGAGCAGACCATGGCGGTGGTGACGCAGGTGCCCAGGTTGATGCCCATGATTACGGGATAGGCCATGGCAAAGGTGATGCCTGCCCCGGGTACGGAGGCGACGGTCTGGAGCATACCCACCGTTGCGGAGGAGCTCTGGACAATCACCGTCAGAACCAGGCCGAAGAGAATGCCCATCAAAGGATTCTGCAGGAACTTGACAAAGGAGACAAAGGCGGCTGTACCGATCAGGGGCTTGACGCCGTCGGTCATCAGGCTCAGGCCAACAAACAGCACACCGAAGCCCACAAAAATATCGCCGATGGTCTTGGATGCCTTGGTCTTGATGAACATCAGCAGAATGATGCCCACAATCAGGGCAATGGGGGCCAGGGTGTCCGTATCGAACAGCATGAGAATCAGGCTGTCCCCCGCTTCGATGGAGGACAAGCGGATGATCTGGGCGGTAACGGTGGTACCGATGTTGGCGCCCATAACGATGGACACCGCCTGCTTCAGATTCAGTACACCTGCTCCGATCAGGGCAACCGTCAGAACAATTGTGGCAGTGGAACTCTGGATTACAGCGGTCACCAGGGTACCGGTGAGCACACCCACCAGCACATTGCCTGTAACCTTCTCCAGCACACGCTTCAGCGCCGCACCGGAGCTGTTTTTCAAGCCATCGCCCATGACCTCAATGCCGTAGAGGAACATGGCCAGGCCACCCAGAAGTTGAATGATGGCTCTGAAAATTTCCATACTAAACTCCTAAACATCTCTCTCGTGATTGCCGCAAACAGGCATAATATCATTATACGGACTTTAGGAGCAAAAGTACAGTGACAAAATAAAAGTAAATTTTACGAAAACTTTACCAAAAATTTATCATTTACCACAATTATTTCCCAGTGGAGCCGAATCCGCTGGTACTTCGTTCCGTCTCGGTCAGGCAATCCGCCCAACTGTATTCCGGCGTCAGCACCGGGGTGACGAGCAGCTGGGCCACCCGCTCCCCAGAGCAAATGGTCTGGGCAGCACTGCCGTGGTTATGCAGCACCACCAGAATCTCCCCCCGGTAATCGCTGTCCACCACGCCCACTTTATTGGCGGGAGCCAGGCCCCGTTTGCAGGCCAGGCCGCTGCGGGCATACACCAGCCCGGCATACCCCTGGGGGATTTCCACCGCAATCCCCGTGGGAATAAACGCCGTTTCTCCCGGGGCGATGGTCACCGCTTCCTCCAGGCAGGCGTACAGGTCCGCCCCCGCCGCACCGGCAGAGCCGTAGGTGGGCAGCTTCGCATCCGGACGGAGCCGCTTAACGGTTATGTTCCCCATGGTCTTCCATTCCTTTCTTCTGTGTCTGCCAGTCCTCCCACAGCACCACCTGGCCGGAGGCCAGGGACTTGGGCACATCGATCAGACGCTGATTCTCCGAACCCCGGAACCGGAGGGACAAATTTTTCTTCGCCTCCACAAACGGTCCGTCCACCAGCACATCCAGATAGCGCAGGTACTCCCGGGTGTCCCCCAGACGCCCGGACAGAATATCCCGGTCGAACAGATAGCCGGAGAAGGCCCAGATACTCTTTTCCGGCATCCGGGCCTTGACCTGACGCAGCAGCTCCACAATGGGCCCCTGGTTTGCCGGTTCAAAGGGCTCCCCGCCCAGCAGGGTCAGGCCCCGGACATAGTCCGGACGGAGCAGGTCCAGAATGTGATCCATCACCTCCTGGGTGAAGGGCTCCCCATAGCCGAAGTCCCACGCCTCTTGGTTAAAGCAGCCGGGGCAGTGGTGGGTGCAGCCGGACACAAACAGGCTCACCCGGACGCCGGGTCCGTTGGCAATGTCCCGGGGCTTGATGGTTGCGTAATGCATGGTTGTTACCTCTTTCCTGGGTTCATGGATAACCCCCGGCGCGAAACGCGGCGGGGGTTGTGGCTGTTATTTGGATATGGTTTCATCCGGGTAATCCGCCTTGTATTGCTCCCAGATGTGAATCTGCCCCTTGCGTATCAGTCCCCGGCGCACCAGCTTTTTCACCGTGTCGTAGAATACCGCGAAGGCCGGCACACAGATCAGCATTCCCGGCAGGCCCCACAGCCCCCCGCACAGCACAATGGCAAACAGCACCCAGAAGCTGGACAGGCCCGTCCGGTTGCCCAGAATCTTGGGACCGATCACATTTCCGTCCAGCTGCTGCAGGGCAAGGACAAACAGAATGAACCACAGTCCCTTCACCGGGTCCTCAATCATAATCAGCAGCGTGGAGGGCACCGCGCCGATGAAGGGGCCGAAAAAGGGAATGATATTGGTGATGCCCACAATGGCAGACACCAGCAGGGCGTTGGGGAACCGGAAAATCACGCATCCTATGTAGCACAGCACCCCGATGATGGCGGAATCCACCAGCTTCCCGTCGATGAACCCACCGAACATCCGGTCCACGAAGGCGATTTCGTTCAGCAGCAGGTCCGCCCACCGGGGCTGCAGAACGCTGCGGATAATCAGCACACTCTGCCGGGCAAACTTCTTCCGGCTGGCCAGCAGATAGCAGGCCACAATCAGGCCGATGAGCAGATTGTATACAAACATCAGCACCCGGTACAGGCTGGAGCTCAGTCCGCTGACCAGGCCCATGATGTTGCTCAGATAGGGAATCAGGGTATTCTGGCTCCAGCTCTCCAAATCTGTGTAGAGCAGATTCAGCCGGTTGAACAGGGCAATCAGCACCTCGTTTTCCGCGAAGGTGAGCCTGGCCCAGGTAAGGAAAGCGTTTACCTTTCCGGGAAGGCTGTTCCACAGAGACATGACGCTCTGGTAGAGCTGGGGCGCCATCATGATAATCAGGGCATACACAATCAGCAGTCCGGTAATCAGGCTCAGCCCCACCGCCAGGGAGTCGGCAAACCGCCTGACCTTCTTGGGCAGGAAGCGGCGCAGCCAGCGCTCATAGTGGTTGCACATGGGACGCAGTAAGTAGGCCACAACACCGCCGTAGATAAAGGGCGCCAGAATATCCGTCAGGGTCCGCAGGGTATCCCCGATTCCCCGGAACCGATACAGCACAAAAAACACCACAATGCTCAGACTGATGGCGCCGAAAATCGCCAGCATCAGGTACAGATACCGTCTCTTATAGGGGTCCTTCATCCTATCCCTCCTCTTCCCGAACCTTCGGGTTCAGTATATCAGGTTTGGAATTTTGCAGTATGAACAAATTGTGAATATTTCCCTTTGGTCCCCGGGAAAAAGTTTACAGAATGCTAACACTTCTCCATTTCTTCCATTCTTGCCATTTGGGCCGGCGTGGGGTATACTAAATGATGAAAAGTCGGGAGAATGGATTCTCCGGTATGCAAACAGGAGGTAACACATATATGCCTTATTATTACTACGGTTTTGGATATGGGGTCGACTGGTCGTATCTGATTCTGCTGATTCCCTGCCTGATTCTGTCTCTGTGGGCCAGCAGCAACGTCAATTCCACCTTCCGCAAGTATTCCAAGCAGCATTCCCTGCGGCGGCTCACCGGTGCGGAGGCCGCCCAGCGGGTGCTTCAGGCCAACGGTGTCCGGGGGGTGCGGATTGAGCACATCCGGGGCAATCTGACTGACCACTATGATCCGAAGACCAACGTGATCCGTCTTTCCGATCAGGTGTACAACGACACCTCCACCGCCGCCATTGGCGTGGCCTGCCACGAAGCCGGGCACGCGGTACAGTACGCAGAAGGATATGCCCCCATCAAGCTCCGGGCCGCCATCATCCCGGTGACCAACATCGGCTCCCGGATGGCCATGCCCCTGATTCTGCTGGGGCTGCTGTTCTCCTCCTTTGGCAGCACCTTGATCTATGTGGGCATCGGCTGCTTTGCCCTGTCCCTGGTGTTCCAGCTGGTGACGCTGCCGGTGGAATTCAATGCCAGCCGCCGTGCCCTTCAGGCAATTGCGTCCGGCAATCTGCTCACGGAGGAGGAGCAGAAGGGCGCCCGGAAAACCCTCACCGCCGCCGCCCTGACCTATGTGGCTGCCACCGCTGTGTCCTTTGCTCAGCTGGTGCGGCTGATCGCCCTGTTCGGCGGAAGGAGGCGGAATGACTGATGGTGTACACCCCTCTGACCAATAAGGCCATGGACATTGCCTACCACGCCCACCATGGGCAGCTGGATTACAACGGCATCCCCTATATCTTCCATCCCATTCACCTGGCAGAGCAGATGAACGATGAAATATCCTGCTGCGTCGCCCTGCTTCACGACGTGGTGGAAGATACGGAGGTCACTCTGGAGGACCTGCGCCAAGAATTTCCGGCGGAAGTGGTGGATGCGGTGGACCTGCTCACCCGCCGGGATGGCCGGGACTATTTCGATTATGTCCGTGCCATCCGGGCCAATCCCGTAGCAGCTACGGTCAAGCTGGCAGACATCGCCCACAACGCCGACCAGACCCGGTGTGTGGGCTCCGGTCTGGCCGAGGACGATCTGCGCTACTGGCAGGAAAAATACCGCAAAGCCCGGGAGATTCTTATCCGGTAACTCCGGCAATAATCTGAAATTCCGCCCTGGTATTGACAGCCAGAGCGGAATTTTGTATAATTTGGGGGTTTGAAACAGGATTGCGGGGCACATGCGGAAAGAGAGGTCACTATGCCCGGAGGAAAGCATATTCTTGGAAAAAGCCAGGCAAAGCGGGTGTTCGGCACCGCAAAGGTGGGTGACCGGGGACAGATTGTGATCCCCAAGGACGCCCGGGAGCTGT
>CALXFW010000180.1 GCA_944387685.1 uncultured Oscillospiraceae bacterium
GCCATGCGGGAAAAAGAACTATTCCGGTTCCTGTATCTGCAGCGGCGGCAGCCCAGCCAGGATTTGCTGGATGATCTGAATTGGGAAATGCTGATCTCCCTGCTGGCAAAAAATCTGGAAATGCCCATGGAAACGGCCAGGGAAATGCACCGGCAAATGCAGTTCCGCTGCTATGGACTGGGCGTTATGCTGGCAATCGGCTACCAGAGCATGACACAGGAACAGATTGACCAGGAACTGACGGATTTTTTTCGCATCATTCTTCGCCATTATAAGGGAATTACCGGTGAAGAAGAACTGGAATACTGGCTGCAGCGCTCACGAAATCTCATCTATTAATCCACTCAGGAGGTTACCATGGAAAACAAAGGTACAAGACAATACGACGTGGTTGTCATTGGTGCCGGAAACGGCGGATTGACAGCCGCAATCCGTGTGCTTCAGGGAGGTTACTCCTGCTTGCTCCTGGAAAAGCACAATCTGCCCGGTGGATTTGCCACCAGCTTCAAACGGGGACGGTTTGAGTTTGAAGCCAGCCTGCACGAGCTGAACGATTTCGGCTCCCCGGAAGCACCGGGGGATATCCGCACACTGTTCCGGGAACTGGGCGTGGAGGATAAGGTGGATTGGATTCGCATTCCGGAAGCTTACCATCTGATCACCACGGACAAGAAGTATGACTGCGAAATGCCCTTTGGGGTAGAGGCATTCATCAGCAAAATGGAGCAGTATGTTCCCGGCTCCCGGAAGTCCATGACGGCGTTCTTTGAACTGTGTGAGGAAGTGCGGGATGCACAGGCATACTCGACCTCGGTCAACGGAAATACGGATTCTTCCTATATGAAGTCCCATTTTCCCAACTTCGTAAAGGCCGGCAGCTACAGCGTAAATGAAGTCCTGGATTCGCTGAAGATGCCCCAGGCTGCCCGCGATATTCTGAATGCCTACTGGTGCTACCTGGGTGTAGATTGTGACCGGCTCAGTTTCCTGCACTATGGCTCCATGGTCATCCGCTACATTACCCGGGATGCCTGGATGCCCAGAATGCGCTCCCACGAAATCAGCCTGGCACTGGAAAGCCGAATTCGGGAACTGGGGGGCGATGTGTGGTACCATTCTGAGGCAAGCAAGATTCACACCGACGCAGCAGGGAAGATCACCGGCGTGGAACTGAAGGACGGCACCGTTGTGGCAACCCATCATGTGATTGCCAACTGCTCACCGCATTTGGTTTTCGGGAAAATGCTGCCTGCTTCTGCTGTCAGTGAGCGGGCTGTCCGGGCGACCAACGCCCGGGAGTTCTCCGGACGGGGCTTTACCATGTTCCTGGGGCTGAACAAGTCCGCAGAAGAATTGGGCATCAAGAGCCACAACTACTTCATCTATGACACCGCTGACTCTGCCAAACAGTTTGACATGATGCGGAAGGTGGACACCAACCACGTCCAGGCCACTGTGTGCCTGAACAATGCGTTTCCGGAATGCTCTCCCCGAGGAACCTGCATGATGTACTTTACCACCATGTTCATGTCCGATGACTGGGGAAATGTAACCGAGACAGACTATTTCAGAGCGAAAGATCGGGTTGCGGCGGATATGATCCGGGTTTTCGAGCGGGAGACCGGCTGCAATCTGCACGACCACATTGAAGAAATCAGCGTTGCCAGTCCCACAACTTATGCCCGCTACTGTGGACATCCGGAAGGCAGCATTTACGGTTACCTCACGGCGGATTGGGACAGCCTGATGCCCCGTCTGATGATGATGAAAGAGGATGCCAAACTCTTCCCGGGCTTACGGTTTGTGGGAGGCTACGCCATGCGTTCCAGCGGATATTCCAGTGCCTACGTCTCCGGTGACATTTCCGGGCGGCAGACGGTTGGCGACCTGAAAGCGGAGGTGAAGTAATATGAAATTCAAAAGACAGATCTTTGGATTTATGGATATGCTCCGGTTCAAGAAGATTGTACCCAAGCGGCGGGAAGCTCTGGCAAACGGCGCCAATACACCCATTCCCCAGGAGTACCGGACAAATATTCTGGCAAAAAAGCTCCATCCCGGCTCCATGGAAGTGGAATTGACCGCCATCCGGGATTTGACAGATCGGATGAAGGAACTGACCTTCCGCCGGGTGGATGGTGCGGCTTTCCCGTTCTTCCGTGCGGGACAGTATGTTTCCATCCGGGCAAAGGTAGGCGATAGCCTGGTCAGCCGTCCCTACTCCATTTCCTCCAGCCCCCGGGAAGCCCTGGAAAACAAGCTGACCATTGGCGTAGAGGATGCGGGATTCTTTTCTCACTACCTGAACACCCAGGCAAGGGTAGGGGACCGGTTTACCATGATCGAGCCCAGCGGAGAATTCCACTATGAAACCCTCCGGGACGCAAAGCAGATCGTCTGTATCGCCGGAGGCTCCGGCATCACCCCGTTCCTGTCCATGGCAAAAAGCATGGTAGAGCAGGATGAGTCCTATGACATGATGCTCTTCTACGGTGCCAGAGACGAAGCGCACATCGCCTATAAGACAGAGCTGGATGCCCTTGCGCAGAAAGGGCTGAAGATTGTCTACGTCCTCAGCGATGAAGAAAAATCCGGCTATGCCCATGGCTTTATTTCAGCCGAACTGATGGCGAAGTATGTAGATTTGAAGCAGGTGACCTTCTTCCTCTGCGGTCCTGCGGCAATGTACGCTTTCCTGGAGAAGGAATTGCAGCCTCTGAACCTGCCGGTAAAGGCTGTCCGTAAGGATGCCACCTGCTGTCTGGATTTGCCTATGGAGAATCCCAGGACGTTCCGGCTGACGGTTCGGATTCGGGATCAGGTTCGTACCATTGACGCCAAAGAGAACGAAACCTTGCTTACCGCGATGGAGCGGGCCGGAATTCCCGCCCCCAACAAATGTCGGGCCGGCGGCTGCGGCTACTGCCACAGCAAGTGGATTTCTGGAGACTATAAGGTTGCCGAGAAACGGGATGGCCGCCGGGAAGCGGACCGAAAGTTCGGGTTTATTCATCCCTGTGTCACTTATCCCATGGGGGATATGGATATCGACGTTCCGCCTGCGGAGTAAACGCATCCCCTGGATTTCCACAATATCGGAAACGGCAGCAGGAACATCCTGGAATCAAACAAGGATTCCAGGATGTTTTCTGTACCAGTGTATTTGGGAAACCAACGCCTGCCTTTCTAATCACCCCAACATGACATCCAGCAGCATCATCACTGCGAACCCCAGCACAATTCCCATTGTGGCGAAATAAGGCTGTGCTTGCTGATTTCTCTGGCATTCCGGAATCAGCTCATGCACGGCAACCAGGATCATGGCTCCGGCAGCAAAGGACAATGCGTAAGGAAGAATCGTTTCCACATAAACCACCAGCAATGCCCCAATCACACCGGCAATCGGTTCCACAAGCCCAGAAGCCTGACCGATCAGAAAACTTTTCTTTCTGGAAAAGCCTTCTCTGCGGAGGGGGACAGAAACAGCTGCGCCTTCCGGAAAATTCTGCAAACCGATTCCCACTGCTACGGAAATAGCTCCCATCAGGGTTTCCGCAGTATAGTCGCTGCCCTGCAGGGCGCCAAAGGCCACGCCCACCGCCAAACCTTCCGGGATGTTGTGCAGGGTAATGGAAAGAATCAGCATGACAATCCGGTGCAGGCGCTCATTTGGTTTTCCCAGTGTGCTGTCAGCTTTCCGCCTCGCAAAGGTTACAATTTTATCAGACGCCCACATAAACAATGCACCGAATAAAAAGCCCAGCGTTGCCACCAGATAGGCCGGCAGGCCTGATGCGGCCTCCGCGCGCTCGATTGCCGGCTGAAGCAATGACCAGAAGCTGGCCGCGATCATGACACCGGAAGCAAATCCAAGCATGATGTTCAGCCCTTTGGGATCGGGGGATGTAAAGAAGATGACCGTGGCTGCACCCAGTGCTGTTACAAACCAGGTCCCCAGTGTTGCCACAAGTGCCATTATCAGAAAATTTTCCATGTCGCACCTCCTACCTCCATTATATTCCAGGATTCATTTTGTGACCGTTGAAAAAGAAACCTGCCGAAAATCGTATGCAGATGGAGGCTAGAAGGTGTCATGATGACCCCTCTGTACCGATGTCGGTGAGAAGACCCTTCAGCTCATCGAAGGGCATGGAGTACCGCTGAGAGAGGTACCGCAGGGAGGCGCCCAGCTCTCCGTCAGGGCCGCCATACTGGGAAATGATAATGGAAGCCAGTTTGGGATTGGGCTTATCGATTTTTACCGGGTATTGCAGCTTTTTGTCATACACAAACATGGGTTACGCCTCCTTGTTCTTGCTGTATTCCCAGGGCCAGGGATCATCCAGCCAATTGTAGTTTCCGGAATCCGAGATCTGGCCATGGTTTAGGGGCCCATGCGTCTTCAAGTATGCTTCCTGGCAGCGCTGGAGCATCTGCTGATAGCTTCGGTAAATATCCAGCGCCTCCTGGTCATCCCGATGGGTGTCCAGATACAGTGCCAGCTCCTGGACCGCAAAGCACAGCGCCTGCAATTCCGACAGCGGCGTTGCCGGCTTTTCTGTTTTGTTGACCATTCCCATAAAGGGCAGATCCAGCCCCGGAAACAGGGTTCCCCGAACCAGACCCTTTCTTGCCTCATATTTGGGGGGATTTTCCAGCTGAAAGGGGACATAGGGATTTGCCAGCGGTGCCATTGCCGGCAGCCTGCCTTCGGAGCCCTCGGCGATTGTATTGTCCAAAGTGCATTCCTCCTTGACGAAAAATGAGAACCGTCGTTCCGTGTCATTCTATGCGCCTTTTTGAGATTGTGTTCAGTTTGGAGGAACTGGCGCATACCCTTAACTGAGGTGATGCGTATGAAAAAGGGAAGGGGATGGCTGTGGTTTTACGGCCTGACCATTGCGGCGGTGCTTTTGGCAGCAGACTGGGGAAGCCGGGCTGTCACTGCGGTTGCAGAGAGTCAGCCGCTTTCCCGCAGATATTGCATTCTCATTGATCCGGGACATGGAGGGGAGGACGGCGGCGCCATTTCCTGTACGGGATTGGCAGAGAGCGCCTATAATCTGGAAATCTCCCTGCGTCTGAACGACCTGTTTCATCTGCTGGGTTATGAAACAAAAATGACCAGAACCACCGATACTTCCATTTACACAACCGGGCAGACGCTGTCCCAGAAAAAGATGTCCGATCTGAAAGAGCGGGTGCGCATCGCCAATGAAACGGAAAATACCCTGCTGTTAAGTATTCACCAAAACAATTTCCCAGACAGCCACTCCAGCGGCGCGCAGGTATTCTATTGTGACAATGCGTTCAGCAAAGAGCTGGCGGGCATACTTCAGGACGAGCTTCGGGAGCAGCTGAATCCAGGAGGACATCGTGCAATCAAAAAGGTAAACGGTGTGTATTTGATGGAGCATATTCTATGTCCCGGTGTTTTGATCGAATGCGGTTTCCTTTCAAATCCAGCCGAGGAGGCGCAGCTGCGGAGTCCGACTTATCAGAAAAAGCTGGTCTGTATTATCGGGGCATCCGTCAGCCAATATTTGTCGAACACTTGACCGATTTGCGGATTGCTGGTATAATGTGCTCAGAATCCAGCAGGAGGACCCGAAGATGGCGAAAACAAAGACCGTATTTTTCTGCAACAACTGCGGCAATGAAACGCTGAAGTGGATGGGGCGCTGTCCCAGCTGCGGTGCATTTAACACTATGGAGGAGCATATTGAAAAACCCGCACCTGTTGGGCGGGCAAAATCAGCTCCTGTAGGCCAGAGCCGTACTCCCCAGCCCATTACGCGGGTATCCAGCCAGGGAGAACTGCGGTTTTCCACCGGCATGGGGGAGTTGGACCGGGTCCTGGGTGGGGGAGCGGTAGCCGGCTCCCTGGTTCTTGTAGGCGGCGCACCGGGGATTGGCAAATCAACCCTGCTGCTGCAAATTTGCAGCAGCCTGTGCCAAACCAGGAGCGTTCTCTATGTATCCGGAGAGGAAAGTGAGCAGCAGCTGAAGCTCCGTGCGAAGCGGCTGGGTGTTTCCTCCGAACGGCTGTACATTTTTTCGGAAACCAGTCTGTCGGGTATTGTGGAGTCTGTTGAACAGACACAGCCGGATATTCTGATCGTAGATTCCATCCAAACACTGTATAAAGAGGAAAACGACTCTTCACCCGGCAGTGTTTCGCAGGTGAAAGACTGCACCATGGCGTTGATGCAGATATCCAAATCCCAGGGAATTACCGTGTTTGTGGTGGGGCATATCAACAAGGACGGGAATATTGCCGGGCCAAAAGTTCTGGAGCACATGGTGGACTGCGTCCTGTATTTTGAAGGAGACCCCAATACATCCTACCGACTTTTGCGGTCGGCAAAGAATCGGTTCGGCTCTACCAATGAAATTGGTGTCTTTGACATGATGGAGTCTGGGCTGGTAGAAGTACCCAATCCCTCACAAATGCTATTGGAGGGGCGTCCTGAGGGGGCAAGCGGGACCTGTGTGGCTTGCGTGATGGAAGGCACCCGTCCGCTGCTGGCGGAGGTACAAGCATTGGTTGCCAAAACCACCTTCAATGTGCCAAGGCGTACCGCTGACGGATTTGACTTTAACCGGGCGGTTTTGCTGATGGCGGTGGCAGAAAAGCGGGCAGGTATGAAGCTCAGTCTTTTTGATGTCTATATCAATGTCATTGGCGGCCTTCAGTTGGACGAGCCAGGAGCGGACCTGCCTGTTGTGCTGGCAGTGGCGTCTTCTTACCGGGATGTTCCCATTGCTGATGATCTGCTGGCCATCGGAGAAGTGGGATTGACAGGAGAAATTCGTGCCGTGTCTCATCTGAACCAGAGACTTGCCGAGGCAGCTCGCCTGGGATTTCGCAGATGTCTGATTCCCCGGAGCGGCTCAGAAAAGCTGGAGATTCCTGACGGCCTGGTTGTCTACCGGGTGAAAAATCTGAGGGAAGCCATCGAAATGGCCTTATAATGAAAAAACACAGCCTCCAATCCGAAGGCTGTGTTTTTTATGAAAAGGGGAGAGGAGGACTACAGAAAGAATCCCAGTGCAACACCCAAAAGAAAGCAGACAAGTCCCACAATCAAAAATTCCATGGTGTTCCGCTTGTATACAATCCGGACCCGTTTCTTGAATATGGGTTTTTCCACCACTTTTTCTACAATTTTATCTTCTTTCCGGACGATATTCAGAACAATCGGCTGATCCTCATGTACGGGCTTCCGCCCTGTGGCAAGAAATTCCACCTCTGTATTGAGCACTTCGGCCAGACGGATCAGATTCAGTGTATCCGGACTGCTCTGATCATTTTCCCATTTGCTGACTGCCTGGCGGGAAATCCCCATGGTCTCCGCCAACTGGCCCTGGGAGAGCTTCTGCTCCTTCCGAAGAAGGGATATACGTTCACCTACCGACATAATTTGCACCTTCTCAAAAGGAATATACGCAACTAACAGTTGCAATATCTATTAAATCACATTTATTCGGAAAAGTCAAGTTTCGACAAGGGGTTCGCTTCTGCGGCAATTTTCAGCTCTGTATTTTCAATATGGGTATAAATCTGGGTGGTATTCAGGTTTTCATGTCCAAGAACTTCCTGCACGGTTTTCACATCCACGCCGCCGGAGAGCATCATGGTTGCTGCAGTATGGCGAAGCTTATGAGCAGAGAACTGGGTGGAGTCCAGACCGGCTTTCAGCAGTGCTTTTTTTACCAAGCGATGCACCGCCGTAACGCTGATCCGGTTTCCGTCCCGGGAGCCGAAGAGGGCACGGTTGTCAGTTAAAATTTTCTGTGTTCGTTCCTGAAGATAGGCGTCAATGGCTTTCCGGCAGGCGGACCCGAAATACACAAACCGTTCTTTATTGCCTTTGCCCACCACCCGAATCCGATCTTCATATACGTCGGTAAGATTCAGGCCAACAAGTTCGCTGCGCCGGATTCCACAGTTCAAAAACAGCATCAAAATGGCATAATCCCGTTTCTCATTCTGCCCGGATACAGCCTTCAGCAGGGCGGCAGACTGCTCCAGGGTCAGATATTTGGGCAGACTTTTACGCAGCTTTGGGTACTCCAGATCCGCAACAGGATTTTCCTCCAGCTGCTTGGTTCGCACTGTCAGATACTTATAGAAGGACTTTATGGCAGATAGTTTTCTGGCTCTGGCAGCGGGGGAAATTCCTTGTTCTGGAGAACGCTCGTCCGGCCTGGCGACCCGGTCATTTGCCAGATAGGAAAGAAAGTCAAAAATATCTGTGGTGTCGATTTGACGGATAAACGCCAGGTCGATATCCCGGATGTTGATATCGTCCAAACGGGTGGTGATGGGCATATCACAGCGCATCAATTTTATGAATCGCAGAAACATACGCAGATCCAAATAATACTCTGAGATGGTAAGCTGAGATTGACCTTTGATTGTCTCGTGGTAAATCAGGAATTCCCGAAGTACTTGAGGACAGTCGGAATATCGCTGCATGGAAAAAGCCTCCTGAAGATGTATGGTATTATCCTTTGGCTTATTATAGCACATCTATATCTTAAACGCAACAAAATTTTTATTTTGTTGCGTTCGTCGGGTCTGAATCAGCGCCGGAGCGCTGGCCCCGGCGAACGCATACGGGCTCTGCCCACAAAATACTGGTTTTGCGTCGCTAGGCTTTCCTCCTCCCTTCCAAAGTGAAAATCGTAAAAAGAAGGGCGAAAATTATCTTTACATTTCCTGGTTTTCTCGGTAAAATGAAAACAGAATTTGTGACTATGGAGGTCTGCATATGAACGTCAAGAGAATTGGTGTACTTACCAGCGGCGGCGATGCTCCCGGCATGAATCCCTGTGTCCGAGCAGTTGTCCGTACCGCTCTCTATCACGGCCTGGAATGCTACGGAATCCGCCGCGGCTGGAATGGTCTGATAACTGGCGATGTGGTTCGTCTGGACGAAAAAAGCGTCTCCCACACAATCAATCGAGGCGGTACCATCCTCTACACTGCCCGCAGCAAGGAGTTTATGACCGAAGAAGGTCAGCGCAAGGCTGTCTCAACCTGCAAGTTCCTGGGCCTTGACAGCATCATCGCCATCGGCGGTGACGGTACTTTCCGCGGCGCTATGGCTCTGAGCAAGTACGGCATCAATGTAATTGGCATCCCTGGAACCATTGACAACGATATCAGCTGCACAAACTATTGTATTGGCTTTGATACGGCTGCCAATACCGCCATTGAGTGCATCGATAAGCTGCGGGATACCATGCAGTCCCATGAACGCTGCTCCGTTGTCGAAGTGATGGGCCGCAATGCGGGCTATCTGGCGATGTATGTCGGCCTTGCTGTGGGTGCCACCGCCGTCCTTGTCCCCGAGGAGCCAATCGACTTTGACCGGGATGTTATTGAGAAAATCCGTCAGGCTCGATTCAATGGATTCACTCATTATATGATCGTGGTCGCTGAGGGCGCCGGATCTGCCTCGGATATTGCCCAGCGGATCAAGGATGCCATTGACCTGGACCCCCGTGTTACGGTTCTGGGCCACATTCAGAGAGGCGGCACCCCTACCGGCCGTGACCGGGTCAACGCCACTAAGATGGGCTATCTGGCTGTAGAACTGCTTCTCCAGGGAAAGAGCAATCGGATCGTCTGCACCCATGAAGGCGGGTTCACCGATGTAGACATCCAGGAAGGCCTTTCCATGAAGAAGAATATCCAGCAGATGGAAGTGGATGTGCTGGCCGCCATGACCGGAATCTAACCAAATTCCAGAATTGAATCATACTTTAAATGCCGCCGGGAAAAATCCTCCCGGCGGCATCCTCTTTTATTCAATATAAACCCAGAACGGAACCGGCGCCCTCAAGCAGCACAAGAAGGTCCTGCAGTGACCAGGCGTCCAGATTTTTGTATTCCGGTGTATTTATTTCGGCACCCTTTTGCACCACCAAACTGCAGTCGTAAGACTTTCCGGTCCCTTTGGTACCCAGGATGGCAGGAACATCACTGGTACGAATGGTCAACTCCGCATCCGTGCTGGACAAATACGCGTCTATTGTATCATGTCCAGGGATGGCCAACGAGATCTTTCCGATCTCTTTTGCCCAACTGTAAGAGAAAGCCGTGTCGTTGACGCAGACCGTCTCTACCCTGCTCTCCCCCTCCCCACTGGGTACGATAGAAGCAGAAAATGTTTCCGTCTCACCGCCGAGCACCTTTGTCAAACCAAAAGCGACGCTGCCTTCGGAGAGGTTTTCTCCCAAGTCCAGGCAATAACTGACAGAATCTTCACCGGAAGCAGCCCATAGCTCAACTCTGGCAAGGACCTTCTCATTCAGAAAGAATATGGCCTGAAGACTGCCTGTATCGACACTGGAAACGCCCAACAGCTTCGCGACCAACGGAGAAATCTGACTTCCGCTGGCAGAATATACAAACTTCCGGCAGGAAACCGGGAATCCGTCGACCTCACAGTTTTCCCAGGAAATGTCACATTTCAGCGCCAAAATTCCCAGGGTAATGTATTGAAGATCTTTTCGGGAAATATTGGGTATCTCCGGCAGTTCCCTGCTCTGATTCATAAAGCTTTCTATTTTCTCGATTCTCTGCTCCCATCCGGCCTTTGTCTGCTGGGGGAGCAAAAAGGAAACGAGGGGGATGCTTTCCAAATCCTGGGTGAATGTATCATAGGTAATCCCATAATAGACATCTCCCAGCAGGTCCTGAGACGACAGCGCCATAAAGTGATCGTCCAGGTAGACCGATACGTCCAGAGACAAAGCATCCCCCGTGATGGCACCTTCCCCCTGAATCTGATTATGGCACAGATCGGTTTGCAGCTCAAATTGGTAGTTCCGGTTACCCAGAACGTCATCCGAAACCGACACATTCATTACGGTGCTGTTTTTTCCCTCCGGGTCATATGCCGCTGCCAAAACCGAAAAGGGACTTTCCTTCCACCGAATCTCCAAATCAGAGATGGCTTGCTGAATAGCCGCAGACAGCACGGTTTTGGGTGCGATCAGCATCACCAAAGCATCCCAAAATAGAACAGCTGCGGTGACAGCGGCTCCCAATATAAGCAGGACGATAACCAAAATTTTCGTTTTCTTTGCCATCTTGCAGCACCTTCCTTTCCACCAAATACCATTCTACCACAAAATTGTGAACAAATAAATAATAGAATTGGAAAAGCCCACCGCTCAGGTGGGCTTTATGCTTTCGGATGACATTTGTCGTATACGGACTTCAGCTTCTGGTTAACCATATGGGTATACAGCTGCGTAGACGAAATATCACTGTGCCCCATCAGCTCCTGGAGGGAACTCAGATCTGCGCCATTCTCCAGCAGGTGCACCGCAAAGCTGTGACGAAGGGTGTGGGGTGTGATGTCCTTCTCTATCCCCGCTTTGCTTTGATACTGCTTCAGAATCTTCCAGAACCCCTGCCGGCTCATACGGGCGCCGCCCACGTTGACAAACAGTGCCTTCTCCCCTGGGTTCTCAACCATCAGAATCCGGATATCCTTTATGTATATGGTAAGTGCCCGCAGCGCTGCAGGATACAGCGGAATGGTCCGTGTTTTCTTCCCACTGGTGCACTTCACCGCACCAAGCTCCAGGTTGACGTCCTCTACATCCAGATTGATCAGCTCGGTTACCCGCATTCCCGTGGCGTACATCAGCTCCAGCATGGCTTTGTCGCGCAGACCCTTGGGGTCAGAGCTGGAGGGCTGGGCAAGAAGAAGCTCCACTTCTTTCCCGGTCAGAATCTGAGGCAGCTTCTTCTCCCCTCTGTCAACGTGAATATCCGCCGTCACAGGGGATGCCTCCAGAAATCCCGTAGATTGCACATAGGAGAAAAAGTTTCGCAGGCTGGCCAAGGAACGGGACATGGTCGCACCGGACTTACCATCCTGGTGCAAATAAGCCAAATAATCGCAGATATCCCCCTGGGTTGCCTGCAAAATATCGGCCTTCCCTCCTCTTTCCAGCCAGGCGGAAAACTGCCGCAAATCCCGCAGATAGGACGATACAGTATTGTCTGATGCCTGTTTTACCTTTGTCAGGTAGTTTTCATAGGCTTGAATCAAGTCCAACATGAATCTGTTTACCCATTTACCCTTTCTACAAGAATCTCAGATCTGCCCAAAATGGCGATACAAAGCAGCAGTCCATGATGTACAGCAGGCTGAATACAACGAAATACACAGCCACTTCCCGGAACAATACTCTCCCGCGACCGACTCCCATATGGCGCAGCCAGAAGAGATACAGTACACCCATGCCCAGCCAATCACGGAGCAGAAGGAGGAAACAGCACAACCACCCTGCGGAGCCAAAGGCGGTCAGAATCCCCAAAGAGACGAAGGAAAAGCAAGCTGCTTTCGCATAGCAGATCAGAAAACACAACCCCGGGACGGAGAAAACCGCAGCCAGAGCTGACAGCAAAAAAGGAAACACAGTAACCAGAAACAGCCCGACGATCGACACAGAACCAAACGCGGTTCCGCGCATCAAAGAATCCAGTGCGCTCCCTGCTGCGAAATAAAGCCAACAGCCACACAGAAGACCACATATCCAGAAGAATGCAAGAACCCATCGGGACCACTTGCGAAGGAAACTTCCGCGGCTGCGGTTTGCTGTACGGAGCAGGCCGAACACCTCCCATCACAACAATGCACGCGATTGGCTGTCTTATGGAAAAGCAGGAGCATATAAAATCCAGAGCAAAACTACACAGACTATCTAACGCTTTTATACTATACTCCATTTTTTATAAAAATTCAAGCTTTTTAGCCAAAATCGCGTTTTTTTGTGGATTATGCCAATATTTATGTTTACATTTTTATGTCAACCAAGTAAACAGCTGGGCAAAATAACTTTATCAATTTCAACTATTTTGCCACATATTGGGGGGATATTTCTTTTTGTGCACTAAATATGGTTCCTGCAATTTCTCTTGCATTCACTCCAAAACAGTAAATAGTATTTACCCATACATTCTTTTTGTACAATTTAACGGGAATGTCTATGCCGCTTCCCGCGAATATCTCCCCTGCCCCGCCGTAGGCCCAGTATACCTGCCGCACAGCTTCCCCCAAGGACAAGGCAGCTGGTTGCAATCACCCCTTCATATTGTCCACCGAAAAAAAGAGCCGTAAAGGACAGTAGCATTCCAAGGTAAATAATTCCGGAGATAAGACATATTGCCATCCGCTGACGCTTGATTTTCCTGTAAGATGCCAGGGCTCCCAAAAAGGAACCGATCAGCAGCATTGCCATGATGCCATAGCCGATTTTTTCCCAAGGCAGCCGTTCCTTGTCCACCATCCAGGCAAGAATCATTGTGCCAAACAGTGTGACAGCGAGACTTACCCCTGCGCCAAATAGGAGACCTGCCGGTGTCGAGACTGCTCTTCCAGACGATATGCGTTTGTTGTTCATATCCTTCCTCCCCTTTCCCTACAGTGTATTGGCCGTTAGCAAAAAAAGACCTGGACAGAGGGGATTCTGTCCAGGTACTTTCCGGTTATTCAATTTACACTTCAATATCCACGTTGGCTGCCTTGCGCTTCTCCTGAGCCTCCGTCACACTGCGGAACTTCATACGGGTCTCCCGAACCTCTGCCAGAGCCTTGGAAATGGCCTCTTCCGTCTCCCGCAAGGATTCATCCATATAGTCGTTGCCCGCCTTCTGGAGCTGATTGATCCGATTTTGGGTTTGACCAACCAGATCTTCGCTGCGCTTCTTGGCTTCGGCGTAAATGGCTTCCCGGGTAACCATCTGCCTTGCCTTCTCCTGGGCCTCCCGGAGAATGTTGTCCGCCTCTCTTCTTGCCTGGCTGATGAGTTCGTTTCTGGATTCCACAATGGTTCTGGACTGCTTCAGTTCCCCCGGGAGCTGGGCAATAATTTCATCCAGCATATCCAGCACCTTATCCCGCTCCAGGATGCACTTGTCGGCGGCCAAGGGCATGGACCGGGCATCCTGCACCATGTCATACAATGCGCCAATGATGTCTTCGGTATTACGGTCACTCATGTTCTGTTTCCTCCTTGGTTGGCATTTTTTCTTTTCTCTATTCTTTCCTGAAATTCCGGAATAATTTCACTGGGCAAAAAGTCTGACAGGTCTACCCCATAAGTGCCCAGCTCCTTTACCAGGCTGGAACTGAGGTACATATACTGACTCTCCGCTGTCAGGAACATGGTATCCAGGCTGGGGTTGATTTTATGGTTAATCAACGCCATCTGGAACTCGTTTTCAAAGTCTGATCCGGCCCGAAGCCCTTTGACAACCACACAGCTGCCACGCCGCCGGGCATACTCTGCCAGCAGCTCGTGGGAACCGTCCACCTCCACATTGGGCAGATCCTGCGTCACACGTCGGATCAGTTCCACCCGTTCTTCCAGGGTAAACATGGGATTTTTTCCTGCGTTCACCATAACGCACACAATCAGCTTGTCGAAAATATTGGCCGCACGCTGGATGATATTCAGATGTCCACTGGTCACCGGGTCAAAACTGCCCGGATAAATTGCAATTTTCATACACGTTCACGAACTAGACCCGGCGAAAAATCGTCAGAATCGTCTTTCCATACTTGTAGTCCCTGGATCTGGAGAATCCAGGGCATTCCCAGGGCAGCTCCTTGCCCAAGGGGCGTTCTGTGACTATTATACCATTGGAATACAAAATGTCAATTTCGGCAATTCGTTTTAACGCATTTTCCAAAAAAACTTCCGCATAGGGCGGGTCCAAAAAAATAATATGAAAGCGTCTGCTGCACTGATTCAGAAAATCCAGATAATCCCGACGGATTACCTCTCCCTCCATATGGGTTCGTTTTAAATTTTCCCGAATCAGGGCACAGGCTTCTTCCCGGGCATCCACAAAAGTAGCGTGCTTTGCTCCCCTGCTCAACGCCTCGATACCCAGCTGCCCCGTTCCGCCGAACAGGTCCAGAACCTCCGTCCCCGGGACCTCGAACTGAATGATGCTGAAAAGCGCTTCTTTTACCCGATCCGCTGTGGGCCTTGTCAGCATTCCCTCCGGGGTCTTTAACTGTATTCCCCGTGCCTTTCCTGCAATTACCCGCATTGCAACCTCCTAACTCTGCTCCTCCTGGTGAAAATGGTGGTAAACCGCCGCTGCGGCATCCTTCGGCAGAATCCGCTCCAATTCCGGCAGCGCAGCCTGTCCGATGGCGGTAATGGATTTGAACTGCCGCAGCAGTTCCTGCTTTCGTTTCGGTCCAATGCCGGCAATTCCGTCCAGCTCCGAATAGCGCAGCCGCTTGCTGCGAAGCTGCCGATGGTAGGTGATGGCGAATCGGTGCGTCTCCTCCTGGATGTTTCCGATAAAAGAGAAAATGGCCTGATTGTTGTCAATCCGGATTTCTTCCCCCTCCGGCGTTACCAGGGCGCGGGTACGGTGGCGGTCATCCTTGACCATACCAAAAACCGGGAAATCCAGTTTCAGCTCCCGCAGCACCTGCAGCGCCACCCGGGCGTGGGCAATGCCGCCGTCGATCAGCAGCAGGTCCGGGGGGGTGTCAAATCCTTTATCCTGCGCTTTGAAATGGGAGAAACGCCTTCTGAGCACCTGCTCCATGGATGCGTAGTCATCCTGATTGGTCATGCCTTCCAGTTTGAAACGCTTATACTCACTTTTCTTAGGCTTCCCCTCCGAAAACACCACCATGCTTGCCACGATATCGGTTCCGGATATGTTGGAAATATCATAGGATTCAATGCGCTGAGGCGGCTCTATAGCCAGCATTTTCCCCAGAAGGGTCAGCGTGGCATTTGCCCGTTCCTCCTTGCCTGTAACCCGCTGGGCCTCCTCAAAGGCATTTCTGCAGGCCAGTTCCACCAAACGGACGTTGTCTCCCCGCTGAGGGACATGGAGTTTGGGTCGGCGTCCGTACTGCTGCTCCAGCAGCTGGGAAAACAGCTCCCCGTCCTCTATGTCAAAGGGCAGGAGAACCCGTTTGGGAGCCAATCCGCGGCTGAGATAGTACTGCTTCAGCAAGCTGGACACGGCTTCCATCTTTTCGTCCGGCCTCGGAAAAACCTCATAGTCCTTGTCCAGCAGATTTCCGCCGGAAAAATGAAGCACGGCAAAGCAGGCCTTCGCCTCGGTCTCTCCGTAACCGATAACATCCGTATCTGCCAGAGTTCCGGCAGTAACCAGCTGCTTCTGTCCCAAATTTTCCACAGCATTCAGCCGGTCCCGCAGTGTGGCCGCCATTTCAAATTCCATATTCTCTGCTGCCTGGAGCATGTGACGGCGAATCTCTTCTGCCACAGCTTTGTAATTTCCCTGGAGAAGCTGCTTTGCCTGCAGCATGGTTTCCCGGTATTCCGCGCAGCTTTTGCTTGGCTGACACCATCCTTCGCACAGATTCATGTGATAATTCAGACAGGGCCTGTCCTTCCCAATGTCCCGAGGAAACTGCCGATGGCAGCTGGGGAGTTTCAGCGTGGTCCGGATGGCCTCCAGTACCGCATGGGTGGCACTTCTGGCCCCATAGGGGCCGTAGTAATCCGCTCCGTCATCAGAAAGTTTGCTTACCAGCGTGATCGTCGGGTACATTTCCCGCATATCCAGCCGCAGATAGGGATATCCCTTATCGTCTTTCAGCAAAATATTGTATTTGGGGAGATACCGCTTGATGAGAGAACACTCCAGTACAAGCGCCTCGAACTCGCTGGCAGCTACAATTACATCAAAATGGTGGATGCTGCTCACCATTTTCCTGGTCTTGGGTGTGTGGGAGGCAGTATCCTGAAAATATTGGCTGACCCGGTTTTTCAGCTTCTTTGCTTTTCCCACATAGATCACCTGGTCGGTGC
>CALXFW010000181.1 GCA_944387685.1 uncultured Oscillospiraceae bacterium
GGGATTCTCCGCACTCCGTACAGAACAAGCTACCCGGCTTTGCCTCCGTTCCACAGTGTGTACATACTCTCCCAGCCACTGGTCTCGGAGTGTCCTTGGTAAGGGATGTTCCACAGTTGCTGCAGAATTTTGCACCCTCCGTCAGCTCTGCACCGCAGTTGGGACACAATTCCGCCGGGGCTTCTGGTCTTGCCAGAGGGGCGCCGCACTCCGTACAGAAGTTCTGTCCTTTTTCCATTCTGGATCCGCAGTTTTCGCAGATAACGTATCCGGCAGGCGGCTCCACGCGGGCACCGCAGCTGCTGCAGAAAGCGGTATTCTGAGGAATTTCCGCACCGCAGGCTTTGCAAACAGTTATCCCTTTGCACGCCCGAATTTGGTTATTGTAATCGTCGATGCAGGCTTCAGACCGGAGGACATCGGCAAGGGTATCGGCAAATTCCGCTGCAGGATTCTCCCGATGTGCAGCAACATACGCCTTACCAAGCCGGATATAAAGGCGCTGGAGCTCCTTTTCCTGCTCAGTAATCAATCCTTGCAGTCTGCTGACCTCTGCGTGAATTTTTGCTTGCTGGGTAATTTGGTTCGTGAAAGGCGCCGTCTTTTTGCCAAAGTAATCTAGCAATGCCATGGTGTGTTCCTCCCCTGTTTTTCGGTGCTGATTTCCGTCAGAATTTCTGATGATACCACCCGCAGCGGCACAGTTCTTTCAAAATTCCCAGATTCGAAATCCCCATTGTGTCGCCGTATGCAGAAACAAGCATCCTTTCAATGAGGCAATTATAATATCGCACAGCCGGGATATCAAGATTCCCCAAGAAACTTTGGGTAATATTTTTCCTTGTATGATAAAGAACGAATGGTCATGAGCTTCACAACAGATATTCAAAATGAAATATAGGGTTTCAGATCGGGCGGTTCCTTTTAAGCAGACCGCTTACCTCACTTTATGAAAATAAATACTGTCACCGCCCGCGCTTTCAAGAATCAGCGTATCGCCATCTCTTTTAAAGTTCAAAGAGAGTGTGCCATACGATGGGCTTTCCATATTCAGCACATTTCCCTGGACAGAGTATTTTCCAGAAAAAGAATCCATGCTGTAACCGTAGGATGTCCATGTAAACGTTCCGTCCCGGAAAAACTCCACATTCTCAGAACCCGAGTAGTCATTCCCCGCTTTCCATCGGCCCACAATGGTATTGGATCCCGATGTATAAACCAGGATCAGAATAATTACCAGCATAATAGCCGAAATTGTAATAATAGCCGGGGTCCACTGATTTTTTTCCGCTGCCATCTGAATCCTTGTCCTCACCACGCTTTTTTCTGCACTCGCTCTGCACGCCATTCCACAGTTAGGGCAAAACTTTTCATTTTCCAGCCTTGTCCCGCAATTTCCGCAATATGCCATATTGGTTTCCTCCTTTTTTTGCTACCAGTTTTCTTGGTTACCTGCAGTATAGCAAGCGGGGAACTTGGTTTTGGCAGTCAAAGTTTCTTGGGGAGCCTTGTGTAGATCAGCTCCGTTTCCAGAAAGAACATATGGCAATTCTTCAGCCTGATGGCATCACCGGTCTGGAGTAACGTGGGCGCTGCAACAGGATTGCCATTCAGGGAAACGGCAGTTTCATCATAGGCAGACAGGAAATACTTCCCGTTAACGTTGGAAAGTCCGGCGCTCTTTTTTTCCAAAGAAAAGCCGCGAATGATGAATTCACAATTCTTCCCGGAGCCAATTGTAATATTGCGATTGTTTAGGGCAAAGCGGGTCCATTCTCCCTGGATGGGAGTCGTGACAAACAGAATTGTCACGCCAAAATCACGGTGTGCAGGTCCCCCGATCTGCAAAACGTCCCCATCCTCCAAAAATACTGGCTGGCGGATGCCTGTAAGCGGCCGGGATATCTTGACGCCGTTGTGGTAGGTTCCATTTTTGTTCCTGGGATTGTCCACATAAAACCACTGGCCTTCAACATTGCGCAGTTCCCCGTGCTCCCGGCTGACAATACCGGAGAGCAGACTGATTTCCTCCCTTCCCCTTTCGGATTCCTTTCTGCCCAGGAGCCAAGCAGAACGGGCGTCCAGCAGATACGAAAAAACCTGCTTGTTTTCCAAAATAATCAGCGCTGCCATAATCGTTCTCCCCCGTCTTTTTCACAGATCATCTATCAGATATTCGCTGTCTGTCAGGTTCAGCTGAATCAGTATATTTTTTACAAAACAACTCAAATCCTCCAGGATTTCCGCTCCCTCGATATCGCCGCCGTCGGATACCAGTTTGGCCTCATTGATAGCCCACTGGATCGCAGCCTCAATTGGGTTTTTGCTGTACAGCGGTTCCATTTGGGCCAGCCGAAGCATCTCGTTAATGGCAGAATCGTCCATATTCAGGTGCAGTCCCAGGGAGATTATTTTATTGCGCTGGGGAAACCATTTTTTGTTCCGCACCTCGGAAATGCAATGTCGGAGGGAAGAAGGCCACCGCCCCTCTGAGGCCAGCTGATGGAAGCTGGTTTTTCTCTCATCCGGATTTTCCGAGCGGAGATTGATGGTCAGAAATGCAATGATGTACTTGTACAGGCGCAAATAGCTTTGCCGGTAAACCGGCGCGTATTTTTGGGCAAACCGGACCATCTCCTCCAGATCCTTCAGGGAGGCAAACTGCTTTGCAATCACCTGCGTGGCATAGTTTTCGGAAGATGCGGCGCCCACGGTGGCCAGCTCCTGCCGGACAATGCCCAAAAGCCGGAGATACACGGCATAGGTGTGATCCAACTCCTCGGAGCACAGAACAAACATACAAACGCTGTCCTCCAGGGATTTGACGTAAAGCTGCGGGCACCGTCCAAATCGCTTCAGAAAAGCGTTCATTTCCTCCAAATTATACCCGACCGCAAAACCAATGCGAAGGTACATATCCCGGCTTTGCGGCAAAGATCCGTTGCGCCATTTTCGCACCGCAGGCTCACTGACCTGGCAAAGCTGGGCAAACTGCTTGCAGGAATAACCGGTATCGGAAAGAATCTGGTTGATTTTCTCTTTCCACAAATTCCGCTGGCTCTGGAGCTGGGGCAAAATCTCCTTCTTCAGCTCTTCAATGGAATCACAGTGTTCAATCATTCCGGAGAAAACTTCTGTAGAATACGGACACATGGTATACACCTCACTTTAAGAATGCAAGAAGGGCGCAGGTAATATTATCCTCCCCGCCGTAATCCCTGGCTTTCTGCACCAACGCAGCGGTTTGCGCCTGCACATCCCCCTGTTTGTTCAGAACCTGGATGATCTCCTCGTCCGGGCACATTTCATACAGTCCGTCCGTACACAAAAGCACTTTGTCTCCAGGAGCAGCCGTATACCAGGGGCTCTCCTGGGGAAGCAAGTGCCTCTTGGTTGAATCCTGTCCGACGTAACGGGTCAGTTTGCGGCGATCCCCGGTAAAATCGGGGATACTGGATTGCAAAACTCCCATATCCAATTTCAGTTGGGCCAAAGTATGGTCTCGGGTCAGAAGAAGCAGCTCTCCGTGCTGGTATCGATAAGCCCGGCTGTCTCCCAGATGAAAGAGCTTGTATTTTGTTCCATCCGTATACAGAACCGTTCCGGTGGTTCCGCAGACCCAGCACAGCCGGCGCAGTTCCAGGATGCGGTTATTGGCCTTCTGAAATGCGGCGGCCACCCACAAATTCACGGCTTTTTCATCCGCCGCGTTCTCCAGGGCTTCCGCAAAGACCTGAGCAGCAGCGGCTGATGCCAACTCTCCAGCCCCATAGCTGCCGATGCCATCAAACACCGCCATCAGTTGTTGTCCTCCCGGCTGTGGAGGAAGATAGCATCCGGCGCAGTGCAGCGCAGGCTCCTTCCAGCAGCCATTCAAAAGGAAATTGTCCTTATTATTGGGGCGGCTATATCCCCTGTCGCTCAGTACACTTGCCGTTACACGAAAAGCCCGATTTTTGATAAACATCGCGGGACATCCTTTCCGGTCATTGCCAGCGGAACTTGGTTGTGGTACACGCTCCAACCTATCACAGCAGGTAAACCGATTTGGCAGGCAAAGTATAGTTGGCCATACAAACCATACAGGCCCCGAGTGTCCCCGGGGCCTGTCTCATAGTCAGGATTGCGTCAATTCACGCAGATCCACATCGCGGGCCGGATAGTACCGGTAGAAGAAATAACGGACCCTTCCCTGAAGTTAATGGAGCCATCTCCACTGACGCTGGCAGCATCCTTGAGAGAGGATCCGGGAGAACGCAGCCACCACCAGCTTCCGCCGGTAACCCTGTCTATATAGGCCCCCTGGTTGACGGTATATGCAGTAGCCGTGCACAGCCTTTGCTCGTCCTGCGGAAAATACCGGAGGACTTCAGGAATGCTTAATAGAAACACTTTATCCAGGGTATCCTCACCCGGGTCCGTAACATAGCTGGGGTTGAAATCCGCCGTTACGGCGGTTTCCAGAATTCTCTCCTGTTCCGAAGCAGTAAATGCGCTTGCGTAAAAGCTGTCGTTCAGCCATTGCCGCAAAGAGCTTTCCTCCCAAGTCGTGTCTACATATCGGGTATTGTACTGTCTGCAGTCAATGGCATTCTCTGAAATTACAAGGATGCTGTCACCTTCCGTATCCAGGATTTTCCACCGTATTGGCTCAGGTCCGTTATCGGTATTGTTATCCTGCTCATAGGTCCCGAATTCGAGAGAATCTCCAATCTGCCCTGCTACTCCCGATTCGCCTATGAAGGGGGATTCCGGTGTCTGCCGACTTTGTCGAGTAAAATTCCAGTAAACCAAGGCGCCAAAGCAAACAATCGCCGCAAGCGGCAGAAGAAGCCGCAGAAGGCGATTTCCAGGATGTGGTTTCGGAGAGGCTTTCACCGGCACACCGCTGCAGCGGGGATTGGAACAATGCCCCTGTGCATCCAGCCTTGCGCCGCACTTGCCGCAGAAGGCGGTGCGGTACTGAGGTTCAGACTGTACCGGCGATACAGAATCAGTTTCTGAAACCAGATTCAAATCCTCCAGAAAAGCCTGTGCTGTTTGGTAGCGGTCTTGAGGGCGGTATGCGCAGGCCTTCATGATGACTCTTGCCAGGGGCGCACGGACGTTCCTGGGGGCAGGCAGCGCTTCTCCCCGAAGTCTGGGCAGAATTTCCGCATCCGTGACATATCGAGACACCGCAAACGGCAGAAGGCCTCCATTGCTTAGTTCATAGAGAACCAAACCAAGGCTGTAAATGTCCACCCGGCTATCATAGGTTCCGGAAATCTGCTCCGGGGCAAGATACTGGGGCGTTCCGATACTGGTGCTGGCATGAGACATCGGCGTATTGCTGAGAATCCGGGAAATGCCGAAATCCCCAAGCTTATAATTTCCATCCTCATTAAAAAAGATGTTCTCCGGCTTGATATCCCGGTGAATAATGTGCTTGCTGTGGCAAAGGATCAGGGCATTACAGATATCTCTCCCGATTTTCAAAATTTCTGCTTCCTGGAATCCGGTCAAATCCCTGCGGTTGATTTCGCTGCGGAGGTCACGAAGCAGCTCCATGCGGACCAGCATATCGCAGCCGCGATACCCACCGTCCTCCCAGTCCACAAAGGTATGGTCCAAATAGTCCACAATATTGGTTCGTCCCCGCAGGGCGTTCATCATAAGAACTTCCTGCTCTGCCTGTGCTCTGCATCTCTCGCAAGCCGCTTCATACTCCCGCTTCAGGGAAGGCGTAAATTCATCCGGCAGGCTTCTTGTCGCAGTCAGATTCACAACCTTGAGGGCACTCTCTGCGAACTGCGCATCCGAATGCACCAGCCGGAAAACCGCAGTCTTTCCTCCTGACCCAAGGCCGATTCTTTCCCGAATCTGCCAATGCTCAAAGGCCTTCCCATATTGCTGGCACCGGGATTCGATCGACATCAAACGCCCTCCTTTTCTGTACTATTACTCGTATTATGGCGCAGGAAGAGGGGTATTGTCAATCCCATTTTGCTGCGGGCAGAGAATCCTTCCCATCCAGCGCAGCACAGGTTCAAAGGTCCGTCATCAAAACCAACCGAAGGAAACTTTGCCTGCAAATGCAGCAGTCCGTCTGAGGTATACTCATCTCACCCCCGGAAGGAAGATCAATACAGACGGAGGTTTTACTATGGAAAGTACAC
>CALXFW010000182.1 GCA_944387685.1 uncultured Oscillospiraceae bacterium
ATATAATGAATTTGATATAAATCAAAGAAGGTGAACCGGCATGAAGGTGCTGATTATTGAGGACGAAAAACTGCTGGCGGATTCCCTGAAGGTGCTGCTGGAATCCAAAGGATTTGAAGTGGAGGCGGTGTACGACGGGGAGTCCGGGGCGGAATACGCAGAGCTGGGAATCTATGACCTGCTGATTCTGGATGTGATGATGCCCGGAATGGACGGCTACCAGGTGGCCCGGCACGTCCGGGCCAAGCGATGTGCAACTCCCATTCTGATGCTCACCGCCAAATCCGGCCTGGAGGACCGGATTGACGGGCTGAACGCCGGGGCGGACTATTACCTGACCAAGCCCTTTGATTCCCGGGAGCTGCTGGCCTGCATCAACGCCTTGCTGCGCCGTCAGGGAAACCAGGTGGACGAGCTGATCTGCGGCAACACCGCCCTGGAGCTGGCCACGGGGATGCTGGTATGCGGGGAGAAGCGGCAGCGGCTGTCCGCCCGGGAATTCGACGTGATGCGCTTTCTCATGCAGTCCCAGAACCAGATTGTGCCGAAAGAGGTGATTCTGGCCAAGGTCTGGGGCTTCGATTCCAATGCGGTGGAGAACCATGTAGAGGTGTATGTGGGCTTCCTGCGCAAGAAGCTGCAGAGCATCGGCTCCAATGTGAAGATTCAGGCCATCCGCCGCCTTGGCTACCATCTGGAGGTGGACGGGGAATGCTGAGACGGCTGCGGCTGAAATTTGTGTGCATCGTGATGGCCATTGTGACCGTCATGCTGTGCCTGGTGTTCGGAATGGTCATTCATTTCATGAAGGCCAATCTGGAGGAACAGAGCATCCGCCTGCTCCGGAGCATTTCCGACAATCCATATCAGCAGGGAAATCCCGGAGATATCTCCGAGGAAGTGCAGCTGCCTTATTTTACGGTGCTGCTGAGCTATCGGGGACAGCTGGTTGCCAAAAGCGGAGGGTATTATGACCTGTCCGACGAGGTGACCATCCTGAAAATCACCCGGGCGGCGCTGGAGAGCGGCGCCCAAAGCGGTGTGCTGGAGGAATACAATCTGCGGTTCATCCGTTCCACGGTATCCGCCGGTCAATGGCTGGTGTTTGCGGATATGTCCAGCGAGCGGACCGCACTTCGGAATCTGACGGAGAGCTGTGTCCTCATTGGAATTGCCAGCATGGGGGTATTCCTGGCACTGAGCATCCTGCTGGCCCGGTGGGCGGTCAAGCCGGTGGAGCGGGCCTGGGAGCAGCAGCGGCAGTTTGTGGCGGACGCCTCCCATGAGATGAAAACGCCGTTGACTGTGATTCTCACCAATGCGGAGATGCTTCAGAATCCGGATACCCCGCCGGAGGCGAAAAATCAGTTCGCCGGCAGCATTCTCACCATGTCCCATCAGATGCGGGGCCTGGTGGAGGGGCTGCTGGACCTGGCCCGGGTGGACAATGGCGCGGTGAAAACCAACTCGGTGGAAGTGAATCTCAGCGATTTGGTGGAGGATGAGGTGCTTCCCTTTGAACCGCTGTATTTTGAGAAGGGGCTGACCCTGTCCACGGCGGTGGAAAAGAACATCCGCGTCAAGGGCAGTCCCACCCATCTGCGTCAGGTGCTGGGGATATTGCTGGACAACGCCATGAAGTATTCCGCCCCGGAGGGGGAAGTGCGGGTGAAGCTGATCCGCCACGGCGGCCACTGCCAGCTCAGCGTGGCAAGTCCGGGAGAAAGCATTTCCCCGGCGGATCTGGAGAACATTTTCAAACGCTTCTATCGGGTGGACAAGGCCCGCAGCCGGGACGGCAGCTACGGCCTGGGACTTTCCATCGCCCAGAGCATCGTCACCGCCCACAGGGGAAAAATCTGGGCACAGAGCGAGGGCGGCATGAACACCTTCTTTGTTCAGCTGCCGCTGAACGGCTGATAATTCTGACATGGCGGGCGCCGGGGAACCGGAGCCCGCCGTTTTTTTGTCACAGGAAGTTTACAATTCCTTCACAGCTGGGGGAAATTCTTTCAGGAAGACTTCAGCCCCGGGGGCTAGAATGGATGAGAAGAAAAGGAGGAATTGCCTTGATTGAAGTAAACCATCTTTGCAAGCGGTACGGAAACCATACCGCCGTGTGGGATCTGTCCTTCCACATTGAGAAGGGACAGATTTACGGCTTTCTGGGGCCAAACGGCGCAGGAAAGTCCACCACCATGAACATCATGACCGGCTGTCTGGCGGCTACCTCCGGGGAGGTGCGCATTGGGGGCTTCGACATCTTCGAGGAAGGGGAGCAGGCGAAAAAGCTCATCGGCTATCTGCCGGAGCAGCCGCCCCTGTACCTGGACCGGACGCCCCGGGAATATCTGACCTTCGTGGCCCGGGCCAAGGGCATCCCGGAGAAGGAAATCCCCCAGCAGCTGAACCATGTGATGTCCGTGACCCAGACTCTGGATGTGGCGGACCGGCTGATTAAAAATCTGTCCAAGGGCTACAAGCAGCGGGTGGGCATTGCCCAGGCCATTCTGGGGGACCCGGAGGTGGTGATCCTGGATGAGCCCACCGTGGGTCTGGACCCCCGGCAGATTATGGAGATCCGGGACTTGATCAAGGAGCTGGGTAAGGACCACACGGTGATTCTGTCCAGCCATATCCTCTCCGAGGTTCAGGCGGTATGCCAGACCATTCTGATTATCTCCAAAGGGAAGCTGGTTGCCTGCGACAGTCCGGAGAATCTGGAGCGGCTCTTCGCCGGTACCGCCACCGTGGAACTGGTGACGGAGGCGGAGGAGGCGGAAATTCCCGCCATTCTGGCCCAGGTTCCCCAGGTCTGCGGCAGCAGCGTGCAGCGGCGCAAGGACGACTGCCTGGTGCGGGTGGAGTTGGAGGGCCATGAGGACAAGGCGGCCTGCCGGGCCCTGTTCTTCGCCTTCGCCGGAGCCAACCGGGCAATTACCCAGATGACCGTGGCGAAAGCCAGTCTGGAGGATATTTTCCTGGAGCTGACCCAGGAGGAAAAGGAGGAGAAAGCCCAATGAGCGCCATTTTGCGGCATGAATTGTCATCCTATTTCACCAATCTCAGCGGCTATGTGTTCGGGGCGTTTTTGCTGCTGTTCGCTGGCATCTACACCATGGTGTATAATCTGCAGTCCGCCATCACCAATTTTGAGTATGTGCTGGGCAGCATGAGCTTTGTATTCCTGGTGATTGTGCCCATCCTCACCATGCGGGTGCTGGCGGAGGAGCGGCGGCAGAAGACCGATCAGCTGCTGTACTCCCTGCCCATCACCATGACCCAGGTGGTGCTGGGGAAATTTCTGGCGCTGATGGTGGTGTTTCTGGTGCCTCTGGCCGTCATTGCCCTGTATCCCATCGTGCTGTCCGCCTTCGGCAACATCAACATGGCGGCCTCCTTTGGGGCGCTGGCGGGCTTCTTCTGCCTGGGCGCGGCGCTGATTGCCATTGGCGTTTATATTTCTTCCATTACCGAGAGCCAGGCGGTGGCGGCGGGACTGTGCTTTGTGATTATGCTGGTGAACTACTTCCTGGGAGACCTGGCGAACATGACCTCTCCCACAGCCTTCGGTTCTGCGTCCCTGCTGGTGCTGGCGGGCCTTGTGGTGTCTATGGCGGTATACCTGATGACCAAAAACGGCTTTTTGGCGCTGCTGTGCGCCGCTGCCCTGGTTGGAGGCACCATGCTGGCGTTTGGGCTGAACAGCGCCGCCTTTGAGGGACTGGTTTCCACCATCCTGGAGAAGCTGTCCCTGTTTGAGTGGTTCTATATCATCATCAACGGGGTGTTTGACCTGCGGTGCGTGGTGTTCCTGCTGTCTGTGGCAGGGGTATTCCTGTTCTTGAGCGTCCAGTCCATGGAGAAGCGGAGGTGGAGCGAATGAAACACCTGAAAGCCTGGCTGCGGGGCGTGAAGGCCTCCTTCCAGACCCGCTCCTTCCGGGTGGGCGGCTACAGTGTGGCGGCTACCGCCATTGTGGTGGCCATCGCCGTGGCGGTGAACCTGCTGGCGGGGGCCCTCCCGGCCAATCTGACCCAGTTTGACACCACCGCCAATCAGATTTTCACATTGTCCCAGCAGTCGGAAAAGCTGGTGGAGGGGCTGGAGCAGGACATCACCATCTACTGGATTGTGCGCGGCGGGTATGAGGAACCCTATCTGGGCACCCTTCTGGAGCAGTACCAGGCCCTCAGCGACCACATCCAGGTGGTGAAGAAGGACCCGGATGTGAACCCCACCTTTGTCCAGCAGTACACCGATTCCTTCTATGAAAACAGCCTGATTGTGGAGTCCGGGGACAAGTACCGGTATATCGACTACGGGGATATCTTTGTCATGGACTATGAGGCCTATTACTACTACGGCCAGGAGAGCTGGAGCTTCAGCGGTGAAAGCGAGATCACCAGCGCCATTGACTATGTGATCAGCGACAACCTGCCCATCATCTATCTGCTGACCGGGCACGGAGAGTCCACCCTCGCCGGCAGCTTTGCCACGGCGGTGGAGAAGGCCAACCTGGAGACGGAGGAGCTGTCCCTGCTGACGATGGAGGCAGTGCCGGACGACGCGGACTGCCTGCTGATTATCGGTCCTCAGCGGGATATTTCCGAGGAGGAAAAGACCAAGATTGAGGATTACCTGGCCCGGGGCGGAAAAGTTGTCTATATTTCGGATCCCCCTCAGGACGGCGCTCTGACCAATCTGGAGTCCATTATGGCCTACTACGGCATCCAGGCGGCGGAGGGCATCGTGGTGGAAGGGGACCAGAGCCGCTATATCTGGGGAACCCCCTACTATCTGCTGCCGGAGCTGAACTCCCACACCACCACCTACCCGCTGATGGAGGAGGGCTATTCTGTGCTGCTGCCTCTGGCCCAGGGCCTGACGGTGGAGGAGACAGACAATGACCTGATTTCCGTGAGCCAGCTGCTGACCACCTCGGACAGCGCCTTCTCCAAAATCGACGGCTACCGCATGACCACCTATGAGCAGGAGGAGGGAGACATCGCCGGACCCTTTGCCCTGGCGGTGGCGGCCTCGGAAACCCTGGATGACGGCATCTACAGCGACGTGGTGTGGATTTCCTCCACCTCGCTGCTGGATGAGCAGACCAACGAAATGGTAGCCGGAGGCAACCAGGACTTCTTCCTGAACATCCTGAACTTCCTGTGTGACGCGGAGGAGAGCAGCATCTCCATCCATGCCAAGACCCTGTCCACGGAGTACCTGACCATGCAGAGCAGTACGGTGACCCTGCTGACGGTGCTGATTGTGGGCGTCATTCCGGCGGCCTATCTGGCCATCGGCATCACTATTTGGTTCCGGAGGAAACGCAGATGAAACGTGGAAAAAAACTGATGATTCTCTTGGCGGTGCTGGTGGTGATTCTGGGAGCAGCTTATGGGGCCACGCTTCTGAACCCGGAGACGGAGGAGGAGACGGTGTACACCACCATCTTCACGCTGGACCCGGAGACGGTCACCAGCCTGACCTGGCACTACAGCGAGGAAGTGGCCCTGACCCGGGAGGACGACGCCTGGGTCTATGCCGATGACCCGGAGTTCCCCCTGGACAGCACCTATGTGGATGCCATGCTCACCGCACTGTCCCAGATTGATTCCAGCAAAACCATTGAAAACGTGGAGAACTGGGACCAGTACACCCTGGAGGCGCCCATCTGTGAAATCAACCTGACGGCCTCCGGAGAGGATACCACCATCAAGGTGGGTGAGGAAACGGCCCTGGGGGGAGAACGCTATGTTTCCATTGGAGATGAAAATGCCTATCTGGTGGACAGCAGTTTCCTGGAACCCTTCGAGTATGGGCTGTATGACGTGCTGAAAGTGGAAGAGATTCCGGATATGGAGGAACCCCTCCGGCTGGAAGTCCAGTCCGGCGGCGACCAGTACACCATTGAAAAGCAGGAAGACAGCGGCCTTGCCTATACCGATGACTATGTGTGGTTCCTGGGGGGAAAGCCTCTGGACACCAGCCTGACCCAGACCCTGCTGGACTATGTGACGGATATCGAATGGAGCGAGTGCGTCAATTACAAAGCGACTGATCTGAGCAAGTATGGACTTGACGCCCCTGCGGCGACCCTGACCCTGACCTACACCAACGAGGAGTCCGAATCGGAGCAGACATTCGTTCTGGAAATCGGCTCGGAAGCCTCCAGCGGCTACTATGTCCGCCTGGCCGGCTCTCAGATGGTCTATACCATCCCGGCCTCCGCCGCCGAGGCTATGCTCTACACCACCTATGAGGACCTGAAACCCACCGACGTACTGCTGATGGACTGGACGGAAGTTACCTCCGTGGAGATTCAGCTGGATGGAGAGTCCTACACCATCTACAGAACCACCCAGACGGAGACGGACGAGGACGGCAACGAAACCGAGACCGTGGTCTATACCCTGAACGGGGAGGAGATCGACGGCGCCGCCATCACCGACCTGCTGGACGGCCTGGAATCCACCGGCTACGCGGGCACCGCCGTGCCGGAAACCGGGGAGGAAATCCGGTTCGTGATTCACCGGAACCACGCCTCCTTCCCCCAGGTGGAAATCGCCTTCTACCGCTACAACAGCTCCGACTGCCTGACGGTGCTGAACGGAGAACCCACGGTATATGTTTCCCGGGAGAACATTGTGGACCTGGTGGAGACGGTCAACGGCGAAGTCCTGGATTAAATCCAAATACAGCAGCGCCCCCAGCCGAAACTGGCTGGGGGCGAATTTCATTGCTGCGATTACAGGGCGGCGAAGGACGCGTCCACCGCCCGGACCGTGGCTTCCAGCTCAGCATGAGTATGGGCGGCGGAGACGAACATGGCCTCGAACTGAGCGGGGGCCAGGGCCACCCCCCGGCCAAGCATCTCGGCAAAATACGCGGCGTATTTTTGCAGATCGCTTCCCGTGGCGGTTTTGTAGGAGTCCACTCCGTTGGGCACGAAGAAGGGGGAGAGCACGCTGCCCACCTGATTCACGGACACGCCCACGCCGTGTTTTTCGGCGCTGGCCTTCATATGCCGGGCCAGGAAGGAGGCGCTCTTTGCGATGGTTTCATAAACCTGGGGGTGGTCCTTCAGGTAGTGCAGCTGGGCCAGACCCGCTGCCATGGCCACCGGATTGCCGCTGAGGGTGCCCGCCTGGTACACCGGGCCGCAGGGGGCCACCTGCTCCATCAGCTCCCGGCTGCCGGCGTAGGCGCCTACGGGCATACCGCCGCCGATGATCTTGCCGAAGGTGACCAGGTCCGCCCGGACGCCATAGTAGCTCTGGGCGCCCCCCAGGGCCAGGCGGAAGCCGGTGATGACCTCGTCAAAAATCAGCAGGGCGCCGCTCTCGTCGCACAAGCGGCGCAGCCCCTCCAGGAACCCGGGGGCAGGGCCTACCACGCCCATGTTGGCGGCCACCGGCTCCACAATGACGCAGGCCACCTGGCCGGGATTGGCCTGGAGCAGGGTTTCAACGCTGGCAAGGTCATTGTACTGGGCGGTGAGGGTATGCTTCACAATGTCCACCGGCACGCCGGCGCTGCTGGGATATCCCCCCGCTAGGGCAGAAGAACCGGCGTTGACCAGCAGGCAGTCACTGTGCCCGTGGTAGCACCCGGCAAATTTGATAATCTTGTCCCGGCCGGTAGCGCCCCGGGCCAGCCGGATGGCGCTCATGACGGCCTCGGTGCCGGAGTTCACCATCCGCACCATTTCGACGTTGGGCACGATTTCGGTCATCAGCTCCGCCATCTCCACCTCCCGGCGGGTAGGCGCGCCGAAGCTCAGGCCGTCCTGCACGGCCTTCTCCACCGCCTCCCGGATGACGGGATGGTTATGGCCCAGAATCATGGGCCCCCAGGAGCAGACATAGTCGATGTAGCGCTTCCCATCCTCGTCCCAGATGAAGGGACCGTCGGCCCGGGTAATGAACCGGGGACACATATGGACGGACAGATAGGCCCGGACCGGGGAGTTGACGCCGCCGGGCATGACCTGCACGGCGCGGTTATACAATTCCTGAGACTGCATGGATATCGAATCTCCTTCCAAGTGGTTATCGGGTATGGGAGCGGATTTTGGCGGTACAGACCTGAAGGGCCTGGGCAGTGAAGCCGTCGGTCATGCCTCCGGCCAGCAGGTCCACCACCTTGTCGATGGTCACCTCGGCGGCTTGTCCGGCGTCCATATCCGCATCCAGATAGGCGGCAATCCGCTGGCGCAGGGCAGCCTTCACCTCTTCCAGGGCGGGCATACTCTCCCGGTAGATCCGCCACTGACGGAACCGCTCTGCGTATTCGGCAATGGTTGCCTCCGCCTGGGCCAGAACCTGGGCATCTGCACCCAGATTTTCCCCCAGATCGTCCACATTGAGCACGGTGACACCGGGGAGAGACCCGGTGGCGGGCTCAATGTCCCGGGGAATGGCCAGGTCAATGAGCAGCCGGGGAGGATGGGAAATGGTGAGGAAATCCTCCCGGTAGATGGTGTGGTGGGGGCTGGTGGTGGCGGAGACCACCAGGTCCGTCCCCTCCATGGCCTGATAGCGGTTGTCGTAGGGGGTGACGGAGCAGCCCGGGGGGACCACGGTCTCCCCATGATGATACGAACGCAGGGTCACCGACACCGTGCATCCGGCATCCCGGAGCAGGCCCGCCGACAGGCGGCCCATCTCCCCGTTGCCGATGACCAGGGCCCGCTTTCCGGTAAGGTCACCCAGGCGGGATTGGGCGGCCTTCACTGCCATATGGGCGGCGGAGGTGGCCACGCCGGTGAGGTGGGCGTTGGTTTTCACCTGTTTGCCGCAGGTCACCGCCGTGCGGAACAAGGTGGCCAGCACATTGTCGCATGCCCCGGCCTGGTGGGAAATTTCCGCAGCAGCCTTCACCTGGGACAGAATCTGGTCCTCTCCCAGAATCCGGGAGCGCAGACCCGAGGCCACCTCCATCAGATGCTGCACGGCTTCTTCCCCCTCCCGGGTGACGAAGGCGAAGCCGTCATAGGGATGCCCTGCGGCGGCGCACAGAAGCTTGTCCGGGCTGACGCACCAGGGCTGCTCCAGGGACAGGTACAGCTCCGTTCGGTTGCAGGTGGACAGAAGCACCGCGCCCAGAACCCCGGGCTTTTGGGCGAATTCCGCCACGGCATCCGCCACCGCCGCCTTGGTGAAGCTGAACTTTTCCCGCAGGGCCACGGATGCCAGACTGTGGTCCAGGCCGGTCATTACGATGTGCATAGTATTCCTCCTTGCCTGCCGGGGGCCGACAGCCCCGGCAGCATCTGCGAAGACGGGACACAGCAAAGCGCCCTTTCCTTTCAGGAAAGAGCGCGTTTTGCCGCAACCCAGACTCTCCACCTAAAAGTACTGTGTAAGCTGCATCCGCCGAAGATCTGGCTTGCGCAATGCGCTGACAGTAGAGGTAAGACTGCGCCGGATTCTCACCGGACTTCCTCGGGCGGAGCAGAAGATTCCCATATATGTCTGAAACACCCTTAGTATACCAAAATTTTCAGAGAATGTAAACAGGGCAGGGGAGAAATCCTGCCGGGGTCCGGCAGAAAATTCTCCCCGCCGCATGCAGGCTGCTCCGGGCCGCCTTTCCTGGAACGTGCAGGCCCGGACGGTCAGCCCCACGGACATCGGGAAAGTGGGTAACCGTGCTTTTTCCATACCCTTTCAGCCGTTGGCAAAATCTAGGGAGCCATTATACAATTCCCGCAGCTGATCCCCTAATATGCAAATTACAATAAGGGGGATAACCAGGGACTGACGAACAATCCTGGAGTCAAGACACTGCACAAGCTCGCACTGGTGTTAAATTATAACGCTGGCAGAATTTTAGAATTTCGAAGGACTGAACAACGAATCCTTTGAATATGGAATGGATGAAAAATAACGACAATAGCTGGTGAGCAGAATGCCCGCCAGCCATTTAATGTAGAAAGAAATTTGGTGCAGATGAGTAACATATTCAGCTAAAATACCGCTGTTCCGTCCGTTTGTGGGTGGTATGTAACGGTCACGACGCAGCCGGCAGACCGTATTCACTCCTTCGAAGTTCTGCCGCTGAGAAGCAGAGGAATTTGTCCGGAAAAGGACATCCGCCGACTTCAGCGGCAGATGTGTGGTTGGCATACACGGATTATTTACGGAACCGCAAGGACCTTTTGCGGACTTGCTTCCTGGACATGAACCCGAAAACCTATTTCCAGACTTTTGGACAGCCAATGTGCTCTTCAGAAGTGGACGGCTGATTTCATGACGACTTTTCTTTCCATATTAAAATATGCATGGTGTCCGCAAGAGACTGCTGTGCGTTAGACAAATGAAGAAAAGAACTGGGGACACGTCAAATCTGCCTTTGATAACGGGAACGCAAGTTGGTTATAAGCACACTGCATTTTGGGAAAGCTATATTGGTATTCTATGGCTTGATTTTGTCAATAGCGTGTGCGCAGATAAGAAAACAAATACCCTTGTATTTATCATCACTCCGGGGCTGAAGCTGCCGGTGCAATCCAAGCTGCCGGGTATTTGTGCAGGGATGCTCGGCAGGTGTACGGCGGGACCTGCTGACTTGCATAGTTGGTGTGTATAAA
>CALXFW010000183.1 GCA_944387685.1 uncultured Oscillospiraceae bacterium
GGTAATATCATGGGTCAGGTCGTGGATTTTCAGGTCAGGACACACGCTGTAGGCCACGCCGTACATGGCGCTGACCGCTCCATCCACCAGACCGAAGTCACTTTGAAATACCAGAGGATACACAAAAAAGCCTCCCATCCAGAATCCACCCTCATTATAGTTTATTCTCTTAAAATGTCAATTCCTGAATCTTTCCCTCTTCTGCTTCTCAAGCCCTCCCCATTCTGTTTCGCTGGTTCTCTTGAAAGCGGTTCGTTTCCTGTGCTATAATAGCAGAAAATCTTGCACCGGAGGGGAAGACAGATGGCAAACGTCCGAGATTTTGAATACATTACAGCAATTGCCCAATACGGCAGCATTTCTAAGGCATCGGAGGCCCTGTTTCTTTCCCAGCCGACCCTGTCCAAATTCCTGCAGCGGGTGGAAAAGGAACTGGGACTGCCGCTGTTTCACCGGGTGGGAAAAAGATTCATTCTGACTTCCGCCGGCGAAATTTATGTGGCACGGTCCCGGAGTATTCTGGAGCTGGAACATCAGATGCGCCAGGAACTGGCGGATCTGGCCACCATGCAAAGCGGCAGCATCCGCCTGGGCACCACCGCCGGACGCTCCATTTTCATCACCCAGCAGGTGATACCCGCTTTCCGCCAGATGTACCCCCGAATCCGGCTGATTGTCTACTCCCGGAGCAATCATGAACTGCTGCGCAGCATGCAGAATAATGAGCTGGATTTTGCAGTGCTCAACTACACGGAAAACCTGAATACCTTCCGATCCGTCACCATCGGAGAAGACGAGCTGGTGCTGGTAGCACCCGCCTGCAGCCCGCTGAAGGACCTGGCTGTACCCCGGGAGGGCCACCGGTTTCCCGTGCTGTCCACGGAATACTGGAAGGATCAGGATTTTGTACTCCCCCTGTCCACCTCCTTCAGCTACCGGCTGGTGACCCACTACTGGAATCAGCTGGGCGTCCACCCCCGGGTGGTGATGGAAACCCAGGACCTGCGCACCGTCATGGGTGCTGTCCGCTCAGAAGTTGGGGTTTCCATGTTCACTTCCGTCCCTCTTTACCCAGGCAGCGGCATCCGTTACTTCTCCCTGGACGGAACGGACCTGCCCAAGCAGAAAAGCTGCATCCTCTGCCACCGGGATGTCTACTATACCGAGGCCCAGCAGGCCCTGATGCAGCTGATTCAGGATTTTTACCGCTATCCGGAGTCCCCAGCATAGCGCTCTACTACTTTTTAGCAGAGATATACAAAAAGGCAGCTTCTTGTTTGTGGAAGCTGCTTTTTTCTTTGCTTTTTGCTATGATACAATGATTTATATGAATTTGATTCATTTTCATGCAAGTGATATAGTGATGTCATTCCAAGGGGGATTTCCGGAAAACAGCTGCTGCAGCCCCCCAGCCGGATGAATACAGGACGCGCAAGCGTTTCCCGGCAGGAAGACAGAAAGGAGAATTCCACATTGGACTACAAACACAACGCCCACTCCACAGCCCTGAAAATCCGCTGGATTTCTGTACAGTGCTATGAGATGGTGCTTCCCAACGGCAAGGTCATTGTCACTGATCCGTTCTACTGGGACGCCAGCCACTACGACGGCATGACAGAGTTTACCAAAAATCAGCAGATGGAGAAAGATGTGTACGCCCAGACCGGCTTTGATGTGGAGCAGTTCACCGGGGCGGATTACATTCTGCTCAACCACATTCACGGCGACCACTCCAACCTGGTTGGGCAGCTGTGGAATAAGTTCTATGGCCGGGTTCTGGTGCCTGGAGACTGCGCCATGGAGCTTGCCAGGACCTACGACATTCCCTACGCCGCCATCTATCCCCTGTACCCCGGCAACACCTACTATTTCGATGACTTCACCCTGAAGGTATACCCCGGCGCCCACGACAACCGGGCCTTCCGGGAGGGTAAGTTCAAACGGCCCAGCCAGCAGGTCAACGACTTCGGCGGCTCCGAAGGCTTCGGTGTTCCCTGTCCCAACCTGACCGGTCCTCTGGGTTCCATCCACAACCTGAACTTCCTGATCGAAACGCCCAACAACTTCCGCATTGATTTCAGCGCCGGCCGGGACTACCAGGAACATCTGCAGCATGTGGCAGCAGAAAAACCCAACCTGATGCTCCGCCACCGCATCCGCAGCTATTCCCCGGAAACCTACGCCGGGATGATTGAGCAGATGGGCGCCCAGCTGTGTATGCCCCTGCACCACAACAACGCCCGGGCCACCGGGGAGGACCTGAACGCCTATTTTGAGCAGGTCAACCAGATTCTCCAGTCACACGGCAGCCCCGCCCGGGCCTTCAACCCGGAACCCTATAAGTGGTATTCCATCCGTACATCCATTCTGGATGACGAAGCGTAAGAAGGAGAGAGAAAAACATGACCACCTCTGTAATGATCGTATTTGCCATCGCCGTGCTGATGCTGGTGGGCTTCATTTCCGGCAAGCTGTCCTACCCTGCTGTTGCCATCGGCGTCATCGTCGCACTGGAGCTGACCGGTATTCTGTCCACCAAGGAAGCATGGGCTGGATTCAGCAGCTCCACCGCCATTCTGTTCGCCAGCATGTTCGTCCTGTCCGCCGGTCTGGCCAAGACCTCCCTTCTGCCCAAGCTGGCCAAGGTCATCGTCCCCGAGGGCAGCAGCGAGCGCCGGGCCGTCATCGGCTGCGGCCTTCTGACCATCCTGCTGACCGTGTTCAGCAACACCTCCTCCACCATGGCCACCATGATGCCCGTGTGTTACAACGTTGCCCAGAAGGCCGGCATCTCTCCCAAGCGGCTGCTGAAACCCTGCGTGGACCTGTCCAGCATCTGGGCCGCCGTGCTGCCCGTGGGAATCGGCCTGACCGCCTACAGCGTCAGCAATGAGATGGTGGCCTCCCTGGGCGGCGAGCCCACCTTCACCGTGCTGACCTTCATGTCCGCCCGTCTGCCTGTGGTTTTCCTGATCACGTTGTTCGTGTTCTTCCTGGGCTACAAGTTCGCTCCCGCCAACTTTGACAATGTGGATCTGAACGCCTTCTCCGGCGCTGCCGGCAAGGAAGCCAAAAAGGCCGCTCTGACTCCCGCTCAGGAAACCCTGACCTATGTAATCTTCGTCGCCGCCATCGTGGCCATGATTGCCAGCTCCTATGTGGACTTCATCGAGGCCTCCACCGCCGCTGCGGTGGCTGCGCTGCTGATGGTTTTCACCGGCATCCTGAATGAAAAAGAGGCCATGAAGGCCATTAACCTGAAGGTCATCGGCATCTACGCCGGCACCATTGCCCTGGCCTCCGGCATCAGCGCCTCCGGGGCCAACGAAGTCATCTCCGAATTCATGAACAATATGCTGGGCGGCATGACCAACCCCTACCTGATCGCCTTCATCCTGCTGCTGGGTTCCTGCATCGCTACCCAGTTCATGAACAATTCCAGCACCCTGAACGTATTCCGGATTCTGGGCGCCGTGGTGGCTGTGGCCTGCGGCTTTGATGCCCGGGCGGCTATGATTGCCGTGGAAATGGGCGCCACCTGCTCCGTGCTGATGCCCACCGCCTCCGCTACCCAGGCCATGGTTTTCGGCCAGGGCGGCTATACCATCAAGGAATATCTGAAGTCCGGCTTGCCCATCTTCGTACTGTACCTGATTCTGTACATGATCTACGTTCCCACCGTCTTCCCAGCCGTCTGATCGGACTTTATAGCCGGGAAGCAAGCGGGCGGCAGCTCGCGCGTTGGATTTTGTGGTTTGGGATAACCCTCTTTTGCCAACAGAAGGCCGTTCGAGTCGGCCTCGCCCCACTTCTTCCTTATGTGGCCCCCATGCGGCATCGTGATACCGCATGGGGGCCTTTACAATGAACCGAAGATCTGGAAATGACGCATCTCGCTTCGTTTTTTCCCGGAATACCATCGCAAAAGGCAAAAAAGGGTTGCATTTTCCCCCTTTATATGCTATAATTCCCGAAAATGAATAACCTGCCACCGGGTAGGAAAAGATGACAGCATCTTGTTTTACGACGATAGGTCTTTGCAGTCGTAAAAGAGGATGCTGTTTTTTACCGTCAGGAGTTGAAAATATGGAAAAACAGTTAAAAAAATAT
>CALXFW010000184.1 GCA_944387685.1 uncultured Oscillospiraceae bacterium
GCACGGGCGTACCTGTGGACATATATTCCATGGTCTTGGAGGGGAAGGAATACTTCACATATTCCGCCCCCGTAAGCCTGGGATTGACCAGCAGGGTGGCCGCCATCTCCTTCTCCACCACCTGGGCGCTCAAGAGCATTCCTCCATAGAAAATCCGGCTGTCCTCAGCGGCGATTTTCTGAAGCTCCGGCACATAGTTGCCGGGGCCGTAGATATGGAGCCGGGCATCAGGTAAATTCGCCATCCGGAAGCCCTCTACCAGCTCCGGCAGGCCGTACTCCCGGCTGACGCCCCCGGCGTAGAGGCAGACTCGGGGAGAATCCTTTCCCTCCCGGGAGGGTGTTTTTTCCGCCATGGCAATGTCCGCATGACCCTCCAGAATCACATAGGGCTTTCCCTTGGGGTTTAAGTAGTCATTCATGGCCTGGGTCAGCAGCACATAACTGGTGCAGTGGGCAATGACGAAATTGGAAACAGCCTTGGACAGCCGGCTGCCGGACAGCAGATCCGGCAGGTCGGTGACAATGCCCACACATTCCCTGCCCCGGAGCCGGGCCGCCAGCAAAGCGGACAGTGCCGTCATCCGATTGAGCACATCCACCATCACGGCGGTGTCCCGCGTCCCCAGGGTCAGCACCTGGAAGAACGTCCCCAGGCCCACGACCAGCGCCTTCAGCGCCGGGTTGCGGACGGCAGGCAGATTCCGGTACACCGCGCCCCCCTCTTCCTCCCGGGGCAGGCGGACAAATGCCTTGTCCAAAACCCGGCGATTCACCGGCGGGTTGGCAATCACATCCACCTGGGCCGAGGCTGCCAGGCCCTCAATCAACAGGCGGTGATATTTCTGAGACTGAAACGCGGGCTTCACCGGCACCTTCTCAAACAGCTGCCGGTAGGTTTTGTCCGAGCAGGTGGTCACCGCATATAAAATGTGCATGAATTACCTCCCGCCTTCCAAAAGTTCCAGATGGGCCCTGGCCATGTTCTCCAGGGTATAGGGCCGGATGGTTTCCAGCGCCGCCGCACCCATGGCACGGCAGTCTCCCGAGAGCACCAGCCGGATTTTCCCGGACAATGCCTCGATATCCTCCACCGGTACCAGGTAGCCGTTTACTCCCGACTTCACCAGCTCCAGGCCGGCCACGCACCGGTCCGTGGTGATGACCGGCAGCCCGCAGGCCATAGCCTCGTTGATGACAAGCCCCCACACATCGCTGTGAGTGGGCAATACAAACAGGTCCGCCGCCTGGTAATACCGGGCCAGGGCGTCTTTTTTCTGAAATCCTACAAAATGGACCTGTCCCTCCAGACCCCGTTCCCGGACAAAATCCAGATGGGCCTGGGTTGGCTCTCCACCCACGAAGTAGACCCCGGTATTCTTTTCCAGCCCAAGCGCCGCATGCAGGAGAGCGTCCATCCCCTTCTCCCGGGTCAGCCGCCCCACATACAGTACGATTCTTTCCTCCGTCATGCCCAGTTCCCGGCGCAGAGCCCGCTTTTCCCCTTCTGTGGGTACCTGGGGCAGGATGTCCCGCTGCCACAGGGAGGTAAAGGGGTACAGAAAAATCCTCTCCGGCTCTGCCCCATAGTGGCATAAATATGCCGAGGTGTGGCTGCCGCTGCTGATCCAGCCGCTGGCAGCGCTGACCAGGCTCCGCTTGAACCGGTATTTGAGGGGGGAATCCGGGCGAATCAGCCCCCCGTCCACCTCCATGAAGAAGGGGATGCTCCTGGCCTTCAGGTAACCGATGGCCAGCATCACCGTTGGGCCTGCATAGCCGCAGATCACAATGGCATCCCAGGGTTTGGAAAGCCAGCGGCACACATCCAGGCACAGGTCATTTCCCCCAACAGAAAGCAGCCGCTTCTCCAGCTGCACCGCCTGAAAGTTCCCCTCTCCCTGCACATACCACTGGGCATCCCGGTGGGTTTTCTTCTCAATCCGGTCGGAAAACAGCACGGTGACCTGGGCGTTTTTCCCCAGCTCGTCAAAAAAATTCACCCGATAGGGAGAGGGGTAATTGGTCACAAACAAAATCCGTTTCATTCTGCCTCCGCCTCAGTCACCCAGCTCCACCCGGTAAATCTGATGCCGGTTCTCCCGCTGGTCCTCCGGTGGGGGCTGCATATAGTCCCCATACTGGGCGGTCAGAATTTCATGGTACGCCTTGGGAATGGCAAAGGACTCTCCCTCAAACGGCGCAGTCACAAGCTCTGCAAACCAGTCCGCCTGGTAGAATTCCCGGTTGGAAATGCCGTCCTGCCGGGTCAGCACTCCGGTCTGCCCGGGGGCCTTGGCCAGGGCGTCAAACTGCTCCGTCAACCGGCGGGAATCGGCAGACAAGGCCTTTGCCTGGTAAAACAGGTAGCCGATTCGCTTTTTCCAAATGATTTTCTCACAGTCCATCCAGGGACGGTAGCCGCATTTCATCAGCTTTGTCCGGAACAGCTGCATCATCCGGTTGGTGTGGGCCATGCGGGCGCCCATTTCCTCCGGCAGATAGTCAAAGGGGAAAATATCCACATAGATGCCGTTTTCCCGCAGGTCCGCTGTCTTTTTGCTCTCCAGATATAGGGTATTTCGCCGCATCACCTTGCCAAAGGGCAGGGCATAGTTGGGCTCGGAATACCAGTTCTGAAAAAAATACTCCGCTTTCAGCGCCTGGGGTGCAATCCGGCAGAATTTTTCATACTCCGGGCGCAGCATTCCAATATCCAGATCGTCATCCCAAGGGATGAACCCCTTGTGCCGGATGGCGCCGATCAGGGTGCCGCAGCACAGGAAATACCGGATGTCATTTTCCTCGCAGACCCGCCTGATCTCTTTGGCGATCTCCAACTGCACCAGCTGGACCTTTCGCAGCAACTCACGTTTCACGGGATTTCCTCCTTATCAACAAATTGTGCATCCAGGGCAGTCCCCGCTCCACCAAGGCCAGGGTGGGAAACAGCCAGAAAAACAAGTCCGCCATCAGGTTCTGGGTATTGAAGGACATGAACAGAATCACCAGCAGACACAAATTGGCCAACACCCCCCGCCGTTTTTCCCAGGCAAGCGCTGCCCAGGCGGCCACATGTACACTGCCGCCCAGAATGCCGAACGCAGCGTACTGCAGAGTGGTGGAACTGGTGTTGTTCTCCAAAAGGTCCAGCACCTGGGCCAGTTTGCCTCCCACCAGCGGATGCCGGAAAAACTCCCGTGCATTCAGAAAAATAGAACCAATCCGATCCGTCCAGGACTCCTCGCCGGGCTGGAACTTGGACACAAACATGGCATACAGCTCCCAGTACAGGGCGCTTTTCTCCCGTTCCGCTTCCAAATATTTCCACAGGCCGAACCCCACCGCCGCCGCGATGACCGCCCAGGCCAGAGGCTTCCGGTAAAGCTTCTGCTCGAAGAACAGGAAAAGGAAAAACAATCCCAGCTCAATCATGCCGCCGGTGGCCAGGGTAGAGAGCATCGCCGCCGCCAGAACGGCGTTTACAACCCACACAAACCAGGTTTTTCTCCACTGCGCCCAGTAATTGTTCAAGAACAGCGCCAGCAGCAGAAAATACTGATAGACCCCCGGCTCCCGGAAAATGCCGAAATTCCGGTTCATCACATAGCTGATTGAGACAAAGCTCAGACCAAAGTTGTAAAACGATATGCCGATGGAATTCTCAAACACCGGAACGGACAGCATCCCTGCATCCAGCAG
>CALXFW010000185.1 GCA_944387685.1 uncultured Oscillospiraceae bacterium
CGGCGGTTTTCCCGGTTCCGGCGGATTTTGCTCTTTACGAATGGGAAAATGTGTTGTACAATAGGTCAGATCCAAATTAGGGAGGTGCGGCTATGGGCTGCTTGCGTTGCGGACGGGACGTGGAAGAGGGACAGGCCTTCTGCCAGGACTGCCTGGTGGAGATGGGCAAACACCCCATCGATCCCAACACGGTGGTGCAGATTCCCCTGCGGAAGGACCCCGCCGCCGGGAAAAAGGCCCCCCGCCGCCGGGGACCCTCTCCGGAGGAGCAAATTCAGATTCTGAAGCGCCGGGTTCGGATTCTGACGGCGGCTGTGATTGTGCTGGCCATCGGATGTCTGGTTCTTTCGGTGCTGACCTACCGGATTCAGCAGCGCTACCGCTTCCGGCCGGGGCAGAACTACACCTCCGTGGTGTCCACCCTGCCTGCCGAGACGCTGGGCACCGCCTTTACGGAAGAACCCTGACGGTTCTTCCCCTGTTGTTTCACGTGAAACAATTCTGGATAGTAAGGAGAGAGAAATGGGAAAAATACTGGCAGTGGTCAATCAGAAGGGCGGCGTGGGCAAGACCACCACAGCCGTGAATCTGACGGCGGCGCTCCACGACCTGGGGCGGAAGGTGCTGCTGTGTGACTTTGACCCCCAGGCCAACGCCACCTCCGGCATGGGCCTGGACAAGCGCAAAATCAAATACTCCGTCTATGACGTGACCATCAACGAGGTGCCCCTGGAGGAGGCTGTGGTCCATACCCAGTATGGAGACGTGCTCCCGTCCTCTGCGGACCTGGCCGGTGCGGCGGTGGAACTGATTGCTGCCCCTCACCGGGAGCTGCAGCTGGAGAAGGCCCTGCACAAGGCCCGGGACCAGTACGACGTGATTTTCATTGACTGCCCCCCGTCCCTGGAGCTGCTGACATTGAACGGCCTGTGCGCCGCCGACGGCATTCTGGTGCCGGTGCAGTGCGAATACTACGCCCTGGAGGGACTGAGCGATCTTATGTCCACTCTGCGGATGGTGAAGAAGCGGCTGAATCCCCGGCTGGAGATTTTCGGAGTGGCCCTGACCATGTTTGACGGGCGGACCAACTTCTCCGCCCAGGTGGCCCAGGAGGTCCGGCGGCATTTCCCCGGAAAGGTTTTTGCCTCGGTGGTGCCCCGGAACATCCGTCTGGCGGAGGCTCCCAGCCACGGCATCCCGGTGTCGGCCTATGACCGCAGCAGCCGGGGCGCCCAGGCCTACAAGGCCATGGCGGAGGAGATTGTGAAGAAATTGGAAGGAAGGGTGGTTTGATTGGCATCCAACAAAGGACTGGGCAAGGGCCTGGGGGCATTGCTGGGGGACTTCACCGAGGAGGCCGTCCAGAGCAGCGCCTATCAGATTCTGCCCATCTATAAAGTAGAACCCAATCCCGACCAGCCCCGGCAGGACTTTGATGAAGAAGAACTCCAGGCCCTGGCGGACTCCATCGGCGTCCATGGGGTGATTCAGCCCCTGACGGTGCGGCAGATGCCCAGCGGCTATTACCAGATCATCGCCGGAGAGCGGCGCTGGCGGGCGGCCCGGCTGGCCAACCTCAGCGAAATTCCGGTGGTGATTGTGGAGGCCGACGATAAGAAGGCCATGGAGCTGGCCTTGATTGAGAATCTCCAGCGCCAGGACCTGAACCCGGTGGAAGAAGCCCTGGGCTACCAGTCCCTGATTGAGGAATACGGCCTGACTCAGGAGGAGGCCGCCGGGCGGGTAGGGAAGTCCCGTCCCGCCGTGGCCAACTCCCTGCGGCTGCTGGGGCTGTGTCCCGGGGTGCTGGAGAAGCTGAAAAACGGGGAGCTGTCCGCAGGCCACGCCCGGGCGGTGCTCACCCTGAAAACGGAAAAGCAGCAGCTGGAGGCCGCCCAGAAAATTATTGCCCTGTCCCTGTCCGTCCGGCAGGCGGAGACCCTGTGCAAGAACATGAACAAGGAGCCTGCCCCGAAAAAGGAACCGGTGTTTGCCGTGGACTATGTGGCCGAGTGTGAGAAGAACCTGTCCAAGCGGCTGGGCCGGGGAGTCAAGATTGTGAACGGCAAGCGCAAGGGCCGCTTTGAGCTGGAATTTTACGGAGAAGAGGACCTGCAGCGGCTGCTGGAAGCCCTGATGGGCCTGGGGAAGTGAGGCAGGTATGGAGAAAAAACTGTACCGCTCCCGGCAGAATCGGATGCTGGGGGGCATCTGCGGGGGAATCGGAGAGTACCTGAACGTAGACCCCACGGTGGTGCGCCTGCTGTGGGTGCTGTTCACCTTTGTGGGCGCCAGCGGCCTGCTGGCCTATCTGATCTGCCTGGTTATCATTCCGGAGAATCCGGAGTAGCTGTAAACAAAGAGAGAGTCATACAGAAGGAGTAAAAACGTATGCTGGATATCAAGAAAATCAAGGAAAATCCCCAGGCGGTTAAGGACGGCCTGCGGGCCAAGGAAGTGGACTGCGACGCCGTTGTGGACCGGATTCTGGAGCTGGACGAACAGCGCCGTGCCCTGATTGCGGACACCGAGGCCCGGAAGGCCCGGCAGAACAAGGTCTCCAAGGAGATTCCCCAGCTGAAGAAGCAGGGCAAGGACGTGGCTCCCATCTTCGCCGAAATGGCGGAGCTGAAGAAGGGTCTGGCCGAGGACGCGGAGAAGCTGGACGCCTGCCAGGCGGAGCTGCGCACCGCCATGCTCAGCCTGCCCAACCTGCCGGACCCGGACCTGAAGCCCGGCGGCAAGGAGAACAACGAGCCTCTGCGCTACTTCGGCGAGCCCCACAGGTTTGATTTCGAGCCCAAGCACCATGTGGACCTGTGCCTGGGACTGGGCCTGATCGACTACGAGCGGGGGGTAAAGCTGGCGGGCACCGGCAACTGGATGTACACCGGCATGGGCGCCCGGCTGGAGTGGGCCCTGCTGAATTACTTCATCGATACCCACATTGCCGACGGCTACGAGTTCATCCTGCCGCCCCATATGCTGGAGTACCAGTGCGGCGAAACCGCCGGTCAGTTCCCCAAGTTCGCCGACGAGGTCTATAAGATTGCCAATCCCACCGACGACCGGATTCACTATATGCTCCCCACAGCCGAGGCGGCCCTGTGCTCCATCTACCGGGATGAGATTCTGCCGGAGAGCATGCTGCCCAAGAAGCTGTTCGCCTACACCCCCTGCTTCCGCCGGGAGGCCGGTTCCCACCGGGCTGACGAGCGGGGCATGGTCCGGGGCCACCAGTTCAACAAGGTGGAGATGTTCCAGTTCACCCGTCCCGAGGACTCCGACGCTGCCTTTGAGGAGCTGGTCGCCAAGGCGGAGAACCTGGTGAAGGGCCTGGGCTTCCACTTCCGCACCGTGAAGCTGGCGGCAGGGGACTGCTCCGCCTCCATGGCCCGGACCTACGACATTGAGATTCAGATTCCCTCCATGAACGGCTACAAGGAGGTTTCCTCCGTGTCCAACGCCCGGGATTATCAGGCCCGCCGGGGCAACATCCGCTTCCGCCGGGAGGAGACCGGCAAGCCCGAATTCCTGCATACCCTGAACGGCTCCGGCCTGGCCACCTCCCGGATTTTCCCCGCCATGGTGGAGCAGAACCAAAGAGCCGACGGCTCCATTGTGGTGCCGGAGGTGCTGCGCAAGTATCTGGGCGGCATTGAGGTCATCGAGAAAAAGTAACCAAAAAGGGAGAGCCTCGGCTCTCCTTTTTTTTGCAAATTTTAGGTGGGAAATCATACTGAATGTATCGATATGGATTTGACAAATCCAACATTTCCCGTTATAATGGCCCTGAACGGGCAGATAGGCCCGCAGGCTGTGAAATACTCTGAAAAGGACGGATCAGACTATGTATAAAATCGTTCGCAAGAAGGAGCTGAACCCCTCCGTCACGCTGATGGAAGTGGAGGCCCCTTTCATCGCCAAGAAAGCCAAGGCCGGTCAGTTCATCATCTTCCGTGTGGATGAGCTGGGCGAGCGGGTGCCCCTGACCATCGCGGGCTATGACCGGGAGGCCGGCACCGTCACCATTATTTTCCAGAAGGTGGGCTTCTCCACCAACGCTCTGGGCGCTCTGAACGAGGGCGACTACATCCGGGACTTTGTGGGCCCCCTGGGCAAGCCCACCCCCGTGGAGGGCAAGAAGAAGGTCTGTGTGGTCGGCGGCGGCGTGGGCTGCGCCATTGCCCTGCCCTCTGCCGCGGGCTTTAAGGAAGCCGGCGCCGAGGTCACCGTGATTGTGGGCTTCCGGAGCAAGGACATTGTGATTCTGGAGGAGGAGTTCAAGGCCGTCTCCGACCGGATGATCCTCATGACCGACGACGGCACCTACGGCCGTCACGGCCTGGTGACCCAGCCCCTGCAGGAGCTGCTGGAAGCCGGGGAAACCTTTGACGAGGTGCTGGCCATCGGACCGGTGCCTATGATGAAGTTCGTCTGCAAGACCACCGAGCCCTACGGCATCCACACCAGCGTGTCCCTGAACCCCATTATGATCGACGGCACCGGCATGTGCGGCGGCTGCCGGGTCACCGTGGGCGGGGAGACCAAGTTCGCCTGCGTGGACGGCCCGGAGTTTGACGGCCACAAGGTGGACTTTGCCGAGCTGATGAGCCGGAACAACACCTACCGGGACCGGGAAGCGGAAGTCAGCCAGACCCATACCTGCCGCATGGAAGCCATGGGCAAGGCTCTGATCAAATAAACAGGAGGAACTGGGAAATGGCCAATATGTCTTTGAAGAAAGTCCCCATGCCGGAGCAGGACCCCAAGGTCCGTGCCCGGAATTTCCAGGAGGTCACCCTGGGCTATACCGCCGAGCAGGCGGTGGAAGAGGCCGGGCGCTGCCTGAGCTGCAAGAACCCCAAGTGCGTGGAAGGCTGCCCGGTGAACGTGCGGATTCCCGAGTTTATCAAGAAGGTCCAGGAGGGCGACTTCAAGGCCGCCTATGAGATCATCACCTCCACCAACGCTCTGCCCGCCCTCAGCGGCCGGGTGTGCCCCCAGGAGACCCAGTGCGAAGCCCGCTGCGTCCGGGGCATCAAGGGCGAGCCGGTGGCCATCGGCCGTCTGGAGCGGTTCGTGGCCGACTGGTACCGGGAGAATGTGAATGAAATGCCCAAGCCGGTCCCCTCCAACGGGGTCAAGGTGGCGGTGGTTGGCTCCGGCCCTGCCGGTATGACCTGCGCCTCCGATCTGGCGGGCATGGGCTATCAGGTCTCCATGTTCGAGGCCCTGCACACCGCCGGCGGCGTGCTGGTCTACGGCATCCCCGAGTTCCGTCTGCCCAAGGCCATTGTGGCCAATGAAATCACCAAGCTCCAGGCCCAGGGCGTGGAGGTCATGACCAATATGGTCATCGGCCGGGTGCTGACCATCGACGAGCTGTTCGAGATGGGCTACAAGGCGGTGTTCGTTGGCTCCGGCGCAGGCCTGCCCATGTTCATGAACATCCCCGGCGAGTCCCTGAAGGGCGTCATGTCCGCCAACGAGTACCTGACCCGGACCAACCTGATGAAGGCCTACACCGAGGAAGCCGACACCCCCGTCATCCGCTCCAAGGCGGTGGCCGTGGTGGGCGGCGGCAACGTGGCCATGGACGCCGCCCGGTGCGCCATGCGTCTGGGCGCCGACAAGGTGTACATCGTCTACCGCCGGGGCGAGGCGGAGATGCCCGCCCGTCTGGAGGAGCAGCACCACGCCAAGGAAGAGGGCATCGAGTTCAAGACCCTGTGCAACCCGGTGGAAATCCTGGGCGACGAAACCGGCCGGGTATGCGGCATGAAGTGCATCCGCATGGAGCTGGGCGAGCCGGACGCTTCCGGACGCCGCCGTCCCATTGCCGTGCCGGACTCCGAGTTCGTGCTGGATGTGGACACCGTGATTATGTCCCTGGGCACCAGCCCCAACCCCCTGATCCGCTCCACCACCCCCGGCCTGGACACCA
>CALXFW010000186.1 GCA_944387685.1 uncultured Oscillospiraceae bacterium
AGAGCCGCTTCGGCGTGGATGCCACGCTGTCCCCGGCCAAGGTTGCCTACCGGGAGAAGATCAAGAAGAAGGTGGAGGCCCACGGCCGTCACAAGAAGCAGACCGGCGGCAGCGGCCAGTTCGGCGACGTGTGGATTCGCTTCGAGCCCCAGGACGAGCAGGACGAGCTGATCTTCGCTGAGGAAGTCTTCGGCGGCTCCGTGCCCCGGAACTTCTACCCCGCCGTGGAAAAGGGCGTGCAGGAAGCGGTTCAGAAGGGCCCCCTGGCGGGCTATCCCATGGTGGGCCTGAAGGCGGTTCTGTACGACGGCTCCTACCATCCCGTGGACTCCAACGAAATGGCCTTCAAGCTGGCAGCCATTCTGGCCTACAAGGAAGCCATGCCCAACGCCAATCCCACCCTGCTGGAGCCCATCGGCTCCCTGAAGGTGAGTGTGCCCGAGGCCTATGTGGGCGATGTCATGGGCGATCTGAGCAAGCGCCGGGGCCGTCCCATGGGCATGAACCCCGACCATGACGGCAATACCGTCATCGAGGCGGAGGTTCCCATGGCCGAGATGGGCAGCTACGCCATCGACCTGCGGGCCATGACCCAGGCCCGGGGCAGCTTCACCCTGGAGTTTGTCCGCTATGAGGAAGTGCCCAAGGCCAACCAGGCCAAGATCATTGCCGACGCCAAGAACGAAGAATAATTTCCCGAGATTACAAAGCCCCCGGTTTCGGAGCGAATCCGAAACCGGGGGCCTTTTATTAATGTATGGAAGTATGGACGTTACTCCGCCGGAACAGGCTCCGGCTCCCGGACCTCCACCGTGGCCAGCTGAATCCGGTGGTCATCCGTCTGTGTGGCGGTAATGGTCAGATTCCGGTAGTCAAAGCTGTCTCCCTGATCGGGAATCCGGCCCAGCTGCTCCATCATCCAGCCGCCCAGCGACACGCTGTCCGACTCGCTCTCCACGTCGAAAAAGTCGCAGAAATCGTCCAGGGTCACGGTGCAGTCCACGATGTAGGTATTCTCTCCCACCTGGCGGAAGGGCTCCTCAATTTCATCGTGCTCGTCCCAGATTTCGCCCACCAGCTCCTCCAGGATGTCCTCCATGGTCACGATGCCCAGGGTGCCGCCGTACTCGTCGATAACCACCGCCACATGGGATTTGCTGGATTGCAGCAGCTGCAGCAGATCGTCCACCTTCTCCGACTGGTGGATAAACAGGGGCGGAGTCATAATCTCCGTCAGAGGCAGCGCATTGACCCCGGTACCCTTGTAAAAGTCCTTCTGATGAATGATGCCCACAATTTTGTCCATGCTGTCCTCATACACCAGCAGCCGGGAGAACCGGGTCTGGGTAAACAGCTCCGCAACTTCCTCCTTGGAGGCGTCCACACTGACCCCCTCCAGATCCACCCGATGGGTCAGAATGTCCTTGGCTTCCAGGCCGCCGAATTCCACGGCGTTGCGCAGCAGCTCCCCCTCGTTTTCGTCGATGGTGCCCTCCTGCTCCACCTCCTCCAGCAGAAGCAGCAGCTCCTCCTGGGACATTTTGCTCTCGTCGCTGGAGCGGAACAGGCTGCTGACCAGGTTCTTCCACTGGGAGAAGAGGTAGTTCAGGGGTGTCAGCACACACATGAGCAGATGTATCAGCGGCGTGGAGAACATGGCGAACTTCTCCGGGTAATCCTTGGCAATGCTCTTGGGGGTAATCTCACCGAAGATCAGCACCACAATGGTAACCACCACCGTGGACACGGTCGCCCCCAGCTCCTCCCCCATCATATTTACAAACAGCAGCGTGCCGATGGAGGCGGTGGCGATATTGACAATGTTGTTGCCGATGAGCACGGTGGAGATCAGCTTGTCATAGTTTTCCGCCAGCTCCAGGGTCTGCCCGGCCCGCTTGCTACCCTTCTCCTCCATGGCCTTGAGCCGGGTTTTGTTCAGGGAGGCAAAGGCCGTCTCCGTGGCGGAAAAATAGGCGGAAAATAAAATACAGATCAGCATCCCCACGATGCTGCCGATATGGTCCGATAGCATATAATTTCATCCTTTCCTATGATTTGGTTCCGAAAAATGACAGCAAAAAAAGACATACCTATCCTACCAAAGCGGATGCAGGCATGCCGTACGAAACCAAAGTCAAATTGTCAGGATCACTATGATCGCTACTACTGCAACTGTCCATCCGGAGTATCACCTTCCTTGGAATTAAAATTGCCTGTATTATAGCAGAGGGCCGGGGATTTGTCAACCGCCTGCCTGCCTGCGGTCCGGAAAAGATTGCCTGCGCACAAGCATTCCGCCGGGACGCAGATGCGTCCCGGCGGCTCGGTTATTCTTCTGTGGTTTCCGGTTCGGCGGGGGCGTTCTCTTCCTGTCCCTGCTCCAGCTTCTTCTGGTCGGCCTGGATGTAAGCCATCAGCTCGTCGCCGGTGATGGTCTCCTTCACCAGCAGGAACTCGGAAATCTCGTCCAGCAGGCCCCGGTTCTCCCGGAGAATCCGCTTGGCGTCCTCGTAGGCGGTTTCCAGAATCTGCTTGACCTCAGCGTCCACCTCAGCGGCGGTGCTCTGGGCGCAGTCCATGTAGGCCTGGCCGTCCAGATACTGATTCTGCACCGAAGCGGTGGACATGAGGCCGAACTTGTCGCTCATGCCATACTGGGTGACCATGTTCCGGGCCAGAGCCGTGGCCCGCTGGATGTCGTTGGCGGCTCCGGTGGTCTGGATGCCGAACACCACCTGCTCCGCCGCTCGGCCACCCACCAGGGTCCGCAGCTCGGTGCGCAGCTCGTCGGCAGTGCTCAGGAACTTCTCCTCCTCGGGCATCTGCATGGTATAGCCCAGCGCTCCGGAGGTGTGGGGCACGATGGTGATTTTGGATACGGGCTGGGAGTGCTTCTCCAGGGCCGCCACCAGGGCGTGGCCCACCTCGTGATAGGCAACCAGCCGCTTCTCCATATCGGTGAGCACGGTGTTCTTCTTCTCGGTTCCGGCGATGACAGTCTCAAAGGACACCAGCAGGTCCTCCTGATTCACCGCCTGCCGCCCGTGGCGCACCGCCCGCAGGGCGGCCTCGTTCACCAGGTTGGCCAGGTCCGCGCCCACCGCGCCGGCAGTAGCCTGGGCGATTTTCCGCAGGTCCACGTCCTCGCTGAGGCGAATCTTCCGGGTGTGCACCTTCAGGGTATCCAGACGACCCTGGAGGTTGGGCCGGTCCACAATAATCCGCCGGTCAAAGCGGCCGGGACGGAGCAGGGCCTTGTCCAGAATCTCCGGCCGGTTGGTGGCCGCCAGGCACACAATGCCCTTGGAGGACTCAAAGCCGTCGATTTCGCTGAGCAGCTGGTTCAGGGTCTGCTCCTGCTCGGAGTTGCTGCCCAGCCGGTTATCCCGGGAGCGGCCTACGGCGTCGATTTCGTCGATAAAAATGATGCAGGGAGCCACCTTCGCCGCCTGCTGGAACAGGTCCCGCACCCGGCTGGCGCCCATACCCACAAACATCTCCACAAAGTCCGAACCGGAAATGGAGAAGAAGGGCACGTCCGCCTCTCCGGCCACCGCTTTGGCCAGCAGGGTCTTGCCGGTGCCGGGGGAGCCCACCAGCAGCGCGCCCTTGGGCAGCTTGGCGCCGATGGCGGTGTACTTCTGGGGATTGTGGAGGAAATCGATGATCTCCTGGAGGGATTCCTTTGCCTCGTCCTGACCGGCCACGTCCTTAAAGGTAACGCCGGTTTGCTTTTCCATGTAGACCTTGGCCTTGCTCTTGCCAAAGCCACCCATCATGCCCTCGCCGCCCATACGCTTGGTCAGCATATTCATCACCAGGAACAGGCCGCCGATCATAATGGCGTAGGACAGGATGCCAATGATGAAGGAGTTGTCCTCCACGATTTTACGGTTGACAACGACGCCCTGAGCTTCCAGCTCTTCGCTCATCTCCACCCAGTCGCCGCCATCCGGCAGACCGGTATAACAGGCCTTCTGCTGGGAGGGTGGTTTGGCCGCCTCCTCTTTGGTCAGGTACACGATCCGGTCCGTCCAGATTTCCACCTCCGCCAGCTGCCCGGACTCTCTGGCTTCCAGGAAGTCATTGAAGGTTGTCTGGGTGTACTGGCTGCTTTCCACCATATTCATAACCCAGCTGAACACCAGAACCAGGGCCAGCGCAATCAGCAGCGGGGTAAAATAGCTGCCCTTAGGCCGGTTTCCGTCAGGGTTCCGGGAATTTTTGGGATCATTGCCGCGGTTGGATTCCATATCCGCTCGCCTCCTTGCTTGCTGTTACAGTTTTTCCCATCATAACACATTTTTACGCCGCAGGCAACGGAGGAATCCGGTTTCCGCGGTAAATTTTCTGTGAATGGGGGCTGAAAACGGCCCTCTGTCCGGAGTATGCGAAAAAAAGTGTTGAGAATCAAAGCAAAATCTGCTATACTGTGTTTAACTATTGCTATATTCTGCGGAGATCCCCAGAGATGTCCGCTTCTGGAGTTGAAATCTATGAATGACAAACCCCGTTCCGGAGGTCGGGACTACCCCCGCCGGGCCGACCGGTTCGCCGAACGCGCTCCGGTGGAAGAGGTGGAGGGGCAGCTGGAGGGCCGCAACGCCATTCAGGAGGCCCTGAAAAGCGGGCGCACCATTGACAAGGTCTTTGTAGCCTCGGGAGATACGGACCGGGCGCTGCAGCGGCTGGCCGCCCAGGCCAAGGAGGCCGGGGCCGTGGTGGTGCCGGTAGACCGGCGGAAGCTGGACGCCATGTCCACAACCCGTGCCCACCAGGGAATCATTGCCCTGGCCGCCGCCCATGAATACTGCACCATTGACGACCTGCTGGCGGAAGCTGCCGCCCGGGGGGAAGCGCCTCTGCTGGTGATCTGCGACGAGCTGTCCGACCCCCATAATCTGGGCGCCATCCTGCGCAGCGCGGAGTGTGCCGGCGCCCACGGGGTCATCATCCCCAAGCGGCGCAGCGTAGGACTCACCGCCACGGTGGCGAAAGCCTCCGCCGGTGCGGTGGAATATATGAAGGTGGCCCGGGTCACCAACATCAACGCCGCCATCTCCGATCTGAAAGAACGGGGCGTGTGGATTTACGGCACCGCCGCAGAGGGGTCCATCCCCATGTACCAGGCGGATCTCACCGGCCCCGCAGCCATTGTCATCGGCAGCGAAGGGGACGGGCTCAGCCCTCTGGTCCGGAAAAACTGCGACGTGATGGTGCACATTCCCATGAAAGGCCGCATCAGCTCTCTCAACGCATCCGCTGCCGCCTCCATTCTATTGTATGAGGCCGTACGCCAGCGCATTTAAGTTCAGGAGGAACCCCCATTATGGACGACAAAAACGAGCTCCAGGAATTTGACCTGGACGACATTCTCAACGAGTTTCACGAGGACGAGGCCCAGCCCGTTCCGGAGGACACCGACGAATCCCTGGATGCCCTTCTGGATCTGCCGGAGCTGAAGGACCTGGACCTGCCGGAGGATTTGGCCCCCGATGCGCCCGAGTATACGCCGGAGGCAGTCTCGGCAGAAACCGCCCCCCCGGAGGAAACCGCCCCGGATGCTCCCGCGGAGGATACCGTATCCTACCAGCCGGTGTCTCCGCAGGCGCCGGAGGCCGGTGAGCCCCAGGTCCCCGATGACGATACCCACACCTATGCGCGGGAGGAGCAGCCGGAGACCGGAAAGCCCACCCCCCCTCCCGCAGAGCCTGCCTTCGAGGTGGAGGAGGAGTTTATCCCGTCTCCTCTGGTATTCACCCCCCGTTCCCGGCTGAAGGAATTGAAGAAGAAACTGGTGGCCGGTCCGGAGAAGCGGTACTATCTGCTCTCCGAGGTTGGAACCACCCGGCTGCAGATCGCCCTGCTGATCAACGTTCTGGTGGTACTGCTCTCCGCCGGCGTGAGTACCATGTTCGTGCTGGATATGGTGCCGGAGGCCCGGCTGCGGTTCGTTATTTTCAGCCAGGTTCTGGCCATGCTTCTGTCCGGGCTGCTGGGCATTTTCCTGATTATGGACAGCATCAGCGAGCTGTTCAAGGGCCGCTTCACCATCAATACCCTGCTGACGGTGACCTTCCTTGCCTGCCTGGCAGACGCCTGGTTCTGCCTGCAGGAGCTGCGGATTCCCTGCTGCACGGCATTCAGCCTGGAGATGACCATGGCCCTGTGGGCCCGGCTCCAGCAGCGCAACACGGAGATTGCCCAGCTGGACACCATGCGCAAGGCTGTGCGGCTTCACGCCATTGTCCGGATGCCCAACTACTATGAGGGCAAGGACGGACTGCTGCGCACCGAGGGCGACGTGGAAGATTTCATGGACACCTACCAGAAAACCACCGGCCCCCAGCTGGTGCAGGGCGTCTATGCCGGACTGAGCCTGCTGGCCTGCGTCTGCATCGCCGTGCTGGCCGGAATGTACCATGGGGTAAGCATGGGCGTTCAGATTTTCTCCACCAGCCTGCTGGTGGCAGTGCCTGCCAGCTTCTTCATCTCCATCTCCCGGCCCATGGCCATCCTGGAGCAGCGGCTGCATATGGTGGGCACCGTGCTGTGCGGCTGGAAGGGCGTCAAGGGTCTGTGCGGCAAGGCCGCCTTCCCCCTGACCGACCACGATCTGTTCCCCCAGGGCAGCACCAAGCTCAACGGGGTGAAATTCTACGGCGACCGGAACCCCGACGATGTGGTGGCCTACTCCACCTCCCTGATTGAGAAGGCCGGCGGTGACCTGGCCCCGGTATTCCGCCAGCTGCTGGCCAGCCGCAATGGCAGCCTGTACCCGGTGGCCAACTTCCAGAACTACGGCAGCGGCGGCATCGGCTGTGAAATTCAGGGAGAGTCGGTGCTTTTGGGCAGCCTCCACTTCCTCCAGGACATGGGGGTGGACATCCCCGAGGGCACCATGGTCAACCAAGCGGTATACGCGGCCATTGACGGGCAGCTCTGCGCGGTCTATGCCATTTCCTATGCTAAGATGCGTTCCGCATCTGCTGGCCTTGTGACCCTGTGCGGCTATTCCCGGCTGACGCCGGTGATTCTGTGCAGCGACTTCATGCTCACCGAGGGATTCATCGGCGCCAAGTTTGAGGTAAAAACCAAGCGGATGGCCTTCCCCAGCCGGGATGTCAGCGCCCAGCTGCGGCAGGTTCAGCCTGACCCGGAGCTTCCGGTGCTGGCCATGACCACCCGGGAGGAGCTCATCAGCTCCGCCTACGCCGTCACCGGCGCCCGGGCCCTGCGCACCGCCACCCGTCTGGGTGTGACCATTCACCTGATCGGCGGCATTCTGGGCCTGCTGATTATGCTGGTGCTGGCCATTCTGGGCAACACCGAACTGCTGACCCCCACCAACATTCTGCTGTATCAGCTGATCTGGTCGGTTCCCGGCCTGCTGGTCACGGAATGGGCCAGAATCGTATAACCTCCCATGGCGCGCCGGGAAGCCGGCGCGCTGTTTTTTGATCTTTTCTTAATTTCCATGGAAAAAGGTTGCAAACTGTAATCTTTTGCGCTATAATAAGAAATCATGCGGAACGGAAATTACCGCCCTGCCGCCGGAGCGGCAGCGGT
>CALXFW010000187.1 GCA_944387685.1 uncultured Oscillospiraceae bacterium
AAAGGCATTGGCCCGGCAACTGCAGCGGAGATCGTTGCGAAGTTTGGTATGGATGCCTTACAGGTATTGGAAGATACACCGGAACGGTTTCTGGAGATCCGTGGAATCACACAGCCCAAGCTGGAGGAGATCAAAGAATCCTATGCCCAGAACCGTATCTTGCAGAATATTATCACACTGCTGGCTCCGTTTAAGCTGACAGCAAAGACCGCTATGCGGATCTATCAGGAGTTGGGACCAAACAGCGTGGAGATTCTGAAGAAAAGTCCTTTTGAGCTTTGCCAGATTTCAGGCTTTGGATTTCGGCGGGTAGATGCAATTGTCCAGAAAACAAATTCCGACCTCCATGACCCCGTGCGGATCAAAGGTGCCGTCCTTTGTGCTTTGGATGAAGCAAGATCCGGCAGCGGTCATCTCTTTCTGGAACAGGAAAAGCTGATTAAGGAAGCCCATAAGATGCTCAACGATAAGCTGCCCCTAAAACAGCTTCATGTGCAGAAATCAGAAATTGAGGAAATCCTGAATGACCTGATTCTGGATGGTGTGGTTGTCTGTGCCAACGGGAAATTCTATCTTCCCAGAGTATTCTCACAGGAGATGGAAGTGGCCCGACAGATCGTGGAACGGCTTACAGAAAAGCCTCCTCTGGAGGTGGTAGAGCCTACCCTGAACCGGGTAAAAACGGATCTGGGGATCAAGCTGTCTGCCAAGCAGGAACTTGCGGTGAAAGAAGCATTCCGGCATAATCTCTCCGTTATAACAGGTTCTCCCGGTACCGGTAAAACAACGGTTCTGAAAACCATTTTGGAGGTTTACAAACAGCTGCATCCGGATCATAAAATCGTCCTCATGGCGCCCACCGGCCGTGCCAGCCGCCGCATGGCGGAAAGCACCGGCTTCAAAGAGGCAAAGACCATCCACAGTGTACTTGGGCTTACCAATGAAGAAGAGGAACAGGCCAGAAAGAAGGGCGAGCAGCGAAAGCTGGAAGCCAATCTTATCATCGCGGATGAGTTCTCCATGGTGGATATGTGGCTTGCCTACCAGTTCTTTTCCAAACTGCCAAAGAATGTGAAAATCGTTCTGGTTGGAGACCCGGATCAGCTTCCCAGTGTTGGTGCAGGCAATGTATTCGATGAACTCATCGAATGCGGTGTTGTTCCCGTCACAGTACTGAATGAGATCTTCCGTCAGGCGAAGGACAGCCTTATTGCTTATAATGCCAGATTCATCAATTCCGGCAATACGAAGCTATACTATGGTGCAGATTTTACATTCCTAAATGCCAAGGGCCAGCAGGAAGCGGCGGATATGATTATGGAGCTTTATTGCGTGGAAGCTGCGGAGCATGGGATCGAACATGTGCAGATCCTTTCTCCCTTCCGGTCGAGAGGGGAGGCTTCCGTGGAACAGATGAATGCCGTGATCCGGGAGATCATCAATCCGGAACGAGGTTCGCAATATGATATTCGGGTAGGCCAGACAATTTTCCGTGTTGGCGACCGCATTATGCAGAACCAGAATACAGATAAGGCATCCAACGGCGATCTGGGATTTATCCGTTCCATATCGAGAGAAAAAGATGAGATAAAGCTTGGTGTGGATTTCGGTGAAGGAAGATGCTATTCCTATTCCATGGAAGATGCCACCCGGCTGGAACACGCCTATGCCACTACGATCCATAAAAGCATGGGCAGTGAGTATGATGTTGTGATCATTCCCCTTATCAAAGCCCACAGCATCATGCTGTATCGGAACCTTCTGTACACGGCAATTACCCGTGCCAAGAAGAAAGTGATCCTGGTAGGTGAGAAGTCCGTACTGTACATGGCGATCCACAAAAATGAGATCACCAAGCGAAACACCGTGTTGGGTGAACGGATCTTACTGCATTACCGGGCGATGGCGAAGAGCGCAGGACTGCCTCTGCCGCCCAATCTGGAAGATAAATTGAAAAAAGCTGGTTGATCGGAATGCGATGTGCAGAAATCCTGCGATGCATTCCGTGTTTATTTATGAAAGGAGTTTTTCACATGAGTAAAAATGATAATGGCATTGCTTCTATGTACGAGCGGATCCCTGCAGTAGCGGCGCTGAACAAGGCTCCCGGTTTTGATCCTGTGAAGCTTCTGCGCCGGACGGTTTCTCAGAAAACCAAAGAGCCGGTGATGAAGCTGGATCTTCCCTATAAGAAGCTGTGGTTCCGCCTGCTGTATCCCAACGGCCGTATTAAGCTGAAGGCCTTGCGGGTAACGGAACAGATGGCGATTTTTGAAGCCCAGATTTTTCTCGACAGAACGGACTTGGAGCCCATTTCCAGCTTTACCGCAAGCTGTGCCCGAGAGAACTCTCCCAATGGCCGCTATGTGGAAGATGCTCAGGAAGAGGCAACGGATGAAGCTCTGTCTGCTGCCGGCTTCGGACTCCAATTTGCGGATATCAGCATGACCAGTCAGCACAGACGCTTTGGCAGTGAGATCCCTATTGGGAATGTTTCTGCCCAGCAGGTGCCTGCCAGGGTAACGCCTGCGGCTGGAACGGTGAAACCTTCACAGACGGAAAAGCCTGTCCAGAAAGCGGAAAGACCTGCTATGCAGAAACCTGCTCCCGCAGTTGTCGCAAAGCAGCCCGTTACCGCTCAGCCCGATACCGTCAGGAAGCACGCTGGTACCACTGCGGCGCCTTCTGCACCTACAAGAGCGGTTCCGCAGGCAAGACAGGGTGCAGCTCCTGTGCAGAAGCAGATGGCACCTGTACAGAAACCCGACCAGGGGAATGTGGTGCGCTCTGTTCCTCAGGTGATTGAATCTGCTCCCACAGCGGTAGAGAATGTTGCAGCGAAGCATACCGCCGCTGTTCAGCAGACGGTTACTGCTGCAAAAGCGGTACCGGTTGCTGAACAGAAGGATATGCATACCCAGAAAGCCCTGGAAATTCTCCAGGGTAGCAGCAATGCGGAGCCTGTGAATGCAGCAAAGGAACCCCCGACCATCCCTGCAGAGCCTGTGGTAGAGCCTTCGGCCCCGGCAAGCTATGATGCTTCCACGCCCGTAGAACAGATCATGCAGGTCATGACGCTGGAACAGGCGCGGAGTGTCAAAATCGAAGCCGGCATTTTTGCGGGTAAAACCTTGGGCGAAATTGCAGACAGCAATAAGGCACCCAATATCCGGTTTTATGTTTATGGCGGATATAAGGGTAAGAACAATATTTTCCTTGCTGCTGCGAAGATCGTTCATCAGGCACTGGAACAGAAGGCAGCCTGATGAAGCACCTTTCTTGAGAAAAGCTGCTGTGTAAGGGAAGGAGGTGCGGCGGATGGCCTCATATTCGCATGATTTTCCCTTTGGGATCATGGATGTGGTGGAACTGCTGCATTTGAAGGTACGCCGCCGGCAGGCAAACAGTGCCTATGTTGACTGTCCATTCTGCAACGATTACCGGGGCAAAATGAATGTGAACTATGCCAAGGATGCATGGCGGTGCAACTACTGCGGAGAGTCAGGCGGTATGCTGTCTCTTTATACAAGAATGAACAATACCACCACATCGGATGCTTACAGGGAGATCTGTGATGCGCTGCAAACCGGAGATACATATTGGGGAGCTTCGGGCAGCACATCAGCAGAGGCCGTCCGCACCCGGGGTTCTGACGAGAGCCCCCGGTCAGCAGAAAGCGGACCATGTGGTAAATATTATTTGCAGATCGTTGACCAGTCGAATCTGGCCAGTGTCCAGGAGGTACATCAGACCCTTTCTCTTTTGTTTGGAATGCTGTCCCTGCGGCAAACGCATAAGGAACATCTGATGTCCCGAAAGCGTGGTCTTACGCAGGCGCAGATCAAACAGTACGGATTTAAGAGTACACCTCCACATTTTATCTGCCGGTCACTGACAGAAAGGCTGATAAAGAATGGATGCACGGTACGGGGGGTTCCTGGGTTTTATCAGGACAAGAACGGAAACTGGACGGTAAATTTTAACAGCTTTACATCCGGGATTCTGATCCCTGCAGTGGGAGCCGATGGTCTGATCCATGGTGCCCAGATCCTTCTGGACAAGCCGATGAAAAACGAAAACGATCCGGCGGATAAACCGGGCGCCAAATACATTTGGTTTTCTTCGTCCTCAAAAAACATGGGGACGGGATCAGGAAGCCCGCTTCTGTTTTTGGGAGACCTGTCTGCCAATACGGTGTATATCACAGAGGGGCTTCTCAAAGGGTATATTTCCCATAGCCTTATGAACCGTACCATAGCGGCAACGGCCGGCGCCAACAATACGGCAGCCTTTGACGAATTGTTCAGACTGCTGGCAAAAAACGGCACAAAGCTGATCGTGGAAGCACAGGATATGGATAAGTATGCCAATGAGAATACGGCAAAAGGTGCATCGAAAATCTATCTGCTTGCCAGAAAATACGGTATGCAGTGCAGGAGACTGACCTGGAATCCAAACTACAAAGGTCTGGATGACTGGCAGCTTGCTCTGAAATACGGTGACCAGCCGAAGCGAAAAGAAATGACCTTCAAGGAACTGTATCTATGGGGCCAGTGCGGCATCGATGCAATCGATAAGCATCTGGAAACAGCCAGCGCCCACGGGATACCGAATGAAAATGTAAGAGGTTATTTGGGCCTGTCGGAAAAGGAAATGTCGGTTTTCTCCTACGGGGGAAGCAGCGAACTAAAGAATATACTGAACATCCAGAGAAGACCGCAGCGGTTTCGTATTTACCAGCTGGACTTTGCAAAAGGCACACAAACCATTCCTTTTGCGTTCAAAGGCTACGAGGAAATGCGAAAAGCAGGCTTCTTACAGCCGCCTGCGGGAAAGTACCGTTTGGTCTATGAGGGAGTGGTTTTCTGTCCCTGCAATGCTCCGCATGAAGAGATTCTGGGGAATATCCGCATCGGATTCTCTGAACGGATGCCGGAAGGATTCTCCGGGAGGGCAGTTGCCCCATCTGATATTCTGGAGCTTTTTGCAGAGGACTACCGGCGCTACTTTTATGTAGATATGAACGGTTTCCGGCAGGTGAGATTTTCTCCCTTCCTGACGAAGACAGGGAAGGAACATATGGAAACATAAGGAGGACGGGTCCATGGAAAAGCAACGGCAGATCCAAACCCTTTGGGGCCAGTGCCAGAGCTTAGATGCGGATATACGCTTTGGTCCGCAGCGGGAATCCTTCACGGTTTTGATTCCACCACCGTGGAATGAAGATACGGAGACCGCAGCCAAAGCAATTCAGGGGAGGATCCAAACATGGTCACAGCAGTATCCGGATATTGTCTGCTACTGCTTTGACAGCTACAGCACGCTTTTATACTTACTGTAGGATAAGTTGATGAAAGGGCATGAGGCGAAAAGCTTCATGCCCATTTTTTGAATCTGAAAGGAGACAAGTTTATGAGTTCGTTTACAGACTATGATTTCGCCCAGCAGGGCAGGGCAGCAGGAGATCCCTTTGCAGAGATCCCTTTCGATGAAAATGCTGTTGCCGAAATGGAAGCCATCTTTGACGGAGCCGAGACTGGGGACAGTACCGAATGTGCAGAGCCTGTACCGGCATCTTCTGCAGCGGAAACAGAAATGCTCTCAGATCCTTTGCAGGAGGCTGTATTTTTTGAGGCTGCGGAGCCTTCCAAAGAGGAAGCCGAAGCACAAAAGCGTGCTGCCCATGAAGCTGCGGAAGCAAAACGCAGGGAGGAATGGGAAGCCAGAAAGCGGGCGAAAAAAGAAGCGGAGGAGCAGCAGATTCAAAAGGTTGCGTCCATGTCCGAATCGGAACTGATGAATGCGGCTATGGAACGTGCAGGTGAATTTACAGAAAAAATCCTTCGCAGAAATCTGAAGGAATGTGTCACGGAGCATATTCAGATGCTCTGCTGTGGTGATCCTGCATTTGCCAAAATGACCATGCACCCGAGAAAGAATATGATCCGCTGCTTTCAGTATATCAACCGCAAGGCTTTTGAGTATGTTCAGGATGAAATGAAAGTAGATGGCTTTACTCCAAGCCGGGACAATCCTGTCTATACAACGGATATTCCGGATGGAATGTGCTACCAGTGGGCAGAGGATTATTTCCGGGATCCTACGGTGCAGGAGGACCAGGAAAAGGAAGAAGAATTCATTCCCAAGCCTTATCCCGGTACAACAATCAAAAAAACCGCTGCCAAGAAAACCGAAAAGAAGAAGCCTGAAAAGAAAGCGGCTCCCAAAAAGGAGCCTCCCGTAAAGAAGAATCCCAAAGAAGATGAAAACCAATTTTCCTTTGACAGCATAATGGGGGCAGCTGCAGTTGGCACTGCGTAATGTCCAAGAAAGGACGGTGTAAAAACGAATGATTGCTTACAAAGGATTTGAACCCGGTCTGGTGTGCCGAAACTATCAATTCCAGATGGGATTGAATGTAACGGAGAAGGCAAATTGCCGCCAGAATGGTTTTCATTGTGCGGAAGATCCGCTGGATTGTCTGAACTATTATGGGGACTTGGAAAACAGCGAATACTGGCTGGTGGATGCCAGCGGTGATGTGAATGAAGACGGGGATGATTCCAAAATCTCCTGTACAGAGCTTACCATCATAAAACAGCTTACCAAAATGGAATTCTTTATTCATGCACTGGCATTTATGGTGGACCACCCCAAACGGGAATGGAGTAGCCGTGTGGTCAAGGATAAGGCCAATGCATACCGTGGATATGCTGTTGTGCGTGGACGAGACCCGGTAGCTTGCGGCAATTTGGGCGATATTCTTGCTTTTGCAAAAGAAGATGCCCATGGAAATGTGATACAGATTGCGCTTACTACCGTAGATGGCGATAAAATCAAGCCGGATGTGTGGTATGGTGTGGAGCTTACTGAGAGGATGGTGAGCCTCTGGTGAAAAAGCAGGAGCTTTTGAAGCTGCCGACGATCAAAGCTACAAGAAGTATGATGAAGATGGCAGCGGAGGATGTGCTGAAGCGGGAGATTGTACGATATTATGCAGGCTCCTATTCTCGTGATTCCTACAACATTGGTCTTTATATGCGGTGCAGGATCATAGGATCCGTTTTGAAGGTTGCCTTCTTCCTGACAGAGAATATGCGTTCCGGTGGAAACTTGCCTGCGTATGAACTCTATATTGACAGGAAAAATCATGACTTTATTACCTACGACCGGGATCAGAAAAAATGGCTCACTCCAAAGCTGGACATGATCCGCTGGCCTTCGTATGTATCCAACTCTAAGAGTAAATGGATCAGTCAGAAGGGGCATGAGACCATTATGACTTTTCTTGGTACAAAGCAGGGGGGGTATGCAGGTATTCTGGAATATCAGCTGCGCGTCCGGCATGAGCAGCTGAAACGCAAGCATAAGTGCCAGACGGATCCATGGGATCTGCAGCTTTCCCAAACACCGGAACTTCCCAAGAACTGGGATAAATGGGTCAATAAAGTGGGAATCCCTGAGAATTATATCTTCTACCGCTATATCAGGAAAGGCGCAAAGAGCGGATACTGTTCCTATTGTGAGAGGGAAGTACCCATTAAAGAACCGCGGCATAATAAGACTGGCATCTGCCCCAGATGCAGGCATAAGATCACGTATAAATCCTTAGGGAGATTCGGGAGGTTCTTCACGGATACCCACTATTGCTATCTGATCCAGAGGTGCGACGAGGGATTTGTGGTCCGGGAATTCA
>CALXFW010000188.1 GCA_944387685.1 uncultured Oscillospiraceae bacterium
ATGAGCTTGCCCACCACCTCGTAACTGTAGGGGCCGCCGGAATCCTTGGCGCAGATGCTCACCTGCCGCTCGGTGCAGCTTAAGCCCTCGCCCACGCAGCCCATATCCACGGAGATGGCTTCCGTGACCCCGGCGGGGACGGAGGCGGAGCCGCCGTGGCCCACTTCCTCATATACCGTCACATGGACATATACCTTCCGGGCGGGGGTGATGGCGTGATCCGCCAGATATTTGGCAAAGCCCAGCAGAATGCCCACGCTGAGCTTGTCATCCAGGAACCGGCTCTTCAGGTAGCCGGAGTCGGTGCGCCGGGTCCGGGGGTCGAAGCACACATAGTCCCCCACCTCAATGCCCAGCTTCCGGGTATCCTCGGCGGAGGTCACGTTCTCATCCAGCACCACTTCCATGCCGGTATAGTCCCGCTTGGCGTCGCCGTAGCCGCTGTTGACGTGAACCGAGGCGTTGCACAGCTGGAAGGTGCCGCTGACGGCATTTCCTTCCCGGGTGTAGACGGTAACGTTCTCCGCCTCGCCGTTTTCCGCACGCATTCCGCCGATGGGGGTCAGGGTCAGGCGGCCGTCGGCCTTGATTTGGCTGACCATGCCCCCCAGGGTGTCGGTGTGGGCCTCCAGGAGCAGGCCCTCGCCCCCGCCGCCCAGGCAGGCCAGCACCCCGCCCTTTGTGGTGATTTCCGCCGGGAAGCCCAGGGACTGGAAGGCCTCCTTCACCCAGGCTGCCGCCCGCCCGGCAAAGCCGGAGGGAGAGTCAATGGCCAGCAGGGCCGACGCCTGTTCCCAGGCGAATTCCGCATAATTCCGATCAATCATACTGTCCTCCTAAAATCAAAAAGTGCCAGACCCCTGCAACCTCCCGCATGAAGTGGTTGATTCTTTGCCCGGGCTGGGTGGTTTTCGCGGGGATGCCTACAAAGTCCACGCCGCATTTCTTCGCAAACAGACTGGAGCGGAACAGGTGGTATTCGCTGGAGATTACCCCCAGCGTTTCCGGACGGACGCCGGTTTTGGCTTCAATCAGGTCCAGGCTGAAGTTCAGATTCTCCCAGGTGGAGGTGGCCTGGTCCTCCATCCAGAGCCGGTTTTCGTCGATGCCCAGCTTCACCAGCTCGTCATACATGGCCTGGGCCTCGGGAATGGGCTCGTCTGACCCCTGACCGCCGGAGAGCACCGCAGTCACGTCCGGGTGGGCCGAAAGGTAATCATAGGCGCCGTGAATGCGGTCCCACAGGCTGGCGGAGGGGCCGGAATCCCGGATTTTGGCCCCCAGCACCACCACGTAGTCCACCGGTTCCTCCGGCGTGCCGAAGCTGCAGCGGATGATAACGGCCTCGGTGGCGCCCACCACCAGCAGGCCGATGACCAGACAGGTGGTGAAGATTCGCCGCAGCAGCTTTACGGGCTTGAGGTGTTTTTCCCGGAGCATCCGGGTGATTTCATAAAAGGCAATGATGCCCATGAGACAGCAGCACACCAGGGCGGAGAAGCTGTAGCCCGGCAGCAGAAACCGCAGCACAAAGGCGGCCAGCACCAGAAGGGCGCACACCAGCCAGGGCAGCGGACGAAAGGCAGTTTTCTCTTTCATAGGGTAACCTCGCTAACAGGAATTGCCCCCATTTTACCATAGTCCCCCCAAGAAAACAAGCCGTCCCGGCCGGGACGGCTTGCATTGTAAGGGAAACTTAAGAAAGGCGGGCGGTCAGGCCACCGGCTCGTAGGTGAATTCCAGAACTTCTCCGGTATCGTTGTTCTCCACGATCTCCACATCCGCCAGCTTGGTCAGGGCCTCGTGCTGGGAGGCGGGCGTCTTTTTCAGCTCCCACAGGCCGTCCATTTCCTCGGTTTCGGCCACCGCCGGGTCCACGGCGTAGAAGGAAATCTGGTAGGTGGTGTCCTTCCCCAGGAAGGGCTTGTAGGCGGCGTCGATGATGGCCACCGCCGGGTCATCGGCGGCGTCCGGCTCTTGGGTCAGGATGATGTCGTACATCTCCTGATTCTTCTCCACCCGCTCTGCGGTGGTATAGCCGGTGGTGATGGAGGTGGTCTGGTAGTGGTAGGACAGGTACCCAGCTACACAGCCGCTGCCGAAGATGAACAGGGCAGCCAGCAGGCCCAACTGCTTTTTGTCAAAGCGCAGGCTCTTGTCGGGGTTGTAGGTCAGCTTCATCCGGTAGGTGATGGGCTGGATGAAGGCCAGGAAAATGGTGAGCACCACGGACTCGATGGGGAACATGAACAGGTTCTTGATGATGCCGGGGATGGTGAGCACATAGCTCTTGCCGCCCATCATCACCTGATAGTACAGCATCATAATGGGGGTCTGGAGCAGGATGTTCACGAACAGGCAGATGCAGAACCGGCTGAGCATCACCCGGGTGGGGGTGATTCTGGCCCGGTACAGGAACAGGGCGAAGATCAGAGAGCCTGCAATTTCCGTCAGCACAAAGGGCGGGAAATAGGTGTCGCCGGTGATCAGGACCCCCAGCACGTCGGAGACAATGGCGGACAGGGAAGCCACCACCGGGCCGTAGACCATGGCGCCCAGGGCGTTGGCCAGGAACGCGGTGTTGATTTTCAGGTTGGGGGCCAGGGGGATGGCCACCAGCTTCAGGGCCACCCGGAGGGCAATCATCAGGGCGGCGAACACCAGCATTTTGGTGTCCTTCAGCTCGGCGGCGGCGTCCCGCCAGTAGGCGACTGAGAAGGGGGTCTTGTACAGTTTGGTGGACTTTTGCAAGGTTGACATAAAATTTTTCCTCCTTTTTGTAGGCGATGTTCCGCAAGCAGCACCCCGGAAGGACGGAAACAAAAATCTCCCCGGCGGCGCAATGCCGCTGGGGAGAAATCATACAAAGTTTCCGGACTACCCTGGGGGGAATAGGCTGCAACATTCAGGCGGCGCGCCGCCCCTAGCCGAACCAATCGCCCGACCGAGTATCGTTGCTACATAAAGGAGGTCAGTCCATTATGGCGCAGCGGGTGCGGATACCCTATCGCGGACCATGAATCCTTCGTCTGCCACACAACTCCCCATCTTGACAGCACTTCACGCAGGGTTTCCTACTCTGTTCGCGGATACTATAGCGCATGGCGGAGGAAAAGTAAAGGGTGTTTCCTGTTTTTTGGAAAAAATAATAAAAATTGGCGTACTTATTTGTGTATGGTGATGGTCAGCACGATCTGGCTGTCCGTTTCCCGGCGCTCGGACACGGCAGGAATGCCGGAGAGCTGGATTTTCTGCAGATTCTGGGTCAGGCTGTTGAGGAACGCCCCCACATTGGCCTTGGGCTGCCGGGGAGCGGACTGGCTGAGCAGGGAGTCGATGTACTTTTCCGCCCGGGCCACGCTCATGCTCTGCCGGAGCATCTCGGCAATGGCGGAGAGCTTCTCCTCTTCGCTGCCCAGCCGGAGCAGGGCCCGGGCGTGACGCTCCGTCAGGTCTCCGGCCCGGAGGGCGTCCAGAACGGCATCGCTGTGCTTGAGCAGCCGGAGCTTGTTGGCGATGGCGCTCTGACTCTTGTCCAGCAGTCGGGCGGCCTGCTCCTGGCTCATGCTCCACTCCCGGATCAGCCGGGCAATGCCCTGGGCCTCCTCAATATAGTCCAGATCCTGCCGCTGCAGATTTTCCACCAGGGCTGCCATCCCGGACTCCTTGTCGTCCATGCGCATGATGATACAGGGAATATCCGTCACCCCCGCCAGTTCCGCTGCCCGCAGCCGCCGCTCTCCGGAGATCAGCTCATAGCTGGTGCCGCACCGGCGGACGGACAGGGGCTGTAAAATTCCATGCTGCCGGATGGAGTCGGACAGCTCGTCCAGGGCCTCGGGTTTGAAGACCTTCCGGGGCTGGGCCGGGTTTGGGCGGATGGAGCAGGCGGGAAGGAAGACCACCCGACCGGTTTCCATATAGGTTTTCAGCTTCTGGCATTGCATTGCCCGTCCTCCTCTGTAAATGGTAAGCCCATTGTAGTCCCCGGCCCGGCGGGAAAACCAGCGAAAATGGCCCCGGCTCCCGGGAAACTTCCCGACAGCTTATCCGAACCCCCGGGAGATTTCCCGGCAATCTCTGAAACCAAACTTAAGAATTGCCTGGATTGACAGAAACTGTATCCCATGGTATACTAACCGTACTAGGACAGCTAGTACAGTTTAGACCCAAAGGAGGGATACCATGATACATCTGGATTACCGGGATTCCCGACCCATTTATACCCAGATCATTGACGGCTTCCGGGAGCAGATCGCCACCGGGGTTCTGCAGCCCGGGGAGAAGCTGCCCAGCGTCCGGGAGCTGGCCGCCGCCCTGACCATCAATCCCAATACCATCCAGCGGTCCTACCGCCAGCTGGAAGTGGAGGGCTGGATCGCCACGGTGCCCGGAAAGGGCTGCTTTGTCTGCGGCAGTGAACAGACCCAGCAGCGGGAGCGGGAACGGTGGTACTCCGCGTTCGACGAATCCGCAGCGGCGCTGATGGCCCTGGGGGTCCTGCGGCAGACGCTGGTTCAGCGGCTAGAGGAAGGAGGAAGCAGCAATGCTTGAAATGAAAAATGTGGTAAAAACCTTCGGTCATGTGACGGCCCTGGACAATCTGAGCCTGACGGTGCCGAAGGGTGCAGTATACGGCCTGGTGGGCCCCAACGGCGCGGGCAAGTCCACCGCCATCCGGCATCTGACCGGCATTTACCGGCCGGACAAGGGAGAGGTGACCCTGGAAGGAATGCCGGTTTTTGAAAATCCCGCCGCCAAGGGGCGGATTGGGTACATCCCCGACGATGTGTTCTACTATCCCGGGGCCACGCTGGAGGAGATGCGGAAATTCTACAAGGGGATTTACCCCAAGTTTGACGATGATCTGTTTGCCCGGCTCCATGAGATTTTCCAGCTGCCTTCCAACACCCCCATCCGCCGCTATTCCAAGGG
>CALXFW010000189.1 GCA_944387685.1 uncultured Oscillospiraceae bacterium
TTCTGTAGTGTGCCTGCCTCCTCAAGTACATTCTAACAAATTACGGCTGGCTGCGTCAGAGGTACCGGGTTTCATATTCCTTTGGTGCCTTGGAGAGCAGCGGAAAGGAATGGTCATAAGCATGAAAAAGTGGTATGACTATCTGTGGATTGCGTCCCTGACTTACCTAATTCTGGGATTTTTTAACATCCTGTTTGCCTGGCTGGGGCTGCTGTGCTTTTTTATTCCGCTGATCATTTCCGTCACCCGGGGGACCAAGGGCTACTGCAACCGCTACTGCGGCCGGGGACAGCTGTTTGCGCTGCTGGGAGGCCGGTTCGGCCTGTCCCGGAAGAAGGACATTCCGGGGTGGATGAAAAGCAAATGGTTCCGTTACGGCTTTCTGACTTTCTTCTTTGCCATGTTTTTCCAGATGCTGTGGAACACCTGGCTGGTGTTTGCCGGAGCCCGGGACCTGCGGCAGGTGGTGACCCTGCTGTGGACCTTCAAGCTGCCCTGGCAGTGGGCCTACCATGGAACGCTGCTGCATCCCGGCGTCGCCCAGTTCGCCTTTGGATTTTACAGCGTGATGCTCACCTCCACGGTGCTGGGCCTGATTACCATGGTGCTGTTCAAGCCCAGAAGCTGGTGCGTCTACTGCCCCATGGGCACCATGACCCAGCTGATCTGCAAGGTCAAGGCAAAATAACAATGACGCCCGCCGCAGAAAAGCGGCGGGCGACTGCGTCAGGCCTCTTTTGCGGCCATCCGGTCAAAGTTGTGAATCCAGTCGGCCTTCAGGAAATAAATCAGGAAAACCAGACTGCTGCAGCTCCAGGTGATGGGATAGGCCCGGGAGACCGTTTCCAGCTGGGGCACGTAAGAAACGGCTATGGTGATGTAGCTCACCCGAATCAGGCACCAGCACATCAGCATGATGAGCATGGGTATGGAGGTCTTTCCCGCACCCCGGAGAATGCCGGCGATGCAGTGGGAGAAGGCCAGCAGACAATAGAACAGGCAGATGATACGCATATGGTGGCTACCGTAGGCCACCACCTCCGGGGCGTCGTTGAACAGGGCAATCAGCTGGGGAGCCAGCAGATAGGCGCCCACACCGATGAGCTCCGCCATGATGACCGAGCAGAGAATGCCGAAGCGCACCCCGCTTTTCACCCGGTCATAGCGATGGGCGCCCAGATTCTGCCCCACAAAGGTGCTCAGGGCCTGGGCAAAGCAGGTGATGGGCAGGAAGGCGAAGCCCTCCAGCTTGGAGTAAGCGCCGCAGCCGGCCATGGCCGCCGCACCGAAGGCGTTGATGTTGCTCTGCACCACCACATTGGCCAGGGCAATCACGGAATTCTGCACGCCGGAGGGCAGGCCGAAGCGGAGAATCTCCCGCAGGCTCTTGCTGTGGAAGCGGATTTCCCGCCAGTGAAGCTGATAGGGAAGATCCTTGGCCCGCACCAGATAGACGAAGCACATCAGGGCGCTGACGCCCTGGGAGATGGTGGTGGCCACCGCAGCGGACCCCACGCCCCAGTGGAACACCGCCACGAACAGCAGGTCCAGCACCACGTTGACAAAGGTGGAGAAAATCAGGTAGTACAGGGGGTGGCGGCTGTCTCCCACGGCGTGGAGAACGCCTACGAAGATGTTGTACATCACCGTGAACAGAATGCCCCAGGAGTAATAGCGGAAGTAGCTGATGGACTGGGGCAGAACTTCCTCCGGGGTGCCCATACACCGCAGAATGGTGGGGGTGAGGGCTACGCCTGCCACGGTGAGAACCGCGCCGGAGGCCAGGCCCAGGGCGATATCCGTGTGGATGGCCTGCTTCAGACCGGTATAGTCCCGGGCGCCGAAAAACCGGGCAATGATGACGCCTGCGCCCATGGCCACACCGTTGAAGAAGCCCACCATCATAAAAATCAGGCTGCCGGAAGAACTGACGGCAGCCAGGGCGGTATCGCCGATGAACTTGCCCACCACCCAGGAGTCGAAGGCGTTGTAAAACTGCTGAAACACGTTCCCCAGGAACACCGGCAGAGCGAACAGCAGCATGGACTGCCAGATGGAGCCCTCCACCAGGGAGGCGCGATTGTGATGCATGGTATCCCACCTTTCTGTCTGGTTCAAACAGCTATATTATGCGCCCCGCCGGACAGGATGTCAAGGGGCGAAAGGTTTCACAATTCCCGCCCCTCCCCCAGAGGAATGTTCGGCCAACTTTCCCATTGAAAAAGAACCGGGAATGTGCTATGGTTAGGGCGAATTTTGGAAGGCTTTGGGGGTATTTGGTATGGGAGAACGGATACGGAGTTTTTTCCGGCAGGAGACGGTGCTGTGTGTGGCGGGGATCTGCGCCCTGATCACCGTGCTGCTGGTTCCGCCGGATGGCGCCTACTGGGGCTACATTGATCTGCGGGTGCTGTGCCTGCTGCTGAGCCTGATGGCGGTGGTGGCGGGAGTGAAGGAGGCGGGGCTGTTCCGCTGGCTGACCTATCAGCTGCTGAGCCGGATGCCCAATGGACGGGCCCTGTCCGTGACGCTGGTGCTGCTGCCCTTCTTCTGCTCCATGCTGGTGACCAATGACGTGGCGCTGCTGGTGTTTGTGCCCTTCACCCTGGCTCTGCTGGGGCAGCTGGGGGCGGCTTCCGCCGTGATTCCCATCCTGGTGCTGCAGACCATCGGCGCCAACCTGGGCAGCATGGCCACCCCCGTGGGTAACCCCCAGAACCTGTTCCTGTATGCCAACTACCGGCTCCAGGCGGGGGAGTTCTTCTCCGCCATACTGCCCCTGACGGCGGTGAGCCTGATGGTCCTGGCGGCTGCCGCAGTGCCGGTGCTGCCGAAAAAGCTGCCGGAACTGGAGCTGAAGGAAGAGAAAATCCACAGCCCCCGGAAGCTGGGGGCCTACCTGGGACTGTTCCTGCTGTGCCTGCTGACGGTGTTCCGGATTGTGCCCTACTGGATTACCACCGCTTTGGTGCTGATTGCCATGACCTGGATGGACCGGAAGCTTCTGGGGGAGCTGGATGTCTCCCTGCTTGCCACCTTTGTGTGCTTTTTTGTGGTTTCCGGCAACCTGGGCCGGGTGGAGGCGGTGCGGACCTGCCTGCAGGGCCTGCTGGAGAGAAGCACCCTGCTGACCTCCGCCGCCGCCAGCCAGATCATCAGCAACGTGCCTGCGGCGGTGCTCCTGTCCGCCTTTACCGAGCAGTGGAAGCCCCTGCTGCTGGGGGTGAACGTGGGCGGCCTGGGAACTCCCATCGCTTCTCTTGCCAGCCTGATTACCCTGAAGCTGTACCTGCGCTGGCCGGGGGCCAACGCCCTGAGATATCTGGGGGTCTTCACCCTGGAGAATGTCCTGGGCCTGGCTGTGCTGCTGGGGCTCTCCATGGCTTTGCTGTAAAAGAAAATCCGCCCTGGGATGTGGAAATCCCAGGGCGGAATTTTTTACGTTACAGAGCGTCCTCCATCAGCGTCTGATACATTTCGTCGGTGAGGTCGCAGTCATAGAACAGCTTGTAGTAGGTGGTAACCTCTTCCTGGAGGTCATAGTCGATGTAGTCCGGATACAGCAGGGCGCCCAGCCAAAGCATACCCAGATACCGCTGCACAGAGGGGGGGCTGGACAGCCAGCCGTAGGGGCCGTAGGGGGTCTTGTAGTAGTTCCCGGAGGCGACGGCGTTCACGCCCTGCCACTGGGGATCGTTGCCTACCTCTTCGTAGCAGCTGTCCGGGGCAAAGACGATGACCTCCGGATTCCAGGCCAGAATCTGCTCCAGGTCCACCTCATTGCCCAGACCGTTGGAGACCACGTCCTCCAGCACAGCCAGGTTCTGGCTCATGAGATTCACGGTTTCCGCATGGAAGGAGCCCTCGGCGATGACGTTCACACCCTTGTCGCCCAGGCAGTAGAGCATGGTTTTCCGGGCGCCGTCGGCATCCACCCGCTCCATCATCTCCACCATGCCGTCGTAGGTGGTTTCACACCACACCGCCAGCTCCTCGGCCTTTTCCTCCCGGCCCAGGAGCACGCCCAGCTGCCGGTAGGCCTCGGGGGCGCTCTCTACGGTGGCGTCAATGTGGACAAAGGGGATGCCGGTCTGCTGGGTGAGAGAATCCATGTCCTCCTTCACCGTGTCCTTGGCATCGCCCACGTCAATGACCACATCCGGGGCCACGGCCAGCAGGGCTTCCAGGTCCATCTCTCCCTTGCCTCCGTAGAGCTGACCGATTTCCGTCAGGGATGTGAGATAGTCCGGCAGATACAGGGCCTCATTTTCCGCGTAGGCGCTGCACACGCCCACCAGCATATCCCCCGCCAGGGGAATCATGTACACCTGACTCAGAGGGCCGGAGATGGCGATTTTCGTGATGGTCGCCGGGACGGTGACGGTTCTGCCGGTGGAGTCGGTGAACTCCCGGGTGGCGGAGTCGGTTTCCGCCGGGGCGGTGGTGACGGCTGCTGTTTCCGTCTGGGCCGGGGCAGTGGTCTCTGCGGGGGCTGCGGCGGAGCAGCCTGCCAGCACCAGGCACAGCGCCAGCAGCAGGCATAGGGCGGATCGTTTCATGGTGTTACCTCCTGATTTGTGATTTTTTGGGGGATGCAGATGCGAGCCTGATCCTGATACAGGCTGACAACCGATACGTCCACCCCGTACAGCGCCCGCATGGTTTCCTCCGTCAGAACCTGAGCGGGGGTTCCCTCCGTCAGAACCCGGCCATGCTGAATGGCCAGTATCCGGTCGGAGAACAGGTAGCTCTGCTCCGGGTGGTGGGTGGTCTGGATGACGGTATAGCCCTCCTGGGCCAGGGTCCGGGCCTGCTCCAGCACCAGCAGCTGATTGCCGAAATCCAGATTGGCGGTGGGCTCGTCCAGCATGAGGATAGGGGCGTCCTGAACCAGAGCCCGGGCGATAAGCACCAGCTGCTGCTCGCCGCCGGAGAGCCGGTGGTAGCACCGCTGGGCCAGATGGGAAATGCCTACCTTGTCCAGGGCCCAGGCGCAGCGGTCATTGTCCCGCTGGCTGGGGGCACGGAAGGGGGACAGGGCGCTGGTGCGGCCCATGAGCACAATGTCGAAAACGCTGTAGTTGAATACCGGGCGGCTGGACTGGGGGATGTAGGCGATGTGCCGGGCGGCCTCCCGCACGGAGAAGGTGCGGGAATCCAGCCCCTCTACCAGCACCCTGCCGGTATAGCCGGAGAGCAGTCCCAGCACACAGCGAAACAGGGTGCTCTTTCCCACTCCGTTGGGGCCGAGGATGGACAGAAATTCCCCCTTTTCCACGGAAAAGCTCACATCGAACAGAATCTGCCGGGAGCCATAGGAGAAGTTCAGATTCTGGACCTCAATGCTCATAGTGATCCCCCTTTCCGGTAATCAGCCACAGGAAGAAGGGCGCGCCGATGAAGGCGGTGAGAATGCCGATGGGGATGCCTGCGGTGGTGGCGTTCCGGGAAACGTTGTCCACAATCAGCAGGAAGATGCCGCCCCCCAGCATGGACCCGGGCATGAGATAGCGGTAATCCGAGCCCACAATCCGGCGCATCATGTGAGGAATCACCAGGCCTACCCAGCCGATCATGCCGCTGACGGACACCGCCGAGGCAGTGACCAGGGTGGAGCACAGCACAATCCACAGCCGGACCCTGCCGGCGTTGACGCCCATGGCCCGGGCCTCGTCGTCACCCATGGTGATGACGTTGAGCTGCCAGCGCAGCAGCAGCAGGGGAATCAGCCCCGCCAGCATGGGGAACACCACAAAGCAGACCTCCGACCATTTGGCCCCGGACAGGCTGCCCATGAGCCAGTAGGTGATCTGGGGCAGCTTGTTGGTGGGGTCGGCCACCAATTTGATGAAGGAGGTGCCGGACTGGAAGAGGGAGCTGACCATGATTCCCGCCAGCACCAGGCCCAGCACCCGGTCCCCTTTGGCGTGGCGGCTGATCCAGAACACCAGGGCCACCGTGGCCAGGCTGCACAGAAACGCACCCAGGGTAATGCCGAAGCTGGACATCCCCACCAGAATGGCTAGGGCCGCGCCGAAGCCCGCGCCGGCGGAGGCCCCCAGAATGTCCGGGGAGGCCATGGGGTTCTGGAAAATGCCCTGGTAGCTGGCCCCTGCGCCGGACAGGCAGGCTCCCACCATTACGCTGAGCAGCACCCGGGGCAGCCGGATGTTCCACACGGCGGTTTCCATCTGGGTGGTCCAGAAGGGCTGAATGGGCAGGCCCAGGCGGCTGCCCAGAATGCCCAGCAGTTCGCTCAGAGGTACGGGGTAGTGCCCCAGGGTGAAGGAGCCCAGGATGCACACGATCAGCCCGATGCCCAGCAGCCATACGATTCTGCGGTGAGTGGACGTAATTTGCTTCATAGGGCCTCCTTTGTCAGCAGGAATGGCTGTCCGGTGGGATAGGGCGGGCCGGGCAGATCCTGGGAAATCCGCTGCTTCATGGCCTGCCGGTCCGTAATGACCAGCCCGGACAGCCGGTCAATGCCAAAGTCCAGCAGCCGGGGACACAGGGGACAGGTGGGACCGGCGAGGATGGTATAGGCGCCGGCGCACAGCTCCAGCAGGTGGGGCAGGGTTTTGTTCACCAGGGTGCAGGCGGTGAGAATCACCACATCGCAGCCCGGCAGCAGAGCATCACAGGCGGAGTCCGGATAATCTCCGGGCTGGGGGCTGCGCTCCAGGATGAAGAAGCGCCCGGCCTCCCGGCGGATGGATTCCGGCATCCGCAGATGCCCCACCACCCCCACGGTTTTTCCCCGCAGGTCCAGCCCCCGGGTGCAGTAGTTGTCAAAAGGCTCTCCGGCGTGCATCCGGGCCAGACGCCCGGGGGTGTTGTAATGGGCGTTCACCGCCGCCATGGCTGCCGTTGCCTCCCGGAAATTCCAGCTTTTGATGCCCGGGGCCAGTTCCGCCAGGGTGGCGGCGCTTTCCCACCGGGGGAGAGCTGGGGGGGCCGTGTCTCCCGGGGTGGTCATGGCCAGACCCAGGGCCTCCTGCGTCTCCACCCCGGTCCAGAAGCTGCCGGGAAGCAGGGCGGTGATGGGCTGAGGGGGAATTTCTTCCAGCAGCGCGTCATACAGGGCGAAAAAATCCGTCATAGGCATACTCCTGAGCCCACTGGCGGGCAAGCGCCAGGGCGTGTTCGTCAAATTGTCCGCAGGGATAGAGCAGGGTATCCGGGTCACTCTGGAGCCGGCTGCGGAGCCGGTTCGCCGCCTGGAGGTAGGTCTGGGTGAGGCCCAAAGCTTTCACCAGAGCGCCGGCAGGCCCGGGCCCTTTCATGACGCCAATGCAGGGGATTCCCCGGGCGAAAGCATCTTCCAGCGCCTCCATAAACTCCGGGCACAGCAGTTCCATGCCCCCGATTTCGTCGAGAACCAGGAAGGGCGCCGCAGTGTCGGCCAGCAATTCCCGGCCCAGGCCGGTAAAGGCGCCGGGGTTCATCCGGGGGCTGCTTCCGGTAAAGTCCAGAAAGACTTCTTTCCGGGTTCCGTCGGGGGACTCCAGGGTGAAGCCCGTCAGCCTGCCCTGTTCATCCAGCCTGCGCCGGGTGAAGAACCCGCCGCCCCGGCGGGCGGCATCCCCCAGAGCCTGGGCGATGGCGGTGCTCTTTCCCCATCCGATGGGCCCGGTGAGAAACAGCCGCCGCCTCATGCGCCGCTGCGCTCCGCCCGGACCAGAATCATCTGGGCGGCGATGGAGATGGCGATTTCCGCAGGGGTCTCACCCTTGATGTCCAGCCCGATTGGGGTGGTGACCCGGTCCAGCTCCGCATCCGACAGGCCGTATTCCTGGGAGAGAACTTTGCGCACCCCGGCGGCCTTGTGGCGGCTGCCGATGACTCCGCAGTAGCAGGGGGCGCATTTGAGTACCTGGGCCTGCACCAGGGTATCGAAAGCGTGGCCCCGGGTCATGACGCACACATAGTCCTCCTGACCGATGGAGACGAAATCTCCGATTCTCCGGAAGTCCCCCAGAATCACCTGGTTTGCACCGGGGAACAGCTCCGGCTTGGCGAATTCCTCCCGGTCGTCCATGACCACGCAGGAAAAGCCCACATGGGCCAGCACCGGCACCAGTTCCTGGGCCACATGGCCGCCGCCGAAGATGTAGACCTTCCCGGAGGAGGAAATCTGTTCGAGATACAGGTCTTTCCCGTCCTCCTGAATCCGCTGGGGGTGGCGGGTCAGCCGTGGGGCGAGGCTGGGGTCGGACTTGTCCGTCAGCCGGAGGCAGCCCCCGGCGGCCAGGTCGGAAACCAGCCAGAAATCCTGCCCCTTGGCAAAGCGTTCCTCCGCCTCCTCCGCCAGGGCGATGGCTGCGGGGTCTCCGGCGGGCAGGAAGTGGAAGAATACCGTCACGTTGCCGCCGCAAATCATCCCCAGATTCTGCACGTCGTCCCGGGTCAGGGAAAACTGATGCCCCAGGGAGCTGCGGCTGGCCAGTACCTCCCGGGCAATCTGCTCGGAGCGGTACTCCACGGCGCCGCCGCCGATGGTTCCCACAATCCGGCCCTGAGGACCGATGAGCATCCGGGCACCGGCCCCCCGGGGGGTGGCCCCGGAGGAGGCAACTACCGTGACCAGAACCAGGTCTTCGCCCCGGAGCAGATAGGTTTTCATGGTGTTGAGCATGGCACGCATACAATCAATCCTCCTGCAGATGAAAGGTTTCCCCGTCCCAGGTCAGGGCAATTATCTGCCCATACCCCGGCTTGGGAAAGCTTTGGGAAAGGGTGTTCAGATACAGACGGAGGATTCCGCCGTGGGATACCACCGCAAAATCTCCCGGCGCCAGTGCGGCGGCGGTTTTCAGGGTCTGCTGAAACCGGGCAAGCCCCTCCGCATCCGGCTCCCCGTTGGGCAGGGGCAGGCCGGGGGTAATGCCTCGGGCGGCGTACAGCTCCGGGTAGCGCACCCGGATTTCGGAGAAGGGGAGTCCGTCCCAGTCTCCGGCGTACAGCTCCTGCAGGCCCTCCAGAATCACAGGCTCGCCGATGGCCTGGGCGGTCTGCACCGCCCGGCGCAGAGGGCTGGAAAATACCATGGTCACCGGGGGCAGGGCACGGGCTGTCTGCTCCGCCTGGAGCAGTCCCTCCGGCCCCAGGGGAAAATCCGTGCGCCCCAGACAGTATTTCTCCCCGCCGGGGAACTCCGGCAGGCAGTGGCGGATCAGATACACCCGCTTCATGGGAGCAGCCCTCCAAAATACTCCGGGTACAGCTCCTCCGCCAGCTCCCGCAGCCGCTGCTCATACCGGGCGAACCGTTCCAGCAGCTGCCGTCCCTGGGGGGTGAGCACACTGGTGCTGCCCCCGGCCCCGCCTTGGCTGCGGGCGATGAGGGTGTAGTTCAGCTGGCTCTCCAGGGTGTGGATCATGTTCCAGCAGCTGGAATAGCTCAGTTGCATCCGCTGTCCCGCTGCCCGGACGGACTTGGTTTCGTCCACCAGCATCAGAAGCATGGCGATTTTGTTGTCGAAGAACAGCCGTTCCCGGCACAGGGATACATGAATCACCGGGCGCAGCAGCTGAGAATTGTGGTAGTCCAGAAGGGCAGAAAAATCCTCCGGGGTGTCGGCATCCTGAAGGGTGCCGGGATCGTTCACCGGAATCAGGGCCATTGCGGCGGAGCACCGGTCCAGGGCGCCCCGCAGCCCGCCCTCTCCGCTGTCCGCCAGAATCTGGGGAATCAGTCCGGCACTGAGAAGAATGGGATGTCCCTGCCGACCGTCGTACACCGGGCAGGCCAGGGCTTCCCCGGAGGCCAGCAGCGCCCGGACGGTGGCGGCGGTGAACAGGGGCACGTCCACCGGCGTGAACACAATCCGGTCGCACTTGTCCTGAAGGTATTCCAGGCCGATTTTCACCGAGTCAAACATCTGGGTGGTTTCGTAGCGGTCGTTGCGCAGGAATATAATCCCGTTGCCTGCCAGGTGCCGCTCCAGAGCGATGGCGTTGCAGCCGGTGACCATGACAATTTTGGAGATTCCTGCCTGGTGCAGGCTGGCTACCACCCGCTGGGCAACGGAGATGGAGCCGATGCTCAGCATGGGCTTGAACTGCCCCATTCGGGTGGACATTCCTGCGGCGACAATCAGCGCGGCAGTGTGCATGGGCATTCCTCCTCAAATGGTATTCAAAAGCGAATTGCATTTGATTGATACAAGTCTTGTCCACACTATATCGCATATTCGGCAAAATGTAAATAAGTTCTTTTCTCCATCTTGCAAAATTGTGCATATTTGATATAATACAGACAAAATTTTTGACCAAAGCAAAAAAGGGCGCCCACTGGGCGACCGGGGAGGCGTGCAGAATGGGAATTTATGTGTGGGGGACAGGCTGCGGCGCAGCGGAGCTGCTGGCCCAGGGGCTTGCAGCGGACCGGATTGCGGCGTTTGTGGATACTTACCGGGCGGGGGAGACGTTCCTGGGCAGGCCGGTCTGGGAGCCGGAGCGCCTGGAGGGGGCGGATGTGGAGCTGCTGATTGTGACCAGCCGGGCCTCGGAGGAAATCGGGGCGCAGTGCCGGGCGCTGGGCATTCTGGAGCAGCGGATTCTGTTCCTGAAAAACGCGGCCTGGGTGGTCAACCGGAATGACGTGTGCACTGCGGCGGAACCGGTGCTGGGGGCGGAGCTGCTGGGCAGACTGCTGCCCCGGCAGTATCTGGTGACGGAACCCGCCGCATTGGCGGACAGTCCGCTGGCCGGAGAGCGGGAGAGCAACGACTATGTCCGGCTGGCGTCCCTGGAGCTGCTGTGCCGCCGGCTGGATGCTGTGCCGGGGGCGGCGGCGGAGCTGGGGGTTTTCCGGGGGCAGTTTGCCCGGTGCATCAACCGGCTGCTGCCGGAGCGGGAACTGCACCTATTCGACAGTTTTGCCGGGTTTTCCTCGGAGGAATGCGGGGACCCCGCCTTCCAGGAGGCCCACTGCGCTGCCACGCCGGAACAGGTCCGGGAAATTCTGCCCCATCCCCAGGCGGCCCGTTTTCACCCGGGCTTTTTTCCGAATTCCGCCCAGGGGGTGGAGGCGCGGTTCTGCCTGGTGTCCCTGGACGTGGATTTCGGGCCCAGCACCCTGGCGGGACTGCGGTGGTTCTGGCCCCGGCTGAACCCGGGGGGCTATTTGCTGCTCCATGACTGGGGCAATCCCCGGCTTCCCGGGCCTGCCCAGGCTCTGGCGGCGTTTGAGAAGGAGTGGGGCCGGCCCCTGCCCGGCGTGCCCCTGCCGGACCTGGGAGGAACCCTGGTCCTGTGCAGGCAGGGATGAAACAGTCCCTCGGGGGAGGGAAAACCATGTCCCGTTCTCATGAGAAAAATTCTTAATTTTTTGGAAATTTTGGAAAGAAGGGTCGAAACCGGTTGACCGGGTTCCCGGAGTGGAGTATAATAGCGTCGTTTTGTGTACCATGACAGATGCGGCCTCCGACGGACAAGTCCAAGCGGATGCGTTGGGGGCGCTGCAGAGAAAAGACCTGGGAAGGGAAAGGGGAATCCGGATATATGAGTGATCGTTGGGTGGTGGTGCGGCAGCTGCCGGCGGATATGGACCCGCGGCGGGATTATGTGGCGCTGCCGGATAATTATGGAACGCAGGAATACTTCCAGCGGGAGGATATCCGTGCCATCCGGGACCTGGTGTTTGCGTGCCTGGACCGGCTGGAAAGCCATCTGCACTTTACGCCTGCGCTGGCGAACAGCACCCGGGCGGTCATCAAGCCAAACCTGGTATCTGTATACCACAACAGCGGCATGGCGGATGTGGAGTATCCGGAGTCTACCGACCCCCGAGTCTTGGATGCGGTGGTGGAATGGGTGCAGCAGTATCAGCCCAAGGTGCTGATTGCCGAGTCCTCGGGAAAGCCCATGCCAACCCGGACCAGCTTCCGGGTCAGCGGAGTGGACCGCATTGCCCGGTTCCGGAAAACCGGCCTGGTGGCGCTGGAGACCTGTCCGGTGCGGCGGTACCTGCTGCCTAAGGCCCGGGTGATGAAGGAGGTACTGGTGCCGGAGCCCTTCGCGGAGGTGGCGGAGGGAAAGGCGTTCTACGTCTCTGTCCCCAAGCTGAAAACCAATCTCTATACCCAGGTGACCCTGGGCTTTAAGAATGCCATGGGCATTATCCCCTATGCCCTGCGGGAGCGCAACCACAGCTACCGCATCGACGATAAGCTGACGGACCTGCTGTATCTCATCCGTCCCAACCTGACGCTCATTGACGGACTGGTTGGCGGCGAGGGCAATACTCCGGCGCCGGTGGACCCGGTGGACAGCCGGGTGCTGATCGCCGGGGTGGACCCGGTAGCCACGGACCGGGTGGGTACCCGGATTATGGGCCTGGACCCGGACGCCATCCCCCTGTTCATCCAGGCGCAGAAGCGTGGCTTTTTCCACGGGGAGGCGGAACTGGATGGGGAGGTGCCCCAGTTCCACTTCCGTCCGGCGGACGCCAGCCTGATGGGAGAGACCTTCCACCGGCATTTTCCCAACATACTGGTGCTGGCGGGGCACAGCCTGCCCC
>CALXFW010000190.1 GCA_944387685.1 uncultured Oscillospiraceae bacterium
AAATCCCTGCTGCGGCGGTACCGTTTTCGCTTCTTCAACGGATTAATCGATTAACCATACTCTTGTCTATCAGTATATCGTTGCTGGGGGAAATTGTCAATTCCCTTTGTGGGGGATTTCCGGCAAATCTTCTGAAATCCGGCTTGACAATTTCCTGCGGCTATTATAATATGAACAATAGAAGTTAAACGATTAGCCTCTTCACCGGCTCTGAAGAGGCTGTCGGAACAGGAGAGGGATGGATATGGCATCGTGCACGATCCAGCCTGAGCATTCTCCGGAGGAGGAGAGAAAGCGGGTCCTCCGGCGTTCCTATCAGGAGTTGAACAAAATCGCCAGAAAGGGCCAGATTTTGTTTACCGGCTCCTCTTTGATGGAACAGTTTCCGGTTCAGGAGATTGCCGCTGCCTTTGGGGTGGAAAAGGTGCTCTACAACCGGGGAATCGGCGGCACCACCACCGATGAGTTCCTGGAACACATCTACACTGTCCTGCTGGACCTGGAGCCGTCCAAGGTGTTTCTCAATATCGGCACCAACGATATCACACCCCGGGAGGACGGAGTATTCTGGCAGGATCACCTGCTGCAGAATTATGAAAAAATCCTGACCATTCTCCGGGAGAACCTGCCGGATACCCAGGTATATATGATGGCGTACTATCCTGTGAATCCGGATCTGCCGGATACACCCCAATGGGCCAGAACGGCTTTCCAGACCCGCACCAATGCCGCCCTTCGGGATACCAACCGGAAGTTGGCAGCCTTGGCGGAGAAAATGGGCTGCCGGTTTCTGGACTGCAACGGGGGAATCCTGGATGACCAGGGACGGCAGAAGGCGGAGTACACCCAGGAGGGAATGCATATGTACCCGGCGGGGTATGTGGAAGTATTCAAAGCCCTGCTGCCCTATCTATAAAGAAAATACATGGAGTAGGAATCATAGAAGACTGTGTGAACGGAGGCTGTCCCTATGAGATTTATTTACAACAACCGGGATTTTTTGGCGGGAAAAGAGCGCAACTGCTGGTTGCTGACCAATGGATTGGGGGGATTTTCCTCCACTTCTCAGGTATTTTCCGTAAGCCGCAATGACCAGGGGCTCCTGATTGCGGCGGATTCCCCCAACCACCGGTTCAACCTGGTGCACCGGATGACGGAGACGCTGCTGACCGGAAAGGAGAAGATGATTCTGTCCTCTCAGACCTTTGCCGACGGGACGCCGCCGGAGGAGGGCTGGCGGTATCTGCGGGAGTTTATCTGGGACCTGGGACCCAGCTGGCACTATCAGATAGGAGATGTGACCCTCACCCGGAAGTGCGCCATGGCCTATGGGGAGAATACCACTGCGGTGGTGTACACCATTGACAACCACTCCCAGGAGCCCTGCACCCTCCGGGTGACGCCGGTGCTGCAGTTTGCTCCCAAAGGAGAGCCGCCTCAGACGCCGGTATCCCTGGAATATCGGGACGGCGTGGTGCGGGGCGAAGGCCGGGTGCTGTATGTGAAGAGCAGCGGACAGCTGCTGTCGATTGAGGCGGACAGCCAATCCCTGTTTTACGCCGATGACAAAAAGGACGGACGGCGGGAGAGCGGCCTGGGGGCCTGCTGCTTCGCGTCGGAGTGGACCGTAGGGCCGGGACAGTGCCTGACGGCGAGCATCGTATTCTCTACGGAGCCGGTGCACGCTGAAGGGGAGGAGATTCTCCGCGGCTGTGAAAACCGGCAGCGGATGCTCCTGGAGCAATCGGGCTTCCGCAGCGAAGAGGCCAGGGAACTGGCGCGGAGCGCCGACGCATTTGTGGTGGATCGGGCATCCACAAAGGGTAAGACCATTGAAGCGGGATATCCCTTCTTCGGAGACTGGGGCCGGGATACCATGATTTCCCTGCCTGGGTGCGTCCTGTCCCGGGGAGAATATGAAACTGCCAGAAGCATTCTGCGGACCTTCCTTGCCTATGAACGGGACGGCCTGCTGCCCAACCTGTTCCCTGAGGGAGAGTCCAGTCCGGAATACAACTCCGTAGATGCGCCGCTGCTGCTGATCAATGGAATCTGGCTGTACTATCAGCGGACAGAGGACCAGGATTTTATCCGGGAGGCCTGGCCGGTGATGGAGCGGATTGTCCGCTGCTATCAGGCCGGAACTCGTTACTCCATATCCATGGACACCGATGGACTGATCCGGGCAGGGTCCGGCAGAGACCAGGTGACCTGGATGGACGTGTGCGTCAACGGAGTGCTTCCCACCCCGCGCCACGGAAAACCGGTGGAAATCAACGCTTATTGGTACAATGCCCTTTGCATCCTCAGCCATTTGGCGCCTGTGGCGGGAAGCGACGGAGCAGAGTATGCAGCGCTGGCCCAGCGGGTGAAGGTCTCTTTTGAAAAAGCCTTCTGGATGCCGGAGAAGGGGTACCTGAAGGATGTCATTTCCGGGACGGAAGCGGATGAGCAGCTGCGCTGCAACCAGATCTGGGTCCTGACCATGCCCTTCACCATGCTGAATCCGGAGCAGGAGCGGCAGATTGTGGACATGGTGGGCCGGTGGCTGTATACGCCCCACGGACTGCGGACCCTGTCGCCGGAGGACCCGGAGTTCTGCCCCTTCTATGGCGGCAGTCAGTGGAACCGGGATATGGCGTACCACCAGGGAACCATCTGGCCGTTCCCTCTGGGGGCATACTACCTGGCCTGGCTGAAAACCCGGGGGAATACCCCGGAGGCGGCAGCACAGCTTCGCGTCCAGCTGGAAAGCATGAAAGAACTGCTGCGGGAGGGCTGCGCCGGCCAGCTGCCGGAGATCTACGACGGTGGAAATCCCGGCCCCTCCAAGGGCTGTTTTGCCCAGGCGTGGAGCGTGGGGGAATTGCTGCGGGTTTATGAGACGCTGGAGCAGCTCGAGGCCCAGTGCCCGGACGCCTGCTGAGGGACAGGGGAAAGGAGAAACAGGATGCGGTATCAGAACTGTATTTTTGATTTGTACGGCACATTGGTGGACATTCATACCGATGAGGAAAAGCCGGAGCTGTGGGAGCAGATGGCGGTCTGGTATGGGCAGCAGGGGGCGGATTATACGGCTCAGGAGCTTCAGCAGGCCTATGTCCGCTGTGTCCACCGCCGGGAGCAGGGCACCAACATCCTGCGCCGGGATGCCCATGAGGCCCACCCGGAAATCCAGCTGGAGCTGGTTTTCCAGGAGCTCTTTCAGGAAAAAGGGGTGGATGCACCTATAGAACTGGCGGTGGAGGCCGGGGGACGGTTCCGGGAGGCATCCATTGACTATATCCGCCTGTATGATGGGGCCGTGGAGCTCCTGAAAGCCCTGCGGGCAAATGGCCAGGGGGTGCATCTGCTGTCCAATGCCCAGCGGATCTTCACCGCACGGGAGCTGCAAATGCTGGGGATAGAATCTCTGTTCGACAGCATTTATCTGTCCTCCGACTATGGCTGCAAAAAACCGGACCGACAGTTTTTTGAACTGCCGCTGAAGGAACAGGGAATTTCGCCGGATAGCGCCATCATGATCGGCAACGACGGCGCCTGCGATATTCAGGGTGCCCGGGAGCTGGGGCTGGCTACTGTGTACATCCATTCCAACATCTCACCGGCAGAGCCCTTCCCGGAGGCGGACTATGTACTGCCCGAAATGGATTTGGGGCGGGTGAAAGAAATTTTGATGCAGAATTGAGGGGTTCCACGGAGGAGCCCCTGTTGCAGGGGCCGCAGGACAAAAAACCGTCCTGCGGCCTCTTGAACGCAGGCAGGAGCGGGTCGTAGCACGGGAAAAGACGGACGATTTTGCATGGCAACTATTGGTTGATTTTGAAAATAGTTGATGATTCCGACCAGAATATGGCTGGTTTTGGAAATGGAAAATACTGGTAAATTATCAAATTTTCAGCAGGAAAAATGAAACTTGGACAGAAGGATTTCCTGAAAAAAGAACGATATTTTTTCAGCAAAACGGCTCCAGAAGAAAGATTTTTCAGAATTTTGCTGGACTTATGACACAAAATGTGTTAGACTGTAACGGTAGTGGTTTTTGAATTTTTTCAGGAACACAGGAGGAGGTATGGCCCATGAAGAAGTTTGGCGTGGTAAAGGTTCTTCAATTGATTTTGATTCTGGCCTTTTTGGGGGTCTGCGTCTATCTGCTGTTCTTTAAGCGGGAACTATTCCATGAGATTGCACAGGATGATGATTTAAAAATGGTGTGCGGGATGCTTTGGGCCTCCTTTGCTCTGCAGTTTATTTTTATCTTCCTGGACTTCGGGACATTTTCCGATTACAAGCGGGACTTCCGGGAATTGGATTTCGCCGTCCATTCCGACCCGCTGTCAGGGCTGGCCAACCGCAATAGCTGCGATGCCATCATTGAGAAGTATTTGGGGCAGCCGCTGCCGAAGGGAATCGGCTGTGTCATGTTTGACCTGACCAATATCCGCAGCATCAATGAAAGATTCAGCCATCGGGAAGGAAATACGCTGATTCAGGACTTCTCCAATATTCTGAAGATGGCTTCTGTCAGCCTTTGCTTTGTAGGCCGCAACGGCGGGAACAAATTCCTGGCAATATTTGAGGAAAGCGGCATGGAGCAGATTGAGGCTTTCCTCAGGCGGATTGACCAGAAGGTGCGTTCCCACAACGCGGCAGACCCGTCCAAGCCGATTGAATACGCTTATGGCGTGGCCTTTGATGAAGATGTAAAGGATATTACGGAACTGATTGCTCTGGCAAACCGACGTATCGAAAATCCGGGGGCCTGAAAGACTGGAGCATAGGCCGTTGCCGTAACGATTTGAAAGGGGGGACGGAACAGTGCCATCTTACGATTATCAATATCTGGCCCACCTGGTCCGTCGAGCCCAGGCCGGCAGCAGTGACGCCTTTGCGGAGTTGTATGTGGCGACCTATCAGCAGCAGTACAATTTCTCCTACCGATACCTGCAGGATCAGTTCCTGGCCCAGGACGCCATTCAGGAGACATACATTCTGGCCTTGAAAAATATTACGACGCTTCGGGACCCGCTGGTGTTTGTCTCCTGGCTGAACCAGATCAATATGCGGGTCTGCTTTGAGATGTTCCGCAAGGAACGCAAGCACGATCTGGAGCTGAACCGGTATGACCAGGCCCACCTGGACCAGTGCCAGGAGCAGGGGGCAGGAGATTCCCCGGAGTCCCAGGTGATCCGGGAAGATGAGCAAGAGTACGTTATCAAGCAGATTATGGCGCTTCCCTTCAGTGAGTCCCAGGCAATTCTGCTCCGGTACTATCGCAACATGAAGCTGGGTGAGATTGCCAAGATGATGGATATCAGCCAGAGCTCTGTGAAACGATACCTCAACAACGGCAGGCGAATGCTGGCTGAACGTCTGCGCAAATAGGTAGAATCACAAAAAATTTTCAAAATTTATTATCCAAAAACTGGATAATTGGTAAGTAAGTATGATATAATGGAGCCAGTGGGCTATGGGTGCGCCAGTGAGCAGGGCTGCGTCCGGCAAAACGTGGAGAATGGTACCGAAGAGGTGCGGCAGACGCGGGGGATACCCCGGAGAATCCGGAGAGAAAGGTGGTGTGGACAGATGGGCGTTTTTCGCAGAAAGAAAGAGTATGTGCTGAGTCAGGAAGTTGCCGACCAGATGCTATCCAATATATTTGATGCTTGCGATTACGAGGCGAATCAGGTGCCCATGGATGTCCTGGTTTCTTACACCAAGTATCGGAAAGAGCGCTATTATCTGCGATGGATTGTACTGGTGCTTCTGACACTGTTCCTGATGCTGCCGATTTTGTTTGTTACCCCGGAGGTGGACATTTCTCAGATGAATGCCACCAGCGGAAGGCCAATTCTCCAGGTGGAGGCATCCAGCTGGCTGCCCATTGACCGGGTGACGGCACAGACCGGAGATTACAGCCTGCCGGTTTATGAAATGAGTGAGGGCGTATACCAAATTATTCCGGACAGAAACGGTATTGTCACGGTAAAGGTGGTGCTGAAAAACCAGCAATACACAGAAAAGGAATTCCTGGTAGACGGCGTGGATGTGGATCCCCCGGTTCTGGTGGGAAGCCAGCGCACGGGAGACCTGCTGGAGCTCTTCTTCAAAGAGGAGGGCGGAAGCATCCTGTTCGAGGAAATCTACGCGGTGGACAGCACAGGCAAGAAGGTGTACCCGGTTGCATTTGACCGGGAGGCCTGCAGTGTGACGTTTGAATACCCGGAGGATTCCATGAATATCTTCGTCTCGGACGAGTATGAGAATGTGCTGCAGCTGGTGCTGACCATATTCTAGCTGCAAAAGGAGGTCATGAGGTATATGCGGATTGCGCGTGGAGTTCTGGCGCTTTCTCTCGCAGTATACATGGCCTCCTTTTTCTTTGGCTGTGGAGGGACATCGGCTGAACCGGATACCAAAAGGCAGACAAAAACGGCAATCCTGATGCCGGAGGCCTCCGGCGAGACCGTATATGGGAATGGAATCTCCTCCATTGACGCATCCCATGCGGAAGACGGATATCTGCAGGTGATTTACAATGGCTCCGCCGCCAAGGCTAAGGCGCAGGTTACCGTGCCGGATACCACAGTCTATACCTACACGCTGACTCCCGGACAGTATGGAACCCTTCCCCTGACCGGCGGGGCGGGGCACTACAGCATTTCCATTCTGGAAAATGCGTATGACAATATGTATGCCCTGGTACTCTCCCAGGAGCTGGACGTTCAGGAAATTGACACATTCACCCCCTACCTGTACCCCAACCTTTTCTCCTGGTTCACCCAGGACAGCACGGTGACGGAGCTGGGGATGGAGATTTCCTCGGAATCCAGTTCGGATATGGACTATGTGGAGCGGGTCTACCGGTATGTGATTCAGAATATCCAATATGACACCCAGCTGGCGCAGGACCCGCCGGCGGGATATACACCCTCACCGGATGCCACCATTGCCAGCGGGAAGGGAATCTGCTTCGACTATGCGTCGCTGATGACGGCTCTGCTGCGCAGCCAGGGAATTCCCACCAAATTGGTGGTGGGCTATTCCGGACAGCAGTATCACGCCTGGATTACTGTTTATCTGGAGGAAACCGGCTGGGTGGACAAGGCGATTTACTTTGACGGCAGCAGCTGGGTGCTGATGGACCCCACCCTGGGCGCCAACAACAGCCGCTCCGATGTGAAGAAATACGTGGGCGACGGCAGCCATTATATGGCAAAGTACCAGTATTGAGAGGAACGGGAAAGGATGGGAAAGCGAATGGGCAACGGAAAACAGGCTCTGTCCTGCGGGGAAACGGCGGGATTCTGTGAGCAGCTGGCAATGATATTGAAAGCGGGCATTTACCTGGGCGAAGGCTTGGAGATGATGTCCCAGGATAACAGCCGCCCGGAGGAGCAGAAGGTGCTCCGCAAGCTCCGGGTGGATATGGAATCTGCGGGGGCCTTGGCTCCCGCTCTGGAAGAGGCCGGAATTTTCCCGGACTACATGGTCCGCATGGTGCGTCTTGGCGAGGAAACCGGCCGGCTGGATGAAGTGATGGAAACCCTGGCCGGTCACTATCTCCGGGAACAGGAGATTCGGGAGAGTGTGCGTACGGCGGTTACATACCCGGCGATGATGCTGGGAATGGTGATTGTGATTGTGGCGGTCCTTTTGACCCAGGTGATGCCGGTGTTCCAGCAGGTGTTTGCCCAGCTGGGAGCAGAGTTCACGGGTCTTTCCCGGGTGCTGATGGACATCGGTCAGGGGCTGCGCAGCGGCGGCGCTGTGATTGGCGTGGTTCTTCTGGTGCTTGCGGCAGCGGGGATTTGGCTGGCCACACGGGGCAGGGCAACGCTGCTGAAGCTTTCCCGGAAGATTCCCAGCCTGCGGAAACTTGGCGATGACGTGGCCCTTTGCCGGTTCGCCGGAGGCATGGCCTTGGTTCTGCGCAGCGGCCTGAATCCGGAATATGCCCTGGAATTGGTTTACCAGCTGAGTGAGGACCCTTATTTTTCCCAGCGATTGGACCGTGTGAGAAAACAGATGGAGCAGGGCTGTGATATGACAGAAGCCCTGACCCGGGAAGGAATCCTCACCGGCGTGTATGGCCGGATGGCAGCCATTGGCCGGAAAACCGGAACCCTGGACGAAACAATGATCCGGATTGCGGAAAGCACCCAGGATGAGGTGGATCGGAACATTGCCCGGAGCCTGTCGAGAATTGAGCCGGCCCTTGTGGTGATTCTCTCGCTGCTGGTGGGCGGAATCCTGATGAGCGTGATGTTCCCGCTGCTGGGGATTCTCTCCGGTATGTAAGGGAGGGCGGCTATGACGCGATTCCGCATTCATCCGGAGCATCACACCTGGAAATGGCCTGCTGTTTCTGCGGTGGTGTTTGTGCTGGTGCTTCTGCTGTTTTCCCTGCTGCTCCGGGACTTTTCTGAGGAAACCAGGCAGCGGCAGCGGCAGGCGCTGGAGACGGCGCTGAACCGGTGCATAGTGGCCTGCTATGCGCTGGAGGGGAAATATCCGGAGAGTTTGGACTATCTCCAGGAGCATTATCATTTTGTGTACAACCAGGAGCAGTTTGTCATAGACTACCAGCTCCTGGCCGACAACATTATGCCGGAAGTGACCATTTTGGAGCGAGGTGAGTGACCATGAAGCACCGGCAGCCCGGAGAACATACCATTGATGTACTATTTCCTCTGGCGGTGTTCTTTGCTTTTGCCGCCTCCGCTGTGATGGCCATTCTGCTGGCAGCCAATATTTACGGCAGCGCGGTGGCGGGTTCCGAGCGGATGTACAACGCGTCTACAGCCCTGTCGTACATACGGGAGAAGGTCCATCAGAACGATGCCGCCGGTACGGTCCAGGTGGAGCAGCTGGGCGATGTTTCCGCGCTTGTCATGGAGCAGAGCTACGGTGGACAGGAGTACTGCACCTACATTTATGCCTGGGAGGGCGGCCTGCGGGAGCTGTTTTCCCGGGAGGACCTGGCCTTTGATCCAAATAACGGAAGGTATCTGCTGGATATTCAGGGATTCTTCTGCCAGTGGGCATCGGATCATCTACTGGAAATCCGCTGCGTGGATCAGGACGGTGCGGAGCTGAAGGCCTGCATTGGCCTCCTTTCCGTTGAGGAGTAACGCATATGGAAAAGAAGAATTTGTCCCGGTCCGGGACGCTCCTTCTGGAGCTGATGGCGTCCATCCTGATATTCTCTCTGGCGGCGGCGGTGTGCGTGCAGGTTTTTGTGGAAGCCCATTCCCTTTCGGCGGATGCCCAGGCGCTGGCGTCAGGGGTTGCCTACTGCGCCAATGCGGCAGAGGTTCTCCGCTCAGCGGACAGCCGGGAGGAGGGACTGACGCTTTTGGCTGAGATTTACCCGCAGACCCAGTGGGATGACCAGGGGGCCAGCGTGCCGATGGGAGAAAGCAGCGTAGAAATCTATTGGAAGATGGAGAATGGTCTGGAGGAATATACCATTCAATATGTGGATGATCAGGGCACCCAGATTTACGAACTGGAGCTGCTCTGCCTGCGTGGGGAGGAAGAGTCGTGAACAGCGAAAAAGGCGGATTTCAGAGATTCGTCCATATGGGCACCATTTCCCTGCTGACCGTCCTGCTGGTGGTCATGCTGGTGGTGCTCTCTCTGCTGGTGCTTTCCGGCGCGCGGCAGGACTATGATTACAGCAGCAAGCTGGCCCAGAGAAAGACGGAGTACTATGAGGCACACAATCAGGCGGTGCGGATACTTCAGCAGGTGGAAGCGGAGCTGGAAAAGCCGGAGCCGGACTTCTCCAATCTGCCGGTAACGGTCTCCGGAGAGGAAATCAACTGGGAAGTGCCCCTTGGAGAAGGACAAAAACTTATAGCAACTATTAGTTGCCACGAGGATGGCACCGCCATTACCCGTTGGCAGGTGGAGTGAAAAAATACATGGATATTGAGACATTGCTTCGGGAGGCTGTGACCAAGAAGGCCTCAGACATCTACATCATAGCCGGATTGAGCGCATCTTTCCGCAGAAATGGGCAGCTGTGCCATGAATATGAGCAGCGCCTTCTGCCGGGGGACACCCGGCGGCTGCTGGAACAGCTGTACCACCTGGCCGGAGACCGGAATATGGAACCGCTGCTCCAAGGGGGAGATGACGACTTTTCCTTCTCCATTCAGGGCCTGTCCCGGTTCCGGGTCAGCGCCTTCAAGCAGCGGGGCAGCCTGTCTGCGGTGATCCGGGTCATTCAGTTCAATCTGCCGGATTACCGGCAGCTGAATATCCCCGATGGGGTGATGGATTTGACGGATAATCGCCAGGGAATGATCCTGGTGGTGGGGCCCGCCGGCAGCGGAAAATCCACCACTTTGGCCTGCCTGGTGGACCGGATCAACCGCACCCAGCAGCGGCATATCATCACGCTGGAGGATCCCCTGGAGTTCCTGCACAGCCACAATCAGAGCGTGGTCACCCAGCGGGAAATCGGCGTGGATACGGAGTCCTATGTGAAGGGCCTGCGGGCGGCTCTGCGCCAGAGTCCGGACATCATTCTTCTGGGAGAAATGCGGGATTATGAGACCATTGAGGTGGCCATGACCGCTGCGGAGACGGGGCATCTGATCTTCTCCACCCTGCATACCATCGGGGCGGCCAATACCATAGAACGGATTGTGGACGTGTTTCCTGCCAATCAGCAGCGGCAGATCGCCGTGCAGCTGGCCATGGTGCTCAGAGCGGTGGTTTCCCAGCAGCTGGTGCCGGCGGTGGATGGGACGGTGGTGCCGGCTTTTGAGCTGATGCCGGTGACGCCGGCCATCCGAACCATGATCCGGGAGGGAAAAACCCACCAGATTGACGGTGTTCTGCAAACTTCTTCGGTTAAAAACTGCTTCAGTATGGATACCAGCCTGCTGCAGCTGTACCGGCAGAACCGGATCACCCGGGAGACTGCGCTGACCTACAGCACCAACCCGGAGATGCTGTCCAAAAAAATTTGAAAAAATTTTTTTAAAAATAGAGAAAAATGTGAACCGTTTTTGAACCGAGATCCCTCTTAGTAAGTAGCAAGACATTCAAGCGAATACGCGAAATGAAAGTTGTTCCATGTTTTAAGGAGGAATTACAATGAAACAGAGGAATTGGAAACATGCTGTGGCTTTGGCCCTGGCTCTGACAATTGTTCTGTCCACCGGGATTCTGAATTCCGGAAATTGGCTCCACGCCAATGAGGATGAAACAGTTGCGCAGACGGAGTCTGCCCAGGAGACGGTGGCTGCGTCTCAGGGCAACATGGTAACGGAGCAGATCGTTCTGGAGCCGAAGCCGACGGAGGAGACGAAGGCAACCGAGGCGTCCGAGGAAACCAAGCCTGCCGATGACGCCAAGGCGGACGCGGATGACACTGAGGAAACCACCGCTTCCACCGAGGAGACCGCGGCTTCCACTGAGGAGACTGCGGCATCTACCGAGGAGACCACGGCTTCCGCTGAGGAAACCACGGCCCCCACCGAGGAGACCACCGCCTCCACTGAAGAGACCACCGCTTCCACTGAAGAGACCACCGCTTCCACTGAGGAGACCACCGCTCCTACCGAGGAAACCACCGCTCCGACGGAAGAGACCACGGTTCCCACCGAGGAGACTCAGCCCATCCTGGAGGCGGCGGAGCTGCCCCTGACGGTAACCCTGGTTGACACCGAGGGCAACCCCGTAGGCGACGGCACCTGGACCACCACCGTGAACTTCGCCAAGGGCAGCACCACAGCCACCATCGCAGCACCTAAGGTTTCGGGCTACATTACCCCCGAAGCCATCAGCGTGGAGCGTACCGCTGAGACCACGGAGCTGACCGCCACGGCTGTGTACGAGGCGGAGCCGGAGACCTTCACCATCACCGTGAAGATTGAGAACGCCGAGCAGGGCGAGGTCAAGGTGAACGACGAGAAGATCGGCGACGGCTTCACCCAGGAGATGCAGGAAGGCGAGACCTTCACCTTCACAGCTGCTGCGGCGGACGGTTGCCGGATGAAGGTGGAAGGCGCCAAGCTGAAGGATAAGGAAGTTCCCGGCGAGTACATCGTGGAGACCAATGTGGACAAGACAGTGACCATCACCTTCAAGGAGAAGACCCAGGAGGAACTGGTGGCCGAGGCTCTGGACCCCAACCGCAGCGTGACCGTGACCTTTGATGTTCCGGAGGATGGACTTCACTTTGGCGACGTTGTGGAATTGAAGGCAGACATTCAGGGATACGACAATGTGAACTACACACTTCAGTGGCGCTGGAGCACGGATAACGCCACTTGGAATGAATTAGCCGGTGAGAATGGAGATTCCTTGAAAGTGCTAGTTACCGAGGAGAACTACCAGTATTACTGGAATGTCCTGGTTACGGTCACTGGACTGAAGTAACCACATTTCAAGAGGGAATCCTGAGCCCTGCACAGCGGCGGATTCCGAAGCAGGCAAACCGTTGTGCAGGCAGCTTCCAGATAGATTGGAAGAGAGACTCTGCCGGGAGGCAGACAATTAGGAGGTAACAATATGATGCGGTTAACAAAACGGGCACTCTCCGCATTCCTGGCCTTTGTCATGGTGTTCACCATGCTGCCCCTGGAGTCCTGGGCCAGCGGTGCGGACAGTGGCAGTGCCAACCTGGCGCCGTATGTGGAAGACCGGGCGAATAACGGAGATGGATCTTACACCATTAAAGTCGGAGAGGAACAGACCATACGCTCGGCCAACAGGGGATCATGGAGTATTTCCCAGGAAGGCGAGATAGTTAGATTCACCAATCGGTCAACAAGTAATAGGGATAATATAACAGTCGAAGGCTTGAATCCGGGCACTGCGACGATTCAGCAGACCTACTATAATTGGTTGGAGGCTAATTGGTTGGAGGCTCAAACCAATACATACACGGTGACCGTCGTCCCTGTGATCGAGAGCATTTCCCTTTCGGAAAAAAAACTGACTTTCACGGGCAAGGCAACTCAGATCCTGACGGCCACGGTAGCCCCTGCGGATGCGAAAGACTATACTATCGCTTGGGAGTCCAGCGACGATCAAGTCGCCACGGTGGATGAGCAGGGCAATGTGACCTCGGTGGGTATCGGCGATGCTGTCATCACGGCAACAGTCCAGGGAACTGACGTGAACGATACCTGCCAGGTGGTCGTGAACGATGTGACTCAGGTCGATAGCATTGACTTGCAGCCGATGAGTCTGTCCATTGGCAGCACTGGCAAGATGGCGATTGTATATACGCCGGGAGAGCCGTTTGACGCACGGGTAACCTGGCAGAGCAGCGATCCGGAGATTGCCGAAGTGGAAGCGGATGGAACCATCCGTGCCCTGAAGATCGGTGAAACGAAAATCACCGCGATGGTGCAGGGGGAGTCTGCTACTGCTACTCTTACTGTAACGGAAAAGCTGCCGGAGAGCATTACGCTGAATAAAGAGCAATTGACGCTTCGGGGCCTTACAGAGGAAACGCTGACGGCCACGGTCCTGCCCGCAGATGCTGTTGACAAGACGGTTACCTGGGCCAGCAGCAATCCCAACGCTGCCACTGTTGACCAGAATGGCAATGTCACCGCAGTAGCGCCCGGACAGACGACCATTACCGCCACGACCGTCAACGGGCTGGAAGCAGCCTGCGAGGTTACGGTGGAGCGGTTTGGCGCAGATGAAAGTGGAACAGTTCCGGTTTATGTTTACCTGCAGATTAACAATCTGAGTGGGATTCCTGCATCGGGATGGAAGGAAAATGATTCTGGATGGTACACCATTGGTCGGTTGGATATACCCAGTTCTGAGATTTCGCGGCCATGGGGAGATCAAGATGCCAGCGATCAAGAGGAAAATGTAGCGATATCTTACCTGCCTTACATAGACTTGAGCAGTATCAACTCTGCAGTTGCAGCTGGCGTTACGCTTCAAGACTGTACATGGCGGCTTCACTCTGTGTCAACCGGTGCAGATGACTATGTAGGGAGCGGAAATACTTGGCATTTGGATGGCACGTATACGATTTATCCTGCGCAGAACGAGGTTATTGTCCATTATGTGGACACTTATGGGGCTGTGCTCAGAGATCCTTATAATATGGGGACCTATAACAATGGCACAGCAGTAGAAGTAGATATTCCCGCTATTTCCAATTACACTCCCAAAACATTCAACGGGATGGCAGTGACGGCTGGCCAGACAACTGGCAGTGTTTTGGTGTCTGGTGATGAAGGAACGATTCACGTATACATTGTCTATCAGGCGAATGCACAGACCTATACGATCCGGTACTTGGATAAAGATACCGAAGATGCAATTGCAGAACCGGTAACATTGACGGCAGAATATGGTCAAACGATTCTGGAGAGTACGATTAGCCGCCCCACAATTGAAAATTATAAGTTTGACAGCATTACGCCGCCGAGTTTGAAAGTAGGAAACAACAATTCGCTGAATGTATTTACACTCTACTATGTAAAGAACGCATTTGATGTTACCTACAAGTATACGCTTCCTGATGAAGAAGTGCCGAATACAGATGTTGATACAGACATTCCTGTTGGCACGGAAGTCACGTTGGAGGGTGAGCCAAGGCACATAGATGGTTATACCTTCAACGGCTGGACGGTGAAAGAGCCTGCTGGCTTGAAGATTTCTGATAATAAGTTCACCATGCCCAACCAGGACGTGGTACTGGTTGGTAGCTGGACGGCCAACAACAACACGGCGTACAAGGTAGAGCACTACAAGCAGGATCTGAATGGAACTGGCTACACTCTGGCGGATACCGAGAACCTGACGGGAACGACCGGAGATACCGTGAATGCGGAAATCAAGACCTACGCTGGCTTCACCCATAATCCGGATGCGGACGAGGCGAAGGAAAGCGGTGTGATTGCCGGAGACGGCAGCCTGGTTCTGAAGGTGTACTACGACCGGAATA
>CALXFW010000191.1 GCA_944387685.1 uncultured Oscillospiraceae bacterium
CTGGAGTACACGCCGTTGAGGTACATATTGGCCTCAATCATCCGGCGGTCGTCATCCGTGGTGCTGGTGTTCCAGCGGCAGATTGCATTCAGGAACTCATTGCCCCTTGCTTTGCTGGCAATGGCGGACTGCAGGTCGCCGGTGCCGGTGGTCCAGGCGGTACCGTTCTGGAAGGAGAACAGCACCATGGCATCATGCTGGCCCCGGGTCAGAGACAGGCCCTTCTTGCTGGCAAAGCTGTTGACAGCCTCGTCCAGGTCTTTCAGAGCCTCCCGCAGGGCTTTATCCGCCTCTATCTCACTGCTCAGGCTGTGTGCCCCATTATGGTCGCCTTTTCCGGTACAGGGCGTACCATAGCCAATGTTCCCATGGGAATCACACTCCATGCTATATCCTTCCAACTGCTTCAGCACTGTGATTGCGCTTTCACTGATGGACATAGAAGCTGCAAATGTGGGCAGCGCGGCGGAAGGCACCAGGCCGATCAGCATAAGCAGCGCCATCATCAGGCACAAGAATCTCTTCTTCATAGCGACTTACTCCTTCTTTCTTATGTAAGTAACGGTATTATAACAGACCCGATTACAAATTGCAACCCCCATTTTGAAATTAATTACATTTTTGTTACAATCTTAAGAAAAAACGAAGAAATTTCCTGTATCACTTCCTGTTCATTCCGGGACCGGATTGTTATTCTCCGTTGTATTTTGAATGAGAATGTCATTATTTGTCGAATATTGTAATATTTCCCTCCCGTACATTCCCCATTGACTTTCCCACGGCGGCTTAGTATACTCGAGAAAAACGGCGCGCCTGCGCCAGGGAGGGAGCAGCATGACTCAGCCAAATGCAATCGTCGGCATGAGCGGCGGCGTGGACAGCTCCGTAGCAGCCTGGCGGCTGCTGCAGGAGGGATATGCCTGCATGGGCGTCACCATGCGCCTGTATGACAGCGCCGATGCCGGCATTCCGGAAAGCACCTGCTGCTCCCTGGACGACGTGGAGGACGCCCGCAGTGTGGCCCACCGTCTGGGCATCCCTCACTATGTGTTCAATTTCCAGGATATTTTCCGGGAGCAGGTTATGGAAAAGTTTGTCCGCAGCTACGAGGCGGGACTGACTCCCAACCCCTGTATTGACTGCAACCGGTATCTGAAGTTTTCCGCTCTGCTCCATCGGGCCCAGGTTCTGGGCTGCGAGTATGTCGCCTCCGGTCACTACGCCCGCATCCGACGGGACCCGGAGACAGGCCGGTATCTGCTGTGCAGGGCAAAGGATTCCGCCAAGGATCAGACCTACTTTCTGGCCTGCCTGGAGCAGGACCAGCTGGCCCACATTCTCTTCCCCTTGGGAGATTTGACCAAGGAGGAGGTCCGGGAAATCGCCAATCAGCAAGGCTTCCTCAACGCCCGGAAGCGGGACAGTCAGGACATCTGTTTCGTTCCCGACGGAGACTACGGGGCGTTTCTGGAGCGGTTCACCGGGAAAGCCTATCCCCCCGGGAATTACCTGGACCTCCAGGGAAATGTGCTGGGACAGCACCGGGGGGCAGTGCGCTACACCCTGGGGCAGCGCAAAGGACTGGGCATCGCCCTGGGCGCTCCGGCCTATGTTTGCCGGAAGGACATGGCCGCCAATACCGTCACCCTGGGACCCAGTCAGGCCCTGTTCTCCCCGGCCCTGCGGGCTTCGGATTGGGTTTGGTTCCCTTTCCCGGAACTGACGGAGCCTCTGCGGGTCACCGCCAAGACCCGCCACAGCCAGCTGGAACAGCCCGCCACGGTATTCCCCGAGGAGGGCGGATTGGCACGGGTGGTCTTTGACCAGCCCCAGCGGGCGGTCACTTCTGGTCAGGCCGTCGTGCTCTATCAGGGGGAGCTGGTTATCGGCGGCGGAACCATCGTCCAGGCGCTGGGAGAATAAAAACGGGGAGGAGCGGCTCGCTCCTCCCCGGAATTCGTCGGAATATCCCGAATGGTCTTTCTTCAGACTGCCTTCACCGGACTGCCCCGGCGGAGGCATTTTTTATTTCTGGAATTTCCCCCGTTTGGCAGGGGTTTTCTCCTTGGGTTTTCCCAGGAAATATGCCAGCAGCACAAATACCGCCGCACAGCCCAGCGATATCTTCCACCCCAGGGAGAATGCCTGGTTGTGATAGTGGTAGGCCACCACATGGCTGCCCTCGGTCAGCTCCACGCCAATCATGCACTCCCCCACCAGCCGGATTTCCGCAGGCTCCCCGTCCACCGTCACGCTCCAATTTCCGTTCTGGGGGATGGAGGCATACAGCAGGCCATCCCGGTCACACTCAATGGTGCCCTCCACATAGGTGCTGTCGAACTGCGTCAGATTCAGCACGGAGGCGCTGAGAATCTGATATCCCTCCCAGAAACGATCCTGGTTCAGAATCGCGGCGCCCACCGTCATGGTGCTGCTCTCCCCGGCGTCGCAGACGATGCGGATATCCAGCACATCCCCGGTTTTCAGGTCACCCACCGCCAGCATCTGGGGCAGGCTGATGCTCTCTGAATAACGCTCCACGCCGTTGACGCTGACATAGAAGGTATTGCGCTCCGGCAGAATCAGGTGGATGCAGGCAAAACCGTCCCGGTCCGCCACAAAGCTGTAGGTTACATTGGAGTTGGCCGTGGCATCGCCATAGCGGCAGTAGCCCGTATCGTTGCTCTCGTGGATGGTAACGCCGTTCCCGGAGATGGTCAGGTTCTCTCCGGAGACCCGGTGCCACACCTCTCCCTCCACCCCGGTGGCTGCGGTGAAGAGCGCATTCTGGAACAGGAAGGCGTTGCTGGAAATGTCGAAATACACATCCGCCAGCTCCGGCTCTGCCAGGAAACCCAGGGGCAGATAGGCCGCGTTTTCCAGCAGGGTGGTGTCCCCGAACTGGTTGATCTCGGCGAAGAAGGTGCTGGTCTTGTCCTTTCCGTCCCGGTCAATCATATATTTCAGCCCCAGAAACAGGTTGGCTACCGGCGAGCTCTCCTCAAACAGATACCGGTTGTAGGTATTCTTCGCTCCGTAGCCCAAAGCCTGCATGAACAGGGTGGTTTTCACGTTGGCGGAGCTGGTAAAAGCGGAGACACCGTTATAGCCGTTCAGTGCACCGTCGTTCAGGGTCTGGGAGTGGGTGGTTTCCGCCCGGAAGAACAGATTGTTCCGCTCCCGCTCATACATATAGCGAATCACCGAAGCGGTATAGGTGGTGCCCTTGGGATAGTTGGTTACGCTGGTTCCGGTGAAGTAAAGGCCGAAGCATACCAGATTGGCAATCAGCTCCACCCCCACAATGCCCAGCACCAGGGCCGAGGCCCGGCGCTTGCTCCAGGCGTTTTCGGAGCGAATCCGGGCAGCCTGCCGCTCACCGGCATCCTCGGGAATCTCCTCCTCCATGGTGCCGCAGAGCATGGCCAGGGTGTAGAGAATGAGGAACACCAGATTGTATACAAGGTATACCGGGAAATCAATCTCCAGCCCCAGCAGGGTCACCGTTTCCGTGTGGGTCAGCTCCTCGGAGCAGGCCAACACCGCCCCCGCCAGCACACCCGCCCCCAGAATCTGCCAGGGTGTGAACTTGCTGCGCATCAGCCAGGCCCGGTAGGCCATATACAGCACCACAAAGCTGTACAGGAAGCTGAACCGGTAGGGAATCATATTGGTGAAGTGGAAGCCATGCCAGATGTAGTCCAGCTGCCGGATGATGAAGCTCAGATTGAAAAATACCAGCAGCCCGATTCCGCAAATCTTGTCCCGGAGCTTTACATCCTTTGCCATCAGATACAGGAACATCAGCACCACGCTGATAATCCCGCAGTACACATTGGGCAGGCCCTCCTTGAAGTTGGGCTCAATGGCGCCGCCCATATTCCCCGCCACCTGGCGCATGGCGTCCAGCAGACCCAGCAGGGTATTGGAGTCGGCAATGTTCAGGCGGAAGCCGGTGGGGAACTGGTTCACACTGGACTGGGTGGTTTGCAGGGCAGACAGCGCAGACAGGGAAAGCACCGCCGTCATGCCAATGGCCAGCAGGGAGAACACCCCAATGCGGAACAGGTCGGCAAAGAATTTCTTCCACCCGCCCCAGCGGCAAATCTGGTACACAAAGAACAGAAGGAATACGAAAATACAGGTAAACAAGCCAATGTAGTAATTGGCAAAAATAGAGGCAAACAGGCTCAGGGTGTACAGCCGGACCTTTTTCTCCTTCAGCAGACTGACCGCACCCAGGGCCACCAGAGGCAGCAGGGCGAAGGTATCCAGCCACATGATGTTCCACTGAAAGCCCAGCGCCCAGGCGCACAGGCCGTACAGGCCTCCGAAAATGGAGATGGAAGCATTGTCCTTACCGAACAGGCGCTTCAGAAAAATGGCAAAAAACAGCCCGGCAAATCCCAGCTTGATGGGCACCAGCAGAGAAAAGAACTCCAGCAGGTATTCCTCCGGCACCAGCACGCTCAGCAGGTTCAGGGGGGACGCCAGATAGTAGGCAATCAGTCCCAGATAGTCCATGCCCATACCCACGCTCCAGGTATAGAGCAGGCCGTCCCCGTTGACCAGCGCCTGGCGGAAGGCCACGAAGAAGGGATAATATTGGTGGTACATATCGGAATACAGCATGGAGTACTGGCCGAAGGGCTCGTACTGGCTGATCAGCATGACGAACAGCATCCCGGCACAGGGAAAAGCAAAGGCCAGGGCCAGGTAGTTCCACTGGAAGGGTTTCCTCTGGGATTGTAGCATGGACATCCTCCGTCTATCGGTAAATTGGGTATAGTTTACCACTTTTTCCCCCGGGGGTAAAGGGATTTTTCCAAACCGGGAGATTTAATTTTTTCTTAAGCGTGAAACAGGGGCCGCCAAAGCGGCCCCCGAGCGTGTCAAAAAAGCTCAAAGAGTTTGCTGCCAGCGGCGGCAAATAAAGTCTAAATCGTTTTCTGCCGGGGCACGTACCTGGCAGAAAACACTTCTCAGGCTGCAAGTGTGGAATTTGTCCCCCGCAGGGGAACAAATTATGCGCGCAGCAGACTGCAAAAACTTGTCGGAAAGCCCTGTAGGGTTTTTTCGACAGCCTGAGGGGCCGCCAAAGCGGCCCCCATGTCTTGTTTTACGCTGCCTCCAGCAGCATATCCACGCCCTGCTGAACCATATCCGCAGACATGGCCCCCTGGGCCCAGGCGATGCCGTACCCTTCCGCGTCCAGGAAGAAGGTCACCGGCACCGCGTTGACGCCGTATGCTCTGGCGGCATCGATGTCCGTATCAAAATAAACAGGGAACGTGTAACCCTGCTCCTCCAGAAATTCCGTGGCGGATTCCACCGTCTCCTGGGTACCGTCGGTAAGATTCACCAGCACGAAATGAATCTGCTCCCCATAGGTGTCATAGGCCTCCTGCAGATCCGGCATTTCGCTGACACAGGGACCGCACCAACTGGCCCAGAAGTTGAGAATCACCGGCTTGCCCCGGAAATCCGCCAGGGTGACCGGATTTCCCTCCCGGTCATAGACCGTAAAATCAGGAGCCGGTTCCGCCTGGGTTTCCTCCCCGGCTGCATCCTGGGGCGCCGTGGTATGGGCAACGGTGGCAATTCCTCCCAGCTCCACCTGACTGCTGAGCCGGTTATACAGCAGATATGCCCCTGCCAGCACCACCGCAAAGGCCAGAACCATAATGGTGATTTTCAGCAAACCATAGAGTTTTCCCATTCGCTTCATCCTCCCCTTTTCTCATTGCAGCAGGGCCAGATACCGCCCCAGCAGGCCGGTGGCCATCAGCACCCCCACCGCCACCAGGAAGGCGCCCGCCACAGTGTTGATGATCTGATAATGGGTCTTGATCCAGTGGAACGCGGATTTCAGCCGGTCAATCAGCACCGCACTGAACAGGAACGGCACCCCAAGGCCCAGAGAATAGCACAGCAGCATGGTCATCCCCTCCAGAACATGGCCTTGCTGGGAGGCCAGCATCAGCGCCGAGCCCAGGAATACCCCCACGCAGGGTGTCCAGCCCACGGAAAAAATCACGCCGAACAGAAAAGCGGAGAAAAAGCCCATGT
>CALXFW010000192.1 GCA_944387685.1 uncultured Oscillospiraceae bacterium
TCTGGCAATCAAGATTTTCACCGGCGAAAGCTGCGAAAAATATCTGCAGAAGCTGAAAAGAAGGGTAAATCCCGAAAGTCGTACGGGTCACACGTTCAAGAAGATGATCGAGGCCTACGAGCAGGGCATGCAGTAATCCTCCTTCCACAAAAAAACCGGCCGCACTCCTGCGGCCGGTTTTCCTCTATTCCATTACAGTTCCGTCCGGATGGAACAGAGGCAGCTTCTCCAGGTAGATCAAGTCGTCACGCTTCTGGGCGTCTCCCTCTGCCAGAATGGCCATCCGGCCGCAGATGATGCCCCCTGCCTTTTCCACCAGCGTTTCCAGAGCCTTCAGGCTCTCGCCGGTGGAAATCACATCGTCCACCAGCAGAATCCGCTTGCCCCGCATCCGCTGGGCATCCTCCCCGTCCAGGTACAGCGCCTGCTCCTTGGCGGTGGTGATGGAGCGCACACTGACGCTGAACACATCCCGCATATACAGCTTGGGCGCCTTCCGGGCCAGGATATAACGGGCGTCCCCTGCCTGGCGGGCCATCTCGTGGGCCAGGGGAATGCCCTTGGCTTCGGCGGTGAGGATGTAGTCATAGGCGGGAGCCCGGGAGAGCAGCTCCTTGGCGCAGGCCACCGTCAGCTCCGGGTCACCGAAAATCACGAATCCGGCAATGGACAGGGTGTCGCTCACCGGGCATACAGGCAGATTCCGCTCCAGTCCGGCGACGGTCATGGTATAGTACATGGGGATCACTCCTTCTCTCATCTTGTGATTTCATTATACTATTCCACGGCAGAATGTCAAGTGAACCGGGGAAAGACCCTAAAATACCGCCAGAACAGCCAGGATTCCAATTCCCGGCAGGCCCAGAAAACCAGCGGTGAGCACCGTCACCCCATTGATGGGAAAGGTGACCCCGGTAAAGGGCGCCACGGTATTGAGCAGCCACAGGCATAAAAATCCGGCGGCAGAGTGCAGGGCCAGCTTAAAAATCCATTTCATAGGCAGCATCAGCAGGCGGATCAGTACCACCGCCAGCAGGGCAGGGATCAGCAGCAGAGCAGCGTTTTCCATAACAATCCTCCGAATGAACGCAAGTGCACCGGGTATACTACTCCCGGACAGTCCGGGAACCGAACGCAACTGCCCCGGCAATTGCAGCCACGTTTCCCCATTTCTGTCAAGGGCATCGCCGATGCGCAGCGGCAGGATGCGAACAGGGCGGGAGTATATTCTCTTGCCCTTGTCCATAGTACCATTTCCCCGAGAAAAAGAAACGCAAAACCAGGGAGCGGTCCTCCCTGGTTTTGGTGTCTTCCCGCTGCGCCACCACAAGATGCTGTGCCTTCACAAAAAGGATTCCCCAATTTCTGCGAAATTCTCCCCCGTCCCGCCGTTGTCCCCTGGGCCAAGGTGTGGTATAATGTCTGTAATTAGCGAAATTTGCGAGGAACCCCTATGATTACAGATGCCTTAAAGCTTTCCCAGAACGATGTGCGAAAGCTTCTGGGGGCGGCCAATTCGGATGCTGCCCTGCTATACATATATCTTTCCTGCGGCAATCCCCTGTCCCAGGCGGAGGGGGAGCTGAATGTCTCCGCCTCCCGGGTCAGCTGCGCTGCGGCCACCCTGCGCCAGCTGGGTCTGATGCCCCAGGATCAGCCCAGCCACATCGCCCCCGGAGAACGCCCCAGCTACTCCGAGCGGGACGTGCTGGACGCCATGGACAACGACCACTCCTTCCGCAGCCTTTACGGCGAGGTTCAGCGGCTGCTGGGCCGGAGCCTGAACACCGAGGAGCTGAAAATTCTGCTGGGCTTTGTCCGCTATCTGGGGCTGCCGGCGGATGTGATTTCCGTGCTGGTGTGCTACTGCAAGGAGCGGGCCCGGCGCAGGGGCAGTATGCGCAATCCCTCCCTGCGGACCATTGAGAAAGAGGCCTACGCCTGGTCCGAGCAGGGCATCGATACCCTGGAGGAGGCCTCCGCCTTTATCCAGGCTCAGAATGTCCGCAATTCCCGGCTCCACCGGCTGATGAACCTGCTCCAGATTCACGGCAGAAGCCTCACCGCCGCGGAGGAGCGCTATGCCCAGTCCTGGCTGGATATGGGGATGGATGAGCAGATGCTCTCCCTGGCCTATGAGCGGACCTGTCTGAACACCGGGGGTTTGAACTGGGCCTACATGAACAAGATTCTCCAGCGGTGGCACGAGCAGGGCCTGCGCACCCCGGAGGATGTGCGCTCCGGAGACCGCAAAGCTGCCGTTCCCAAGGGTGCCTCCGGAGAACTGGGCAGCGCCGAACTGGAGGCCATTCAGAGAGTTTTGCGGGAGGAGGGATAACCCATGGCATACAGCGCAGAGGTTGTGCGCCGGGCCCGGGCCAGGCTGGCTCAGGCCCGGGAGGACCGGGAATCGGAAAACCGGCAGCATCTGGCCCAGGCCTATGCCCAGGTGCCCCGGATCAAGGAAATCGATATGCAGCTGCGGCGGACCATGGCCCAGGCTGCCCAGGCCGCCTTTCTCCAGGGCACCGACGGACGGGAGCTGCTGGAGCAGGTCCGGGAGGAAAACCTGCAATTGCAGCGGGAGCGGGCCGGACTGGCTGCGGAATATTTTGAGGAGGGCTTTCTGGACGACAGCCCCATCTGCGAGGTCTGCGGCGGCAGCGGCTACGTGGGCACCACCATGTGCGAGTGCCTGCGGGAGCTGTGCCGCCAGGAGCAGAAAAAAGAAGTCTCCATTCTCTCCGGGAGCAAGGAAACCTTCAATCAGTTCCGGCTGGACTACTATCCGGACCGGGTGGACCCCAAATACGGGGCCAGTCCCCGGACCATTATGGAGCGGAACTTTCAGAGCTGCCGCCGGTACGCCCTGACCTTCACCCCCCATGCGGGAAATCTGCTGTTTGTGGGGGGTACCGGACTGGGCAAGACCTTCCTGTCCGCCTGCATTGCCCGGGCGGTGGCGGACCGGGGGTACAGTGTGGTGTATGAGTCCGCCGCCCACCTGTTCGGCAAGCTGGAGCAGGCAAAATTCTCCCCCAGCGAGGAAGCCCGCCGGGAGGCCTCCCGGTTTACCGAGTGTGACCTGCTGATTGTGGACGACCTGGGCACGGAGATGCCCGGCCAGTTCGTCACGGCGGCGCTGTATTCCCTGCTCAATGACCGGCTGCTGGGGAATCTGCCCATGGTAATCTCCACCAACCTGAATCTGGAGGAACTGAGCCGCCGGTACTCCCCCCAGATTGCCTCCCGGCTCCACGGCAGCTTTCAGCGGCTGACCTTCGTGGGGGAGGATATCCGGGTACTGAAGAACAGGGGGATCTGAATGAAGACAGGAATCGTATTCGACCTGGACGGCACCTTGCTGAACACCCTGGAGGACCTGCTGGACGCCACAAATTACGCCCTCCGGCTCCACGGCTATCCGGAGCGCACCCTGGCGGAGCTTCGCCGGTTCGTGGGCAACGGCGCCCGGAACCAGATTCGTCTGTCTCTGCCCCAGGGAGCCTCCGATGGGGAAATCGATGCCGTGCTGGCGTCCTATAAGCCCTACTACACCGCCCATTGTCAGGAAAAGACCCGGCCCTATGACGGGATTCTTCCCGCTCTGGAGGCGCTGAAGGGGCAATTCCCCATTGCCATTGTGTCCAACAAGCCGGACCCGGCGGTGAAGGCGCTGTGCGAGAACTACTTTCCCGGCATCTACGCCTTGGGAGAAACCCCGGACTGCCCCCGCAAGCCCGCCCCGGACATGATTTTTCGGGCCCTGGCGGCCATCGGTGCGGAGCGGGGCATCTGCGTGGGGGACAGCGAGGTGGATGTGCGCACCGCAGACAACGCCGGGATGCCGGTTCTGAGCGTCCTCTGGGGCTTCCGGGACAGGGCGGATATCCAGGCGGCGGGGGGCCGCCACTTCTGCCCTGCGCCGGAGGAGATGCCCGGGGAGCTGCGGAAACTGGCGCAAGCAACGTGGGGAGCGTGACGCCCATGGCCAATGAATTTTACGCCCTGATGGGCCGGATGCGCTACATCACCCGCTGGGGGTTGATGCGCAACACCTTTTCCGAGAACATCGCCGAGCACAGCCATCAGGTGGCGGTGCTGGCCCACGCCCTGGCCCTGATCCGCCGGGACATCCTGGGCCTGCCCACCCCAGACCCGGACCGGTGCGCCGTGGCGGCCCTGTATCACGACGCTTCGGAGATTCTCACCGGGGACCTGCCCACCCCCATCAAATATTACAACCCGGATATCAGAGGGGCCTACAAGCAGGTGGAGCGGGTCGCCGGGGAACGGCTGCTGGACCTGCTGCCGGAACCGCTGCGCCGGAGTTATGAAAGCCTGGTGCTGGAGGATGAGGCGGAGCTGCTGCCCTTTGTGAAGGCAGCGGACAAGCTCTCCGCCCACATCAAGTGTCTGGAGGAGCAGAAGGCGGGCAACACCGAGTTCGACACCGCCGCCCGGCAGACCTGGGAGGCCATGAAGGCCATGGAGCGCCCGGAGCTGGAGTGGTTTCTGGACAACTGTCTGGGAGCCTTTGCCCTGAATCTGGACCAGCTGTAAGCCTTGACGGGTTGGGAAAAATATGCTACTATGTTCTACACCATCCCACGCCGCTGTGGTGGAATCGGTAGACACAGGGGACTTAAAATCCCCCGGGCCGAATGCAGCACCCGATCCGAATTGTGCTTGCAAACAGCCAACTTTTTGAAATTTGATTATTTCTGTTTTGGAG
>CALXFW010000193.1 GCA_944387685.1 uncultured Oscillospiraceae bacterium
GAAATCCTGCAGGATAAGGAATATCTGGCCAAGAAGTCCATCTGGATCTTCGGCGGCGACGGCTGGGCCTACGACATCGGCTTCGGCGGCGTGGACCATGTGCTGGCTTCCAACAAGGACGTGAATATCTTCGTCTTCGACACCGAGGTGTACTCCAACACCGGCGGACAGGCCTCCAAGGCTTCCAACATCGGCCAGGTTGCCCAGTTCGCTGCCTCCGGTAAGGAAACCAAGAAAAAGTCCCTGTCCGAGATTGCCATGAGCTACGGCTATGTGTACGTTGCTCAGATCGCCATGGGCGCCAACCCCGCTCAGACCATCAAGGCTATCTGCGAGGCCGAGGCTTACAATGGTCCTTCCCTGATCATTGGCTACGCTCCCTGTGAGATGCACTCCATCAAGGGCGGCATGACCAACTGCCAGGCTGAGATGAAGAAGGCTGTGGAATGCGGTTACTGGAACCTGTTCCGCTTCGATCCCTCCAAGGAGACCGGCAAGTTCCAGCTGGACAGCAAGGCTCCCAAGGATGGCTATCAGGAGTTCCTGATGAACGAAGCCCGTTACAGCCGTCTGACCCGTGAGTTCCCCGAGCGTGCAACCGATCTGTTCGCTAAGAACGAGGCTGCTGCCAAGGAGCGCTACGAGCATCTGCTGAAGCTGGTTGACGTCTACAAGGACTAATTCCGGATTCGACCCCATAAACTTCCCCGCCCCCTTTCGGGGCGGGGTTTTCCTACCGAGTCCATTGGAGGTTCTGAAATGAAAGTACTCTTAATCAACGGAAGTCCCAAAGCAAATGGGAACACCGCCTTTGCCCTGCGCCAGATGGCAGAGGTATTCGCCGAAGCCGGTGTAGAAACCGAGCTGCTGCACCCGGGAAAAGAGGCCATTCGCGGCTGCATCGCCTGCGGAAGCTGCAAAAAAACCGGAAAATGTGTTTTTGACGATCTGGTGAACATCGCCGCCCGGAAGTTTGAGGAAGCCGACGGTCTGGTGATTGCAAGCCCGGTCTATTACGCCTCTGCCAACGGGAATCTGGTCTCTTTTCTGGATCGGCTGTTCCAGAGCGGGAGCTTCGATAAGCGAATGAAGATAGGCGCCTCCGTCGCCGTTGCCCGCAGAGGCGGATGCTCCGCCACCTTCGATCAGCTGAATAAGTATTTCACCATCTCCGGGATGCCCGTGGCCTCCAGCCACTATTGGAACAGCATCCATGGCGCCGCCCCCGGAGAGGCAGCCCAGGACGCGGAGGGCATAGTCACTCTGCGGAATCTTGCCAGAAACATGACCTTCCTGATGAAATCCATTGCCCTGGGGAAGGAAGCCTACGGCCTGCCGGAGCTGGAGGCTAGGGTCAACACCAACTTCATCCGATAGGAGGGGCCGCCATGCTTTGCACCATCATTGACATTCGGGGAGATTACGCCTATGTGCAGTATCTGGACACGGGTGTGGTCTCCGAGGTTGCCATTGCCCTGCTCCCCTTCGGAGTGGATGTGGGCGATCGGCTGAAATTCGAGAACTACGAATTCACCCAGGTATGACCTCCTCCCTCTGTCCTGGGCAAACTGCATAAAAAGGGAACAGAGCGGCGCCGTAAGCGGCACCGCTCTGTTTTTTACAGAATGCACATAAAATCGGCCCTCTCCGCCGGATATGCGTGAGGGCTGCCAGATTGGCAATAGGATAGACAGAATTGTCCGGAAGAAGCACCCTGCCTTCTGAATCAGGCCGTGAGAGGCTCTGTCTCTTCGCCTCCGGGGCTTCCCCTTTCTGCTGCCCGGCTACAGGTCCTCTCCTGCCAGGAACCATCGTATCCACTTTTTGACGCCATTGAAGGCATAGCACACAAAATAATACCCCGTCCAAAAAGGGCCATAGCCCATGTATCGATAGGTGCGATAAGTCATTTTGGCGGAATTCCATTTGGTTCCGGACTTTCCCGTCATAGAAATGCGATATTTCAGCAAAGGCTCGTTGATGGCACAGCCCTTGTCATATTTCTTCAGGACCTCCAGCCACATGAGATAATCCTCATGGCTGTCATCATGGTGCATGGGGAACTCCCGCGCAACGTCGGTTCGAATCAGCACGGAAGAACAGTTGATCTGATTCTGCGTTTTAATGTCGTTGTAGGTATAATCGGTCTTCACAGGAATGACATAGCCCGTCAGTTTTCCGTCGGGGGTCATCAGTTCCCGGGCAGTGGAACAAATCACAGTTCCCTTTTCCCGGATCAGTTCGAGCTGACGGCGAAGCTTATCCTTTTCCCAGACATCATCTGCATCCAAAAACGCAATGTATTCCCCACGTGCCAGCATAACCCCCTTATTCCGGCTCTCTGCAACACCCAGATTCCTCTCATTTTTGATATAGCGAATGCGAGGCTCTTTTTTGTAGACTCGCATAACTCGGTCCAGATGATCTTTGGAGCAGTCATTGATGACGATAATTTCAAGGGGAACGTCCTGCGCAAGCGCTGACTCCAATGCCTGCCCAATGTATGCAGCGCAGTTGTACGCTGGCATAATGACCGACACTAACACCTGATCCATATTTCCATCCCCACGTTGTTTTCCAACTTCTTGATTTTGATAGGTCATATCTCATCCCAACTGTCTTGTTCCGCGCTCTGCGTTTCATTGACAGAATTCCTGTCAGCACACGGAGACCTGCCGGAACCGTTCCACAGTCCCTTGCGTGTCTGGGCCAAAGCCGCATCTTTCCCGCACAAACAGAATCACGGCAGCCCGGCACAAAGGCAGAGGATACAAAGCACAGTAAAAACAGTTTTCTGCAAGAGCAAGCTACAGACAGAATTTACTCCTACCGGTTTATACGCCGGCGTAAATTTCCTCTTGTCCACACAAACCAGTATGCACTGTCCTTCTTGATAATAGCATAATGGCCACATATTTGCAAGAACTATGTAATGTACTTTGCCGGCTTCTATCTTCTTCGCCTGCAATTTTTCCCAAATCAAGGCATTTCATTTCGCTTCTGTCCGAATATTATGGTATAAATATTCATTTTGTCAGTCCGCCTTGGTTCTCAACGGTCTGCAAGCTGCCGCAGGCGCAGGGTTTGCTGGTCCTTTGCACTCATGGTCACAGGCGTGCCGTCATCCAGGGTATACCCATTCGCGCAGGCGCTGTCCGGATACGAGCCATTCACTCCCGGCCAGCAAATCCCAATATCCGGATCATTCCAAGCAATTCCCGCCTCGTCCTCCGGATGGTAAAAGTCCGTAACCTTGTAGCAGAATTCCGCCCAGTCTGACAAGACCAGGAAACCGTGCGCAAATCCCTCGGGTACATAGAATTGTTTTTTATTTTCTTCAGACAGTACAACCCCGTACCATTTTCCGAAGGACTCGGAGTCCCGGCGAAGATCCACCGCCACGTCAAAAACCGTCCCCCGAATAACCCGAACCAGCTTCCCCTGGGGGTGGCTCTTCTGAAAATGCAGGCCCCGCAGAACGCCCTTGTGAGAAAGACTTTGGTTGTCCTGTACAAACACCATGTTCAGCCCGTGCTCCCGAAAGTCATTCTGATTGTAGGTTTCCATGAAATAGCCCCGATCATCTCCATGGACAGTCGGCTCTATGACATACAGTCCGCGAATCGGACATTCCGTAACTTTAATTTGCCCCATTTTACCTGCTCCTCAGCGATTTCCATACATTTTCTCGTAGTAATTCTGATAGTCTCCGGAGATAATGGTCTCCCACCATTCCCGGTTGTCCAGATACCACTGGATGGTCTTCTGAATGCCGTCGGCGAACTTGGTCTCCGGCAGCCAGCCCAGTTCATTGTGAATCTTAGTGGGGTCGATGGCGTAGCGCATATCATGCCCCTTCCGGTCCGTAACATGGGTAATCAGGGAATAAGGCTTGCCCAGGGCATCGCAGATCATCTTCACGATGTCAATGTTGCGCATCTCATTGTGGCCGCCGATGTTGTAAACTTCCCCAGCCCGGCCCTTGTGGATAATCAAGTCAATGGCTTTGCAGTGATCCTCCACATACAGCCAGTCCCGGACATTCAAGCCCTCTCCATATACCGGCAGGGGCTTGTCATTCAGGGCGTTGGCAATCATCAGCGGAATCAGCTTTTCCGGGAAGTGATAGGG
>CALXFW010000194.1 GCA_944387685.1 uncultured Oscillospiraceae bacterium
TCCTGGACGGCGGCAAGATTTCCGCTGTGGGCACCCATGAGGAGCTGCTCAAAACCTCTTCCATCTATCAGGAAGTGTACTATTCTCAGCAGAAAGGAGCGATGGAATAATGCCTCCCGTCAGAATGAGCGGCGACGGCCGCAAAGCGAAGAACCCCAAGCAGACCATTGCGCGTCTGCTGTCCTACCTGGGCGCGTACAAGAAAACCCTGGTTATCGTGGTAATCTGCATCGTGCTCAACGCCATCGCTCAGGCAACCAGCTCCGCCTCTCTGGGCCTGCTGGTGGACAATTACATCCTGCCCATGCTGGGCCAGACAAGCCCGGATTTCGGCCCGTTGGTGGGCTTCCTGCTCATGCTGGCCGGAATCTACCTGGTGGGCATTGTATCGGCGTTCCTGTATAACTTCCTGATGGTCCGGGTGGGCCAGGGAACCCAGAAGAACATCCGGGACCAGATGTTCACCCATATGCAGACCCTTCCCATCCGCTATTTCGACACCCATCCCGCCGGTGATGTGATGAGCCGCTACACCAGCGACATCGATACCCTGCGGCAGATGCTGTCTCAGTCCATTCCCCAGTGCATCGCTTCTGCGGCCACGCTGATTGTGATGTTTGCCGCCATGCTGCTTACCTCTCCCATTCTGACTCTGGTGCTGATGGTGACGATTTCTGCTATCCTGATGGTCACCAAGTTCGTTGCGGGCAGGTCCGCCGGTTTCTTCATCGGTCAGCAGACCGCTTTGGGCGCGGTAAACGGCTATGTGGAAGAGATGATCAACGGCCAGCGGGTGGTCAAGGTTTTCTGCCACGAAAAGGCAGTCAAGGATGACTTCGACGAGCTGAACGACCGGCTCCGGGAGAACGCCTTCCAGGCCGGCGCCTACTCCAACGCCATGGGTCCCGTCAACAACAACCTGGGCTATGTTCAGTATGCCATCCTGGCGGTGGTGGGCGGCCTGATGGCGGTGTACTCCGGCGGCAGCCTGCTGACATTGGGCAAGCTGATTTCCTTCCTGACCCTGTCCCGCTCCTTCAATATGCCCATTTCCCAGGTCAGCAACCAGATCAACTCCATCGTCATGGCCCTGGCCGGCGCGGAGCGGATCTTCCAGCTGATGGATGAGCCCTCGGAGGAGGACCATGGCTACGTGGAGCTGGTCAATGCGAAAATTGACGACGACGGCAACATCACCGAGTGCGCCGAGCGCACCGGCCGGTGGGCCTGGAAGCATCCTCACAAGGCAGAGGGTACCATCACCTATACCGAGCTGAAGGGCGATATCACCATGTTCAACGTGGACTTCGGCTATACACCGGACAAGACGGTGCTTCACGATGTAACGCTGTATGCCCATCCCGGTCAGAAGATTGCCTTCGTGGGCGCCACCGGTGCGGGCAAGACCACCATCACCAACCTGATCAACCGATTCTACGACATTGCCGACGGCAAGATTCGCTACGACAATATCAACATCAACAAGATTCGCAAAACCGACCTGCGCAACTCCCTGGGTATGGTGCTGCAGGATACCAACCTGTTCACCGGCACGGTGATGGACAACATCCGCTATGGCAAGCTGGACGCCACCGACGAGGAGTGCATCCAGGCGGCCAAGCTGGCCAATGCCCACGACTTCATCACCCGTCTGCCCAAGGGCTATGGGACCGAGCTCACCGGCAACGGCGCCAGCCTGTCCCAGGGCCAGCGGCAGCTGATTGCCATTGCCCGGGCGGCGGTGGCGGACCCCCCGGTGATGATCCTGGACGAGGCTACCTCCTCCATCGATACCCGGACGGAGAAGCTGGTACAGGACGGTATGGACGCGCTGATGAAGGGACGGACGGTGTTCGTCATTGCCCACCGGCTGAGCACCATTATGAACTCCGACTGCATCATGGTTCTGGACCATGGCCGGATCATCGAACGAGGCACCCACGATCAGCTGATTGCCGAAAAGGGCACCTACTACAAGCTCTACACCGGCGTATTCGAGCTGGAATAATCCAAACAAAAACACGCCTGATTCCTGGAAATCAGGCGTGTTTTTCTGCGCTTTCAGTATTGCGCTGCCTCCGCGCTTTTCAGCTGGAGCTGCAGCTTGTCCGCAATCAGGGCGATGAATTCGGAATTGGTGGGCTTGCCCTTGGTGTTGGACACGGTGTAGCCGAAGAACCGCTGGAGGGTATCCAGGTCGCCCCGGTCCCAGGCCACCTCAATGGCGTGGCGGATGGCCCGCTCCACCCGGCTGGGGGTGGTCTGGAAGGTCTTGGCCACCTGGGGATAGAGCACCTTGGTGATGGCGTTGATCACATCCATGTCGTTGACGGCAATGATGATGGCTTCCCGCAGATATTGGTAGCCCTTGATGTGGGCCGGTACGCCGATTTCATGGATGATGCTGGTGACCATGGATTCGATGCTGGTCTTGTCCACCCGGCGCTTTTCCACAATCCGCAGATTCTCCCCGCCCCGGATTTCCTCCAGCCGCTCCACCAGAGCGGTCATATCACAGGGCTTGGTCATCAGGTAGCGGACTCCCAGATTGACCGCTGCCGCAGACACATATTCCGATACGAAAACCGAGGTTGCCAGGGTGACCGGCCTGCGCTCCCGGTCGTTCAGACTCTTCAGGACGCTGATGCCGTCCTTCTTGCTGAGCATCAGATCCAGCACCAGAATGTCCGGCTTCTGTTCTTCCAGCATACGGATGGCCAGCTCCCCATCATTGGCCGTCCCCACTACCTGGAACCCGTCGGCCCTCTGCAGGGCGGCGGTGAGACCGGAACAAAAATCTTCCGCGCTGTCGGCGATGAATACCGTTGTCGTGTGTTCCATACGTTCCTCTCCTGTCATGTAAAATTCTCCCCTTGCCATGACCCAAAAGCCATGTGCGACAAATAAAGCATAGCATGAAGCGGCCCATTTTGCAAGGAGATTTCCACAGAATCGCTCGCCAAAAACCGAGATATTTCTGCAAAATCCCCAAGAAAATCAGAGGTTTCGACATAATTCGACAAAATCGGGGGATGGGAAATCCGGTTGACGAAGGACACAGCGGCGTGTAAAATGGGGCCATGACAAAGGAAATGGACAGGAGGATACTTCCATGGATAACCGATTCGAAGAACTGCGGGCCTATCTGGACCAGGCACACAGCGTCTACCACGCCCTGCAAGGGATTGTGGATCAGCTGGAGCGGAATGGCTTTACCCGTCTGCCGGAGCAGGCTGCCTGGCATCTGGAGCCCGGCGGCAGCTATTATGTAACCCGGGGCGGCACGGCGCTGATTGCCTTCCGCATCCCCTGCCAGACGCCCAAGGGCTTCCTGATGAGCGCCAGCCATGCCGACCGGCCCTGCTTCAAGCTCAAGGAGAATTTTGAACTGGCCGGAACCTACACCCGGGTGGGGGTGGAGCGCTACGGCGGAATGCTGATCGCCCCCTGGCTGGACCGGCCTCTGTCCATCGCCGGACGGGTGGCGGTGGACACGGAGGAGGGCATCCGGACCAAGCTCATTGATCTGGACCAGGACCTGCTGCTGATGCCCAACGTGGCCATCCACATGAACCGGAAGGCCAACGAGGGCTGCGCCTGGAATCCGGCTGTGGATACCATTCCCCTGGCCGGGGACCAAAATGCCGCAGGCAAGCTGGCAAAGCTGCTGGAGCAGGCGGCGGGCGGACCCATTCTGGGTCAGGACCTGTACCTGTATGTCCGGCAGAAGGCCAGCGTGTGGGGCCTTCAGGAGGAGTTTATCTCCGCCGCGGCCCTGGATGATCTGGAGTGCGTCTGGGGCTGTACCCAGGGCTTCCTGAAGGCGGCCCCCGGGGAAGCGGTGCCGGTGCTGTGCGTGTTCGACAGCGAGGAGGTGGGCTCCGCCTCCGTCCAGGGAGCGGGTTCCACCCTGCTGGAAGATGTGCTGGGGCGGGTCTGCCGGGCCATGAGCTGGGACCTGGAACAGCTGCTGGCTCAGTCCTTCCTGGTTTCCGCAGACAATGCCCACGCTGTCCATCCCAACCATCCGGAATACGCCGACGCCGCCAACGCACCGGTGATGGGCCAGGGCATCGTCCTGAAGTTCAGCGCCAGCCAGAGCTACTGCACCGACGGGGTGGCGGCGGCGATTTTCCGGAAAATCTGCGGCAGAGCCGGCGTACCCGTTCAGACCTACCACAACCGGGGAGACATTCCCGGAGGCTCCACTCTGGGCCGGATTTCCCTGGCCCATGTGAGCGTGCTCACGGCGGACATCGGCCTGGCCCAGCTGGCCATGCACAGCTGTTACGAAACGGGGGCCGCCGCCGATGCGGTGTACCTGGAGGAGGCCATGACGGCCTACTATGGCGCCGCTCTGGAGGTGCAGGGGGACAGCTGGCGGCTCTTCTGACAGACTGTGAAATTTACCGGCAAAATGCCTAAATTCCCCATAAAAAAACTGTCATTACCCACCATTGCCAGGGAAGAAAAGCTATGATATTATACACATATCCAGGCGGATTGCGCCTACTCCACCTAAAATAGACGTATTTCCGCTATATTAAAGGAGGAAACACCCGTCTGACTCACGGTGCGGCAGTGTGGAGACCTGTCGTAATGCTGCCGGAATTTCGCTTTCCGGTATGCGAGAACACACGCGAAAGGCTCGGTGTGTTCGGAGTCGAAACAGTATGGCAAGTTTGACCCTGAAGAACGTAAAGAAGATCTACCCCTACAGCGGCGACGACGCAAAGAAGAAGAAAAAGGGCGAGCCCGTCAAGAAGACCAATCTGCAGATTACCGACAAAGGTGTGGTAGCTGTCCAGGAGTTCAACCTGGAGATTG
>CALXFW010000195.1 GCA_944387685.1 uncultured Oscillospiraceae bacterium
AACGTCTACCAGAAAATTGAGCTGGGCTATGTCCAGGACAGCTCCGGCGCTTACTTCAACGAGGATGAAAGCGCCATGATTACGGGAGACTACAACATCGTCAATGTGGATTTCTTTGTGGAGTACAAGATTTCCGACCCGGTGGAGTACCTCTATTCCTCCAACGACCCGGAGCTGATTCTCCGGAACTTGATTCAGAGCCAGATCCGCAACGTGGTGGGCTCCTCCACCGTGGATGCGGTGCTCACCGACGGCAAGGAGAACATCCAGATGCAGGTCCGGGACCTGGTCTCCCAGATTCTGGAGGAGTATGAAATCGGCCTGACCCTGGTGGATGTGAAGATTCAGGACGCCGAGCCTCCCACCCAGGAGGTCATTGAGGCCTTCAAGGCGGTGGAGACCGCCAAGCAGCAGGCGGAGACGGTAATCAACGACGCCAAGGCCTACCAGAACGCCCAGCTTCCCGACGCCCAGGCCAAGGCGGACAAGCTGATTCAGAACGCCGAGTATCTGCGCCAGAAGCGGATCAACGAGGCCTATGAGCAGGTGGCCATGTTCCAGGCCATGTATACCGAGTATGCCCAGAATCCGGCCATCACCCGGTCCCGGATGTACTATGAGACCATTTCCCAGGTGCTGCCCGGGGTGAAGCTGTATATCAACACCGGCAGCGGCTCCGATGTGCAGATGCTTCTGCCCCTGGAATCCCTGGTGGGCAGCGAAGGAGGTAACCAGCAATGAAAAAGAGCCTGATTCTGGTGATTCTGATTCTGGTGGTGCTGTTGGGGGCCATGAACGCCACCTATACCGTCCGGGAGGATGAGTATGCCTGCACCGTCCGCTTTGCCAAGATTATCGAAACCGTGGACCAGCCTGGGCTGCACTTCAAGGTGCCCTTCCTGGACAGCGTGAAGTATTTCAGCAAGGCCACCCAGTTCTATGACATCCCCCCTTCTGAGGTTCTCACCTCGGACAAGCAGAACATGACCGTGGACTGCTACATCCTCTGGAGCATCTCCGACCCCAAGCTGTTCTACCAGACCCTGGGCTCCAAGACCGTGGCCGAACAGCGGCTGGACGCTCTGACCTACAACGAACTGAAAACCGTCATGGGCACCCTGGCCCAGTCGGACATCATCAACATGGAGGACGGGGCCAAGCGGAACGAAATCTATGAGAACATCGCCGCCGACGTGGATTCCCTGGCGAAAACCTACGGCATCCGGGTGGAGGATGTGAAAATCAAGCAGTTCGACCTGCCGGAGAGCAACCTGAACGCCGTTTACAGCCGGATGATCTCCGAGCGGAACCAGATGGCGGAAAAATACACCGCCGACGGCAACTACGAAGCCTCCATCATCCGCAACGATGTGGACAAGCAGGTGAACATCATCATCTCCGATGCGGAGGCGGAGGCCGCCAAGCTGGAGGCCGAGGGCGAGGCGGAGTATATGCGCCTGCTGGCGGAGGCCTACGACACCCAGGACAAGAAGGATTTCTATGAGTTCACCCTGGCCCTGGACGCCCTGAAGTCCAGCCTCAGCGGAGAGGAAAAGACGGTGATTCTGGACGCAGATTCCGAGCTGGCCCGGATTTTAATGGGTGCGGGCTGATTTCCCCTTTCTTAGGAAAAACGGAACACCGCCCGCCGGAAATTCCGGCGGGCGGCGCTGTTTCTTTGGAAAACTTAAGATTTCTTTCAGATTTCTCTCCTTCCATTGATTTACAAAAGAGGAAGCCTTATCATAACCGTATCACAGCCAATGTAAAAAGGAGGCAGTTATGCGTAGATTCCAATTATTCATTTCCTTTCTTCTCCTGGCGGTTCTGCTTCTGGGATGTGAGAAGGAAACCATCCCGGAGAAAGGGGACTTTTCGGTTTCTCTGCCGGAGGGGTATTCCCTCTCCAACGTCACCGACAAAACCTGTGACATTCTCCGTTCCGACGGCACCCTGGTGGGGGGCATGGTGCTGACAGAAATTTCTCCCAAAGATATGAAACGGGACTGCGACTCCCCTGCCGTTGCCCGGTATCTGGACTCCGTGGCCGGGCTGGAGAACATGAGCGAGTATTTCAGCTGGCTGGGCGAGGAGCCGGACTACCCTACCCTCTATACGGACCATTACGTCACCGACCTGGAAACCCAGGAGAAAACTTCCTACAAGCGGGTGATCTTTGTCCGGGACGGCGGGGTGTACGACCTGTGGTTTGATCTTCAGGTCATGGACAAGGAGGACGTTCCCAACTTCTATTCCATCGTGAAAAACCAATAATCATAAAAAGTACCGGAAAGCCTTGCTTTCCGGTACTTTTGTTTACTTCCACAGTCCGTCGGGATAGACCCCGGCATCGGTGAGGGCCTTCAGGGACTGCACCACAAAGGGCTTGTCCGCGGCGTAGGTCACCCCGAACCACTGGTCCGGAGAGGTGAGCACCTTGAAGCTGGCCTTCCCCTCGGCAATGAGATTTGCCACGGGAATGGGCAGGAAGAATTCGCACTTCAGCGGATTCTCTTTCAAAGCGTCCTTCAGGAAATCCGCAAACCGGCTCTCCAGGTCTCCCAGAAAACCGGGCATATATCCCCACAGATTCATGGAAACGATGGCGTCCGCCGGGACCTCCGTCCAGGTCTGTCCTCCGTCCTCGGTGAAACGGATGCCCTTTTCGTACTTTTCAATCACCTTCCGCTCGGTGACCTTGGTGAGCATTCCCTGCTCATCCGCCTCGCAGACACCCCGGGAGACGCTGCCGTGGTCGGTGACGGTTTTGCCCAGCTCATAGCCCACCATGCAGTGGGCATTGGGGTTCTCCGTCTGGGTCAGGTAGTCGTACACCACCCGGTAGGCCGAGGCGCCGTAGTAGTCATCGGCGTTGATCACCGCGAAGGGCGCCCCGTCAATGGCCTCCCTGGCGCACAGCACCGCATGGCTGGTGCCCCAGGGCTTGGTCCGGCCCTCCGGCACGGCGAAGCCCTCCGGCAGGTCGTCCAGCTCCTGATAGGCATAGCGGATTTCCACCGGGGCCTTTTCCAGCCGCTTGCCCACGGTTTCCATAAAATCTTTTTCAATTGCCTTCTTGATGACGATGACCACCGTATCAAATCCTGCACGGTGGGCATCATAAATGGAATAATCCAAAATGGCTTCGCCCTGGCTGCCCACGGGGTCGATCTGCTTCAGGCCGCCGTACCGGCTGCCCATTCCCGCTGCCAGAACCACCAGGACCGGTTTTTTCTTCATGTTCTGTTTCTCCTTTGTTTCAGGTTCTCCATAACCTGATTATACCGGATTTCCATAAAAAGGCAAGAATCTCTTCTCATATTTGACACAGATTTTACTCCGTCAGCATTTTCGGGTCCAGGTACACCGGCTCCGGACGGATTTTCTCCCAGGAAAATTCCCCCGTCAGCTCCTCCAGGCTTATCGGCTCCGAACGGTCCGTCAGCCCGGCGCAGCAGGCCAGGATTCCCACAAGAGCCTGGGCAGACATTCTCAGCCGCAGCTGCCCCAAATCCAGGTCCCTGTCCCGCTTGCTCAGCCGCCGGCCATCCGGCGCCAGCAGCAGGGGCACATGGGCATATTCCGGGTGGGGAAAGCCGAACAGCTCCTGCAAATACATCTGCCGGGGGGCGGAACTGAGCAGGTCCATGCCCCGGACCACCTCCGTCACCCCGCTCTCTCCGTCGTCCACAGTCACCGCCAGCTGATAGACATACACTCCGTCTGCCCGGCGCACCACCATGTCTCCGCAGTCCGTGGCCAGATTCCACCGGGATTCCCCCTGGACACGGTCGTGAATTACCCATTCCCGGTCCGGCACCAGCACCCGCCAGGCAGGGGCCCGGTGATAGTGTTCCCGCTGTTCCGCCGTCAGATTCCGGCAGGTGCCGGGATAGACATAGGTGCCGTCGGACAAATGGGGGGCGTCGGCGCTGTGAAGCCGGCTGCGGGTACAGTAGCAGGGGTACAGCAGCCCCAGCTCCTCCAGCCGGTGAAAATATCCGTCATAAACCTGCCCCCGGGTGCTCTGGGCGGGGGTTTCCCGGTCCCAGGTCAGCCCCAGCCAGAGAAGGTCCTCCCGAAGAATCCGGGCATATTCTCCGCTGGTGCGCTGGGTGTCCAGGTCCTCCATCCGCAGCACCATTTCTCCGTCCCGGCTGCGGACGCTGAGCCAGGCCAGCAGGGCGGCGAACACATTTCCCAGGTGCATCCGCCCCGAGGGCGTGGGGGCGAAGCGCCCCACCGGCTTCACTCCGCCAGCCAATTCAGCCACCATCCCACAATGGCCAGGATGCCCAGCATTTCCGCAATGGCCAGCACCAGAAGGCACCCGATGCCCTTGGGCTTGGGGGTATCGTCGAACACCGCCTGGCTTTCGTCCAGCTCTCCCTCGTCTTCATATACCGCCTTGGAGAAATCCACTGCGGGATTCTTTCTGCCGTAGTTGTTGGCATGGTTGCGCACCGCCGGTTCCGGCTCCTCCAGCAGCTGATTCAGCTCATCCAGCCATTTCTGATCCGAGCCGTACAGGGCGTCGTCAATTACCGTTTCATCCAGATACTCCCCGGTTTCCTCCGGGACTGCTTCCGCTTCTTCCTCTTCCAGCAGGGCTTCCTCCAGCCGTTCCAATTCCCGCTTGGGATCATCAAACATACAGCCAGCCTCCTTTGCGGGCTATTTTACAGGATTTCTTCCGGAAAGTAAAGCCCATTCCCTCCCCAAAATAATCCATCCTTTTTATTCCCGGTTTCCGCCGGAAAAACTTCCAAATCTTTTTCCAAAAAAACGGGATTTTTTCACAATTCCTTCTTATGAAACCTACAAAAACTTCTTGAGTTTTATGGCTATATATGATAAAATTTAAGTTGATATCGTATGCTCAGAAAGAAGCCGTCTGTATAGGTTTTTTGGCTTCTCAGAGAGAAGGAAAGGAGCCGATTTATGTATTCTTCCGCCTATGTCTGGGCCAAGGTGCTCAGCCACATGGAAGAACGGCTGGGGGCCGTCACCGTGTCCGCCTGGTTCGACGACGCAGAGGTGGTGGAGCTCAACGAGAACAACCTGATTCTCTATTCCCCCTCCGACTTCCGCCGGGAGATCATCCGCCGCCGCTGCACCGAATACATTCACGATGCCTTGAAGGAGATTTTCAATTCCGACGCCAAGCTGCTGGTATTCGGCGACGAGGAGCTCAACGCCCGCAAATCCAAAGGGGCGACTCCCAACGCCATGGATTTCAATCCCCAGTTTACCTTTGACAATTTCGTGGTGGGCCCGTCCAACCGGTTCGCCCACTCCGCCGCCATCGCCGTGAGCAAGACCCCGGGGCAGGTTTACAATCCCCTGTTTCTCTACGGGCCTCCCGGCGTTGGCAAAACCCATCTGCTCTACGCCATTGCCAACGGCATCCGCAAGGAAAACCCGGAGGCCAACATTGTCTATATCAAGGGCGACCAGTTCACCAACGAGCTGATCGACGCCATCAAAAACGGCAAGAACATTGAGTTCCGCTCCAAGTACCGGGAAGCGGACCTGTTCCTGGTGGATGATATCCAGTTCATCGCCGGCAAGGAATCCACCCAGGAGGAATTTTTTCACACCTTCAACAAGCTCTACGAGGAGCACAAGCAGATTGTGCTCACCTCCGACCGCAAGCCCGACGACATGCTCACCCTGGAGGAGCGGCTGCGCAGCCGCTTTCTGTGGGGCCTGATTGCGGACATCAACCCTCCCGACTACGAGACCCGGATGGCCATTATCAAGAACAAGGCCAAGCAGCTGGGTCTGAATCTGGACGACGAGGTGTGCAACTACATCGCCATCAACATCACCAGCAACGTCCGGCAGATTGAGGGCACGGTGAAGAAAATTCTGGCCTATCGGGATCTGAACAATATGCCCCTGGACCTGCCCAACATCTCCCGGGCCATTGACGATATGTTCAAATCCGAGGGCAACGCCCTGCCTACCCCCAGCCTGATTATCACCCAGGTCTGCAAGTTCTACAACGTGGACGAGGTGGTGCTCCGGGGCACCCAGAAGAACAAGGGCACTGCCGAGGCCCGGCAGGTGGCCATGTATCTGATCCGCAAGCTCACCAATCTCAGCCTGCCGGACATCGGCAAGGAATTTGCCCGGGACCACTCTACGGTGCTCTATGCCATCCGGAAGGTGGAGGTGGCTCTGAAAAACGGGGACACCAATATGCAGAACAACGTCCGGGACATCACCGCCAACATCAACTCCTGCCTCTGACCGTACTTTTTCTTGAAAGAAAAAGTAGGCAAAAAGAACTTTCATGGCGAACGGAGTCCGATGGTTTCGCAAGCCTTGGCGCCCGGTATCGTTTCTGCGGAGCAATTCTCAGGACAAAGGAACCGGCCAAACCCCGCGCCGAAAACGCTTCTCTTTTTTTGCCGGAAATTTATCCACAAGATCTGTGGAATGTGGAATGGGAAGCTGTGGACTAATTCCGGGCCGGATTTCTGTTCACAGGGGCTGTGGAAAGACGGAGGAATCTGCACACCCCGCCTGTGGAAAAAAAATCGTTGGAAGCGTAGCGGAAACGGGAGTTATCCACATAAGTTCCTACTACGGCTGTTATTACTACCAAAACTTCTGAAAGAGAGAATTCTCTCTTATCCGATAACAAGAAAGGATTTTGACGATGCGCTTTACCTGTGAAAAAAGTATGCTGGTCACCGGACTGAATATTGCCGGACGGACCGTAGCCCAGAAAAGCAGTCTCACCGCCATCGAAGGCATCCTCTGCAAAGCCGGGCACTGCCTGTCCCTCACCGGCTACAATATGGAAACCGCCATTACCTACGAGATTGAGGCGGACATCAGCGACCCCGGGGAGTGCATCCTCCCCGCCCGGCTGTTCGGCGACATCATCCGCCGTCTGCCGGAGGGCCCCGTCACCGTGGTGGTGGACGAGGGCTTCAAGGTGTCCATCCGGGCGGGCTATGCCTCCTTCACCATTGCGGCGGAGACCGCCGAGGACTACCCCGACCTGCCCGACGTGAATTCCGGCCGGGCGGTGGAGATTCCCCAGAACCGGCTCAAGGAGATGATCTCCGGCACCATCTTTGCCGTATCGGAGAATCAGGGCCGGCCCATCCACACCGGCGTGAAGTTTGAGGTCACCAACGACACCATCACCGCCGTAGCGGTGGACGGCTTCCGTCTGGCCCGCCGGACCTACCATCCCCAGGAGGCCACCGGCCGGGAGATGAATTTTGTGGTGCCTGCCCCGGGACTGAAGGAAGTGGAAAAGATTCTCACCGACACCGAGGACACCGCCGCTTTCACCCTGGGCCCCAAGCATATTTTGTTCCAGATTGGCAGCGCCACCCTGGTCTGCCGCCTGCTGGAGGGCGAATTCCTGGATTGGCGCCGGGTGGTGCCCACCAACTGCCCCATCCGGCTGGTGGCCCATGTTTCGGACCTGGCCTCCTCCGTGGAGCGGGTGGGTCTGATTGTATCGGAGAAGTACAAGAGCCCGGTGCGCTGCGTATTCGGCAATCAGGAGGTGCAGATGCGCACCTCCACCTCCATCGGCGCCGCCGAGGACCGGTGCAGCTTCGCCGGCGACGGCAAGGAGCTGGAAATCGGCTTCAATGTCCGGTATCTGGCCGATGCCCTCCGGGCCATTCCCACCGAGGAGGTCACCCTGGAACTGACCAACGGCCTGAGCCCCATCGTGCTCACCCCGGTGGATGACAAGTACGACTTTGCCTATATGGTGCTGCCGGTGCGCATCAAGAACGTGTGAGAGGTGGAGCCATGAAGGTTACGGTTACCAAAAAGGAGTCCGTTTCCCCGGTGTACATCGGTACGGATTACATCAAGCTGCAGGACGCCATGAAGCTGGCCAACCTGGTGCTCTCCGGCGGGGAGGCCAAGGTGCTGATTCAGGACGGTCAGGTGGAGGTGAATGGTGCGGTGTGCACCATGCGGGGCAAGAAGCTCTGCCCCGGGGACACCTTCCGCTTCCAGGGCAAAACCTGCCGGATTGAGAAGCAGGTATGAATCTGGAATCCCTGTCTCTCCGGGGCTTCCGGAACTACCGTGAGGCGGAGCTGACGTTTGCTCCCGGGGTGAATCTCATTGTGGGGGACAACGCCCAGGGCAAGACCAACCTGCTGGAGGCCATTGCCTACCTTGGCAGCGGCAAAAGCTTCCGGGCCCAGAAAACCGGGGAAATGGTGGGCTTTGGAGCGGAATTTGCGGAGCTGGAGGGCCGGGTCTTCGCCCAGGAGCGGCAGCAGACCCTCCGCTTTGTCCTGTTTCCCGGGGCCAGGCCCCGGCAGATCTGGCGCAACGGCGTCAGGAAAAAAACGGTGGGAGACATCGCCGGGGTGCTGCCCACGGTGCTGTTCTGCCCGGAGGATCTGCTTATGCTCAAATCCGGCGCCGCCCAGCGGCGGCGGTTTGGGGATACAGCGTTATGTCAACTCAGACCCAACTACGACGCCGCCCTCACGGAGTACAACCGGATTCTGGAGCAGAAAAGCCGGATTCTCAAGGACCATTTTGAAAATCCCCGGCTGCTGGACATTCTGCCGGAATACAACGCCCGTCTGTGCCAGGTGGGCGCTCTGCTGATCTCCTACCGGGCCAGGTTTTATGACAGCCTGGGCAAAGCGGCGGCGGTTTACCATAATCAGTTTTCCGCCGGAGCGGAGGAATTTCGGCTGGAATACAGAACCGTGTCCACGGTATCGGATGTGTTCGCCCCGGTGGCCCGGCTGACCCAGGACCTGCAGGCCCATCTGGAAAGCCACGCCCGGGGGGAACTGGAAAGCGGCCAGTGTCTCACCGGACCCCACCGGGATGACTTTGCGGTTACCCTGTCCGGGGTGGACCTGAAGGCCTACGGCTCCCAGGGGCAGACCCGGACCAGCGCCATCAGTCTGAAGCTGGCCCAGCGGGAGCTGATGGCCCGGGAATGGGGGGAGGAGCCGGTGCTGCTGCTGGACGACGTGCTCTCGGAGCTGGACCCGGGGCGGCAGGACTTTGTGCTCAACCAGATTGTCTCCGGTCAGGTGTTCATCACCTGCTGTGAGCCGGGCCGGTTCACCCGCCTGGGAAAAACCATGGAAATCATACACGGCAGCGTGAAGGGATGATCGCTGGCCCTTTGCATACACGATAGATCGGGAGGATATTATGTCTGACGAAACCAAAGTAACACAGGAATACGGCGCCGAGCAGATTCAGGTGCTGGAGGGGCTGGAGGCCGTCCGGAAGCGTCCGGGTATGTACATCGGCTCCACCTCCAGCAGCGGTCTGCATCATCTGGTGTACGAGATTGTGGACAACGCCATTGACGAGGCGCTGGCAGGCTACTGCAAGCACATCACCGTCACCATCAACCCCGGCGACTCCATCACCGTCACCGATGACGGCCGGGGCATTCCTGTGGACATTCAGCCCCAGACCGGCCGTCCGGCTCTGGAGGTGGTATACACCGTGCTTCACGCCGGCGGCAAGTTCGGCGGCGGCGGCTACAAGGTCTCCGGCGGCCTTCACGGCGTGGGCGCCTCGGTGGTCAACGCCCTGAGCCAGTGGCTCCGGGTCCGGGTCCACAAGAACGGCAATATCTACGAAATGAAGTTCGCCCGGGGCCAGATCACCCAGGAGATGACCATTGTGGGCACCACCCACAAAACCGGCACCGAGGTCACCTTCCAGCCGGACCCGGAGATGTTCGATACCCTGGTGTATGATTATGAGATTCTCCACGAGCGCATGCGGGAGGAAGCCTTCCTGAACGCCGGACTGTCCATCACCATCACCGACAACCGCCAGGCTGACGATATCTCCGACGAGATGTGCTACGAGGGCGGTATCCGGGAGTTTGTCACCTGGTGCAACCGGAACAAGACCCCCCTCCATGAGGACGTGATCTATATGTCCGGCTCCAAGGGGGACGCCTCCGCGGAAATCGCCGTGCAGTACAACGACGGCTATAACGAATTTCTCATGTCCTTTGCCAACGATGTCCGCACCCCGGAGGGCGGTATGCACGAGACGGGCTTCAAAACGGCCCTGACCCGGGTGCTCAACGCCTACGGCGTGAAGAACGGCATTATCAAGGGAGACGACAAGGTCTCCGGCGAGGACTGCCGGGAGGGCATCACCGCCATCATCTCCGTCAAGCTCACCGACGCCCAGTTCGAGGGCCAGACCAAGGCCAAGCTGGGCAACGCCTACATCCGCACCCTGGTGGATCAGGTGGTCAACGAGCAGCTGTCCATCTACTTTGAGGAGCACCCCCAGACCGCCAAGGCCATTCTGGAGAAGGCCATGATGGCCAACCGGGCCCGGGAAGCCGCCCGGAAGGCCCGGGAGTCCATCCGCCGGAAAACCGGCCTGGAATCCGGCCAGATGCCCGACAAGCTCCAGGACTGCAACGAGCGCAACCCGGAGCTGTGCGAAATCTACATCGTGGAGGGCGACTCCGCAGCCGGCTCCGCCATTCAGGGCCGGGACTCCCGGTTCCAGGCCATTCTGGCCATGTGGGGCAAGATGCTCAACGTGGAGAAGGCCCGGGCGGACAAGATTTACGGCAACGACAAGCTGTATCCCCTGATTGTGGCCCTGGGCGGCGGCATCGGGGAGGACTTTGACTTAAGCAAGCTGCGCTATCACAAGGTCATCATCATGTCCGATGCGGACGTGGACGGCGCCCACATCCGGACGCTGCTTCTGACCTTCTTCTTCCGGTATATGCGCCCCATGATTGAAAACGGCTTTGTCTATTCCGCCGTGCCGCCTCTGTACAAGCTCACCCGGGGCAAGACCGTGAAGGTGGCCTACTCCGACGAGGAGCGGGACCAGGTCTCCGCCCAGATGCGCGCCGACAATCCCAACGCCAAGGTGGACATCTCCCGGTTCAAGGGCCTGGGCGAAATGGATCCCCACGAGCTGTGGGAGACCACCATGGACCCGGAGAAGCGGACCCTGCGCCGGATTACCCTGGAGGACGCCAGCCGGGCCGACGCCATCTTCACTGTGCTCATGGGCGAGCAGGTGGAGCCGAGAAAAGAATGGATTGAACGCAACGCCAAATACGCGGTGAATATCGATATCTGAGAACATGGGAGGTGTCCTTTTTGGCACATAACCGCAGCTATAATCCGGAGGA
>CALXFW010000196.1 GCA_944387685.1 uncultured Oscillospiraceae bacterium
ATAGGAGAGAGAATGGAAAACTGCCATTTATATTTGTACTTGTGTATCTCAATCCCCGACTTTCATGGATCTTTTCCAGCACTTCTTCCAGCGAAACACTGTGAAGAATAGACACGGTATATTTATCTTTTATGAAGCATGAGTGCACGCAGATGTCGCGACGAGCTGCTTTCGAAAGGACGAGAATAACATTGGGTGGTATGGGAATCTCATATTTCTGCTTTCCTTCACGAGCGAGAATCAAACGATCACCTACGGAAAAATGCTCTCTGTATGGGCGGAGGATTTGTAAAATAAGCCCTACACAGAGTACAATACCGCCGATTCCTAAAAAAATTTCATCGCAGAGAAAGATCAGCACAATTCCCAGCAGAATCATTCCCATGTAGGGCATGAGTGGTATGAGATAATTTTTCCAATTCAATCTGCCATAGCGATCAAATTCCATTTATTATTTTCCCCCAGGACATTCCAGCGATTTCATTGTGAAATGATGATCCGAACATCTTCCTCTGCTTTTGAAAAGATAATGTTACGCACAAGCACCACGAATTTACGGCGGCGTCAACCGGAAAAACCTTACTTAAATTCATCCGGTACTTCCGGGAACTGGCCCAGTTCTTCCAAACCGGCAAGCAGTTCTTCACGCCTCATGACGTAGCCACGAATCATCGGCGCCCGTTCCCGTGGGTCACGGTCATCCCAAGGCTCCCGAAAGCTCAGAAACACACTGGTCATTGGGTGGAAGGTATAGCAGTACTCCATTGCGATCCGTTTCGGATTATACTTTCTGCCTTAACATTGATGAGGATGCCAGGACTAATGATTTCATGGCCAAATACATGGGCGTGGATGTTTTCATAATATTGCACATCCAGCTCTTCCCAGCGGTATTTCTTTTCGAAACCACCAAAACAGAAGCGGCATCCTTCGGAATCCAACGTTCTGGTTCGGCCAAAGTATACCATCGAGCCGACAACCCATGCTCCACTCGCAACAGAAAAAATGATTATGGACGTAAGTAATAGAGCATCCTCTGTGGCCGAATGGGTTCCAATCTCGAAGCCGTTATAACATGCCACATACGCAACGAACGGAAACAACAAAAGAAAAACATACCCATAAAATTCATCTTTGCAAGGGCCGATTTTCATAGAATCCCTCCTAATGTATCATTTTCAGGCAAACGGAGATCGTCAATCAGCCATCTACCGCATCCGCTCCACCTGAGCGGTAGTCAGAGATATTCCGGTCAACATATTACTGGAATTCCGCCAATCTCTCCGGCGTATACTCGATCGTCACAACGGAGCGAGAACGTATACAACGGTATTCGGATTCATTCCATCGCCTAGCCAATTTAGGTGGCCCTCCTCGGATTTCGCCAATCGTGCACCAAACCACATCGACCTGCGCATATTCATGGCGGTGTTTGTTTATCGTACACAAGCAAATCTGGGTGACGCTGTTCAAGGGATAAAAGAATCGGATCCGATTGAGATACGAAACGGTAATACCATCGGAATCCAAAGTGTATGTCGCAAACAGGTAGGATGCTAAATCACCCCCACCATAAAGTAGGCAACTCCAATCAAGCCCACAAAGAGCGCAGCACCCCAGTCTTCTGGAGAATTCAGGAATATCCCAATACCGACGCCAATGCATAGCAGTGTCAGAATGATCACAAGCGCAACCTCTAAGGGACGCGCCCGCTGGCTTTTATGAGACCAATAGCACTGTTTCATAGACCTTTATTCATTCACGATGCGCCTGTATTTTTTCTTTCATAAAACGATCGAGTTCATAGACTGAAGTCATTGGTGGAAAGCCCAGTAGTTCATGTTTAAACTCTAAAGTAATTCTCGTATTGTTTACATCCTCATGAAAAACAGCTAAATATTCTGTTCTCCTAAATTTGCCACCTTTGAAAATAACATACAAAGATTCTTCAGAACACAAGGTGCATTCATAACGCTCTGGAAAAAAGGGATTATCTCCATAGATTTGAGGCTCTTTTAATAGCGCGTTCACACATTCCGTAATTGAAAGTTTTGATAGGTACACCCATCTGATATTTCTGAAAAGCCCCATGGTATCAACTCCTAATCAAGTAGAACAATTTTTCAAAAAATAGAAAATGTAAACAGCGAAATCACAATGTGCAGAGCAAATTCGTCTTTGTAAGGGCCGATTTTCATAGGATTCCTCGTTAGGTTTCATTTTCAGACAGCCATCGACCCGCGATCAGTCATCCCCAGCATCCGCACCACCTGGGCGGTAATCCGGGATATACCGGTCTGCATTTTGCTGGAATCTCGCCGCGTCCTGCATCCTTTTCACGGTGCTTCCTCCCCACGCTTTTCGGAATAGATTTTTAGCTCCCGCAAGTTATGTCCGCAATACTTTTCTATCATTCTGTTTTCAAAATTTTCACCAGACTTTCCCCAGGATATCGAATCAATGTTTACCTTGACATGGGGAACAAATTCTCTCTTTGGCGGATCTGCCTGCGTAAAATTTCCAAGATAGATCAGCTTGCTAGGAATTACTTTGTCTGAGGTAGTGATCAAACTGGCTCTGTACTGAGGGAGAAAGCCATATTCATCCACTTCATAGTGGATTTTGGATTTCTCTGCAATATCTTTTTGGGGGTCCAACATGTTGATCGGGAAAAACCGATTTTCATATCTGGTAAAACAGGTCTGAACAAACTCCAAGGCATTGTATTCCGAAAGACTGGTGGGAAGCTTCTCATCTTTTGTAATTTTGACATATACAATGGGAATGACGTGGCCGGGATACCAAGTGTCTTCTGATACCTTCTGGATTAAGAAGTACCGACCGTAAAGATTCCGCTTCTTTGCTTCTTCTCCCTCCATTCGGAAAGCAAACACATCTCCTATTTGCCACTTGCACTGATATAATCTTCTTTTGCGTGGCTTCCGAACGGGAGGCTGGGGAGATAGAAGTTTTACATGGAGGTCATCCAACACCTTCTGCTGCTTTGCCGACAGATCGGTGCCATTCTCCTGCAATTGCTGTATCCAGTGCAGCGCCTTCTGCTGAACCTGTGGAAGCAGCACCCCCCAGTTCCACTGGGTATCCGCAAGAGCGCCCCAGAAGAGAAACGCTTCATAAGGAATGTCCAGATTGCATTCGTAGTCGTTTATCATTAGCTGTGTAATATCTTCCACGGTTTTCCCACGGTGGAGTTCTTCCTCAAACTGATCCTTTACGTCCAGTGAAGTATCATTGTCGTACAGCCCATGTCCCCATGTGCCCATTGTCAACCCCCCAATGTTAGTTGTTGGTCCAATACAAAATTTCATTTGTCATTTGGTTAAAACACGTTCCTTTTCCGACACTTCCGGGCATTGGCCTAGTTCTTTCAAAACAGCCAGCAGTTCCTCCCGCTTGATGGCATAGCCGAGAACCGTGATCGAATGTTTCCACGGGTCAAGGTCATCCAAAGGCTTCCGAAAGCGGAGAAATACGCTGGTCATTGGATGGAAGAAATAGCAGTATGTCATTGCAGGCAGTTTCGAACGATACTTTCTGCCTTTGACATTGATGAGAATGCCGGGACCATCGGCTTCGCGGTTGCCGAGGCGGCTGTGACTGTGGTCATTTTCATAATATTGAATATCCAATTCTTCCCAACGGAATTTCTTTTCGAAACCGCGGAAAGAGAAGCAGCACCCTTCGGAATCCAAAATAATGGTTCGTCCAAAGTATATGATCGAGCCGACAATCCACGCTCCACTCGCAACAGAAAAAATAATTATGAACGTAAGTAATAGAGCATCCTCGGTGGCGGAATGGGTTCCAATCTCGAAGGCGTTATAAAATATCCCAAACATAGCAAATGGAAACACCAAAAACACAACAAACGCAACAAGTTCGTTTTTGCATGGGCCGATTTTCATAGGATCCCTCCTAAACTGCAGTCGTCTGTGATTTTCCAAAATTACTTTTCCCTATGCCAAATGGTTCTTACTGGTTCAAAAATCAATCCATGGCCCATGCTCTTTACAAAACTGATAAAATTCATGGGGCACGATATTGAGAGAATAGGTATCACATCTTAGAAATTGACCGGTTAACACCTGTCCTGTTTTGTAAACATGGCCCTGCTTAAATCTACAGTTGGTTCTCCCCCTTCGAACAGCCGAAAAAGAGGACGGCTGCCAAAATTCCACGAATGTTTCTAACTCCAGACACCCCGTCATAAACCGCGCTCTCAAGGTGGACAGACGCTTTCATCCGGACAGGATTATTCCCAAATGAATATGTTAAATCAATTTGCACAGTCTTCCCTTCGTTCTGATATTCCATTCCCAACACCTTACAAACAAGCCCATTTCTGCACGTTTGCAGATGACCTGAAAGGGGCCAAAGAATACGGGATTTCTCCCATGTATGTCTTTTCTTGCAGGGAAATCACTCCATGTATATTACGGATTATACAGGAAACCGGCAGGCTTGTAAATATTTTACTGTTTGCAGAAATATTCCCCTCGTCATTGTCTGCCATCGGAGGGCTGGAACAGGCATCCCCGTCATACCTTGGCGGACCGCAGCACTCCATCAGGATTTACGCAAAAAGAAAAGTGGAATCAAAAATGCAAAAAAGAGCGTAATCTTCTTTGCTCATTCCCGTCATACAGGGTGAGAACGATAAGCACAATGGAGGTGACACAATTTGGACGATAAACAAATCATTGCAATGTACTTTGACCGGGATGAGGATGCCATTTCGCAGACCGATGCCGTGTACGGTGTCCGCCTGTTTCGAATCTCAGACAATATCCTGCGCTGCCGGGAGGATGCGCAGGAGTGCGTCAATGACACATATCTGCGCACTTGGAACGCCATCCCACCCACCCTGCCCAACTGCCTATTCTCTTATTTGGCCCGAATCTGCCGGAACTTGTCCCTGACGCGATTGGATTGGCTCAATGCGGCAAAGCGAAAGACGGAGGTTGTCTCTCTGACTCAGGAAATGGAACAGTGCATCCCTGACAGTCATCGGGACCTTCATCTGGAGGAAAAGGAACTGGGCAGAATCCTAAACGCATTTCTGAAAACGCTGCCCAAGGAAAACCAAATGATATTTGTTAGGCGGTACTGGTTTGGTGATTCCTTGGAAGAAATTGCCCGGCGTTATGGAATCCCGGAAAGCGCCCTGGTGGCCCGAATGCATCGGATTCGGAAGAAGTTGGCCACATATTTGAAAAAGGAGGGAATCCCAGTATGAATGGGAAAGATTTGTTTGGTGCTATGCAGCACATCGAGGATAAGCAAATCGAACAGGCGGAATACGGAGAATTTTCAGTCCGGAATTTCTACCGCAGCCAGGATATCGGCGGTCCGGGCAGCCGCAGGAGATTTTTGCTGGTGGCTGCTGTGATCACCCTGGCCTCGGTGCTGGTGGGCTGCGGCGTTCTGTATGTGCTTCACCGGCAGCAGCTGCGGATAGCGGACCGGGAAATCTACGATATGCCCTGGGTAAAATTATCGGAAGAAAATGAAATGGGAACCATTCCCCAACAGGTGCTGACCACCAGCGGTCCGGAGGATTCCAAGCGCTATCAGGCAGCGAAAGAATGGAACGAGTTTGCAGTTTCTCATGCCCGGGACTATGACTTGGAGGAGACACTTCTCTTCCCGGCGGAGTATGAGCACTATGAGGTGTATTCTCAGGAGATGGTGGACAAGCTGGAAGAAATTCTGGACAAGTATGACCTGCGGCCCATCGGCGCCCGGGTGGTCGCCCAGGGGCAGAAGGGCATTCTGGATTATCTGGGACTGGAAACCGTTCTGCGTCCCGGCGTTCCGGCAAAACTCAACGATCTGAGCGTAGATTACTACGAAAGCGGATATTTTACCGTCTTCTGCAACATTCAGATGGAAGCCGGAGAGGACCGGTGGCCATACGACACCTACGTCACCTGCACCTTCAGCTGCAAAGAGGTTCTGGATGACGGCGTTTTGATCCTGGACTACCCGGGCACCTGGGAAGAATGGAACCACACCACTTCCTCCGGGGAGAATTTCCTGATTCTCTACAGCCCCGAATACTGGGAATGCTACGCCATCTACGACCGTGGGGACGCCATGGTCTCCCTAACCATCCAGACCGCCAAAACCATTTACACCGACAACCAGTATTCCCAAAACCAAATGAACCGCCGGCAGGTGGAGCAGCTTCTGGATGTGATAGACTTCACCCTGGACCCGGTTCCCGGGGACCCGGCCCTGCTGTCTGGTCTGCCGGAAGGGTATGACAGCACCCAGCGCTCCCAGACCATAGACGGGTACACTGTGGAACTGAAATCCGCCGTTTCCGACGGAAACAAAGGGAAAATTGTTCTGGGTATCACCATTCCCGACGGAAAGCCGGTGTCAGAAGAGAATGGAAAAAAATACTGGGGACTGGGATTTGGAGAAGAATTTCTGCAATGTGCAGATGCTCCCTACCCTTCCAATCTGAGCGCCCATGAGCAGGACGACGGGGACGGCCTGGACAACACCCTGGAGTATGTCATTGAGTGGTCCCAGCAGGAGCCGGAGGAAAATATGGAGGCCGGTGCCCAGTGGACCTTAACGCTGGGTCAGATGTACCAGCAAACCTATAATAACACCCTGGAGCAGCACGAATATCTGTGGAAAACCGACACGGTATGGAAATTCGACTTCACTTTCGACCCGGGCAGTAACTACCAAAGCCTGGAGTTCCTCTCCGCCCCCGCAGAGCTGCCAGCCATTGTGGGGGAAACGGCTGACGGGTCCGATGACTGGGGTACCGCCACCGTTCGGTCCATCACATTGTACACCAATAGTCTGCGCATTCTCATGGATGAGCCTTTGGGAGAGGTAAATTTCTTCTCCTGGCGGGAGAAAGTTGATCCACAGGTGGTTCTGAAAGACGGAAGTTCCATCCCCCTGCATCCGGACAGAGGCTACGCCCTGGATCAAAGCAATACCAGCTGCCAGGAGGACTGGAATTTGGAACGTTCCGTTTCTTTGGATGAGGTGGAGCATCTCCTGCTCATCGATGGAACAGTGCTTTATCCTGCTGGGTAATGCCGTCCCCAATCAGCCGCCTGGAATGGGAAGTACAAATATCAGCCGGGGCTCCGTTTGGAGTCCCGGTTTGCTTTATTGAAAAGAAATCTCTTGACATTCCAGCGGCTGGAACCTTTATAATATGGAAAATAGAAAGGAGGGACACGCCATGACAATCAAGGACATGGAGCAATTGACCGGCATTCCCAAAACCAACATCCGGTTCTATGAAGCACAGGGGTTAATTTCCCCCGACCGATCCAGCAATGGTTACCGTGTCTACGGGCAGTCTCACGCGGAGGCATTGAAGCGAATCAAACTTCTGCGCGGGCTGGATGTTCCCATTGAGACAATCCGGGATGTATCCCAGGGAAAGGAATCCCTTACCCAGGCACTCTGCGCGCAGGTTGCCGGCTTTCAGGGCAAGCACAGCCAAATCCGTGTGCAGGAGAAAATCATCCAAGAAATCATCACAGCCTCGGAGGATTTCCAGGAACTGAATCCAGACCGCTATTTGTCCATGCTGGACACGTCAGAATTTTCTTCGGAAACGGTCCCTTCCCGGCTCCCGTGGCAGCGGTTCTGGGCCAGAACCCTGGACTTTTCGCTTTATGGTCTACTGATTTACCTGTTTTTCCCTTCTGTACTTCAGCAGCCTTTCCATGGGATTCTCCTTTTGCTTCTGAGTCTGATTCTGATGCTTTTATTGGAGCCGGTGATGCTTTGCTCCATAAAAACGACGCCGGGAAAATGGATATTCGGCATTTCCGTATCTGCTTTGGACGGGAAACGGCTAAATTATCGGAAAGCCATGGACAGGACCTTTGGGGTAATGCAGTATGGCTTGGGATTTGGCTTTCCCTTTCTGGGTGAATATTTTCAGTATCGGAGCCTTGCCTCCGCCATGGCGGGAGAAAAACTGTGCTGGGAGCAGGATTCCCAGATTACGGTCCGGGACTGCGCTTCCTGGCGGTATGGTCTGTTCCTGATCTGCGTGATTGCATTGGCAGCCTATCCCGCACGGCAGGAATATCTGCGTATGGAAGCCGAAGCTGCGCCAGCCTTCACGGGGGAAAATCCCTTCGGACACCGCTACCGGGTGGAATCGGTTTTGTTGGGAGACCCGGAGGCGGAACTCCCCCTGATTTACCTGAAAACCTCCCCGGAGGATGCGCTTCTGTTCTACCATACTCCCTTCCCCGACGAGGAGCAGGAGCCAATCTGTACTTTTGTGCTTCAGGCCGTTCCCGAAAATTCCGGAACCGGGACCTGGCTCTCCAAAGACGAGGCCTATCGAATACAGGCGGATGACGACGGAACAGTTCTTCTGGAGTTTCTTCAGACGGATACCGTGCAGCAGCGCTGGAAGCTGAGCCGGATTGATACCCTGACAGTCCGAGGAATGGATGCGCGTTTCGGAGGACTCATTGGCGGATTCGTCTGTATGCCCCTGTGGTTCGAGGAAGAATCCGATTCCCAAAACATGGACCTGCTGCCTTCGTGCCAATTGAACATTCCGGATTCCGGCACCATTGTCTTCGGATTTTCAGAACCGGTAAACAGTCCCCTCTCCGTAACAGAGGAAATCCACATAGGCGATTCCGTAACCGTCAATACCTACACGCTATCTGCTGATAACAGAGGCGTCTTCTCCCTGGAAACGGCATGGATTGACTCCGAGAGCGAGGTGTTTGTCATTTACCGGATTCCCTACGAAACCGGAACGTACGCTTTTCTGGTAGAGCACACATAGCATTTTCAAAAGATTGCAGGAACCATGAATGCCAAGCCTTTTTTCGGTTAAGGTCACCAATGGCAGCTGGTTAGATCAGGAAGCATCCCGCAAAGGGGAATCGCTATGGACTTTTTCATGGCCCGTGTAGGCGCCCCGAAGTTTTTCCGGGCTGTCCGAACTGCGTGATAAAGAGAGATTGCGCTCCCGGCTTTTGAGCTGGCAGATCAAATTAACTGCATCACCAATCCATAATTTCCCTCATCTCCGAAAAAAAGCCTTGACATTCCACCTGGTGCATAGGCTACAGTAATGGCAGAAGGAGGAATCCATATGAATATCAAGGAAGCAGAACGGTGCACCGGCGTCTCCAAACGGAATATTCGCTTTTACGAACAGAAGGGGCTGATTCGGCCTGCCCGCAATCCGGAAAATGATTACCGGGACTATTCCCGTGAGGACATTCAGAAATTAAAGTACATCCGTGCCCTCCGGATGGTGGACTTGCCCCTGGAGGAGATTCAGAAAATACTCACAGGGGATCTGGCTCTGAAATCTGCCATGGAAGCCCAGGAAACTCGCCTGCGTGAAAAGATCAAAGGTGCTCAGACTGCCATCCGGTTCTGCCGGGCAATGGGCACGGAGGAAGCGGATATTGATATGGTCCTGCTCCAGATGGAGCAGCCGGACAACCTGCGTCATCTTTTTACCCAATGGCGCAAGGATTATCAGGCCATGTCCCAGGCACTGGGAAAAGCGGCTTTTACCTTTACGCCGGATACTCCCATCACAACGCCTCGGGAATTTACCAATGCCCTGCTGGCTTTCGCCGATAAAAACAAGCTGGATATCACCATCACCCGGGAGGGAATGTACCCGGAGTTCACCCTGGAAGGCATCGACTATACAGCAGAACGACTGTACACCCACGTCTCCCGGATTCCCACCGCCGTGATCCGGTGCACCGCAAAGCACCCGGAAGCGCTGGAGCCGGATATGCCCCATGGAAGAAAAAGCATTCTGAAATTCCTCCATAATTTCTGGCTGCTCCTGGCCGGGCTGGCTGTCTTTGCCATTGTCATTCTGCCGGGAAGAACGGCTTTTTTCTCCACATGGGAGGGCATGGTTTCTCTGCTGGTTCTGTTGATTCTGGCTGGGATTGGTCTATTCCGGTTCCTGCTGTTCTTCTTCAACAACAAGGATTCGTGAGTTTCCGTTTTCCCTGGGTCACGGGGAAAATTCCCCAAAAAACGGTGAAAAAGATGTTGACATTCCACCCCCCCTGTGCTAGAATGATTCTACCTGTGAAAAAGGGCTTTTTTCTGCGCTTTTTTCAGCCCCGGAGCGGTAATTTGTAGTTGGCCGCTGCCTAAATTTTTTCTAGACGGGGTGATACAGGGAGGCAATTGTTTAAGGAGGTGCCGTTATGCGCGTAAAGGTCACTTTGAGATGCTCTGAGTGCAAGCAGAGAAACTACAACACCATGAAGAACAAGAAGAACGACCCCGACCGTCTCGAGATGAAGAAGTATTGCAGATTCTGCAAGAAGCACACCGTTCACAACGAGACCAAGTAAGGAGGCGTCCCCATCATGGCTGATGTCAAAAAGGAAAATTGGTTCAAAAGAACCTTTGGCAAGGTCGGCAAGTACTTCCGGGAGCTGCGCAGCGAACTGAAGAAGGTTGTCTGGCCCACCCCCCAGATGGTTCTGAAGAACACCGCCATCGTCGTCGGCTGCGTGATCGCCGTCGGAGTCTTTATTTGGCTGTTCGATTTTGTGGCTCAGGTCGGTATTGACGCTCTGATCAGCGTCTTCCACTAAGAGGCGCTGTCATGGCTGAAACTGCAAGATGGTATGTGGTGCATACCTACTCCGGCTATGAGAACACGGTGAAAGCCACCATCGAGAAAACCGTCGAATCCCGCTCCCTCCATGATCAGATTCTGGCCGTTTCCATTCCCCTGGAAACCGTCACCGAGATTACGGAGTCCGGTGTCAGCAAAACCTATGACCGGAAGGTCTATCCTGGGTATGTGCTGGTAAAGATGGTTTACAGCGATGACACCTGGCACGTCATCCGCAACATCCGGGGTGTGACCGGCTTTGTCGGCACGTCCAGCAACGATCCCACTCCCCTGACGGAGGACGAGGTCTATGCCATGGGCGTGGAGAAGAAGGAAATCATTGTCAACTACACCGTTGGCGATACCGTCCGGATTCTGGACGGCCCGCTGAGTTCCTTCACCGGTACTGTGGACAGCATCGACGTGGACAACAATGCGGTCAATGTTCTGGTTTCCATGTTTGGCCGCGAAACCTCCGTGGAGTTTGAACTCGATCAAGTGGAGGTTGTATCCCAATAAACGCATCGGATCGATTTTCGATCGGAACGTGGGAGGGGCGTAAAGCCCCGCAAGACATGCGCTCGGGCGCATATTACCACATCTTATTCAGGAGGTGCTTATTATGGCACAGAAAGTCACTGGCATCATCAAACTGCAGATCAACGCTGCGAAGGCGACTGCTTCTCCCCCTGTCGGCCCCGCTCTGGGTCAGCACGGTGTGAACATCGCCGCTTTCATCAAGGAATTCAATGCCCGCACCAAGGATATGGAAGGCTACAAGATTCCTGTTGTTATCACGGTCTACGCTGACCGCAGCTTTACCTTCATCACCAAGACTCCTCCGACCCCCATGCTGATCATGAAGGCCATCGGTCTGGAGAAGGGCTCCGGCGTCCCCAACAAGACCAAGGTCGGCACCATCACCAAGGCTCAGATTTCTGAGATTGCCAAGACCAAGATGCCCGACCTGAACTGCCCCACTCTGGAGGCAGCGGAAAGCCAGGTTGCCGGTACCTGCCGCTCCATGGGCGTTACCGTCGTCGATTGATTTTTGCTTGTCCGGGAAGATGATCCCGGAACTGTGGGAGGATTTTTCCGCAATACCACGATAAGGAGGATATAACATTGTTTAGAGGCAAAAAGTATCAGGAGAGCGCCAAGCTGATTGACCGCTCCGTTCAGTATGATCCCACCGAAGCCCTGGATCTGGTTGTGAAGGGCGCTTCCGCCAAGTTCGACGAGACTGTCGAGCTGCACATCAAGCTGGGTGTTGACTCCCGTCACGCTGACCAGCAGGTTCGCGGCGCTGTGGTTCTGCCCAACGGCACCGGCAAGACCCGCCGGGTGCTGGTGTTCGCCAAGGACGCCAAGGCCGACGAGGCCAAGGAAGCCGGCGCCGACTATGTCGGCGGCATGGACCTGGTGGAGAAGATCACCAAGGAAAACTGGTTCGACTTTGACGTTGTGGTCGCTTCCCCCGACATGATGGGCATCGTTGGCCGTCTGGGTAAGGTTCTGGGCCCCAAGGGCTTGATGCCCTCCCCTAAGGCCGGCACCGTGACCCCCAACGTGGGCGCTGCCGTCAAGGAGATCAAAGCCGGTAAGGTGGAGTACCGTCTGGACAAGACCAACATCATCCACTGCCCCATCGGCAAGGTTTCCTTCGGTGCCGAGAAGCTCACTGAGAACATGGACACCCTGGTCAAGGCTGTCGTGAAGGCCAAGCCCGCCGCTGCCAAGGGCCAGTATATCAAGTCCTGCACCGTGGCTTCCACCATGGGCCCCGGCGTAAAGGTTTCCACCGCCAAGTACCTGTAAATTGGTTTCTGTATTTTCCCCGGATGCGAATGCATCCGGGGTTTTTCTTTTGTCTTGTTTTTACCGTTTTTTCTCACAAGTTATTGCTTTTTCGGATAAGAGATAGTATACTGAATGCATACGTAATATATTTTTTCCAGAAGTGGGAGATGAAATTGTGAAAATCGGCATTGTAACGATTTGCGACACAGACAATTTGGGAAACCGACTACAGAATTATGCGCTTCAGTGCGTTCTTCTGAAGTACGCAGATGAAGTGATTACTCTTCGAAACAAGCCAAAATTGGAAAGCTTTCAGGCTAATCTTCGGCAATGCTCCCCTCTCGCCGACTCCCCTGCGCTGAACCGAATTCTGGGAAAAAAACGCAAGGCCAAACTCCTCCAATTTAATCGCCGGTACATTCATATGAGCAAGGGTTTTTACTGGTGCAATGTGCCGAATACCACAATCATCCCCTCTGATCGATGCGATTTTTACTGCGCGGGAAGCGACCAAATATGGAACCCGCTGTTTTACCGGCAAGGGCAATTCAACTATTTGGGATTTTCTTCCAGGGATTCCGCATTTTCTTACGCTGCCAGCTTTGGCATAGACCATATTCCCCAGCAGTATCAGAATGACATTCGATGTGGTCTGGCCCATATGGGGAAACTCTCTCTGCGTGAAACCGAAGGAAAAGATGTTGTTGAAATGCTGACCAGCCGCCGGGATACACAGGTATTGGTTGATCCCACGCTGCTGCTGGACCATGATTCCTGGTCGCACATCTTTTCCCAGCCCTCGTCTCCCCTGCCAGGTCAATACAGCTTGCTCTATTTTTTGGGCAAAGTTTCCCCAGAGCGTCGATCTGCTGTGGAACAAAGTGCACGTATGCAAGGGTGTGAGATTATCGACCTGATGGATCCTGCCAGCCCATTTTATGATATAGGTCCCGACGAGTTTCTATACCTGATTGATCACGCACATACCGTCTATACAGACTCTTTTCACGGCAGCGTGTTTTCTTTCCTGTTTCATCGGCCACTTGTCATTTTTCAGCGGATTTCACCCAACGGCGACAGCATGGGCAGCCGGCTGAAGACTCTTGTCAATACATTTCATTTGGAAGCGTGTTTCGCATGGGATGATCAGATCCCGGACCTGGCAGAAAATGGAAATTACACAGAGGGATTTCATGTGTTGTACGGCTGCCGAAACGAAGCATTTGCTTTCTTCGACGACATATTTCTTGACATTCGTGTGTGAGGTAGAAAATTGATTGCCATTTCTGAGAAAACGTCCTGCTGCGGCTGTGGCGCGTGTGCCCAAACGTGTCCCAGAGGCTGTATTACCATGAAGCCCGATGCCGAGGGTTTTTTGTATCCCACCGTGCAGCTTTCCGCCTGTGTACATTGCAATGCCTGCAATCAAGTATGCCCCATGGAATTGAAAATGCCTCAGTCAGCTTCCAATGTTCCTGCGTTTGCCGCATATGCCACAGATTCTGATATTCGCCAGTCCAGTTCCTCCGGGGGTATTTTTTCTCTCATTGCACAACGCATTTTGGAACAAGGCGGTGTGATTTTTGGCGCTGCTTTTGATGCGGACTTCTCTGTTCGGCATCAAATGGTTGCCTCGACGGAGTCATTGAACGCTCTGCGTGGCAGCAAGTACGTGCAAAGCAGAACGGAAGATACCTTCCGTAACGCAGAAATCCTTCTGAAATCTGGAAAAATGGTCCTTTTCACCGGCGTGGCCTGCCAGATTGCGGGATTAAAAGCTTTTCTTCACCGGGATTATCCCAATTTATACACGATGGATGTACTTTGTCATGGGGTCCCTTCCCCTGCAATCTGGAAAGCATATCTTTCCGATCAGTGCCGCATTCACGGCAGCTCCGTCAAGTCGGTAAGCTTTCGGGAAAAAAGTACAGGTTGGAAGCAATTCTCCATGAAAATATCCTTTAAAAACGGTAAAACATACTGTCAAAGTCATGATGAAGATGCCTTCATGCGTCTGTTCCTGGAAAATATCTGCCTCCGTCCGGCCTGTCACAGCTGCCGCTTTAAGGCTTTCCCAAGAGCGTCTGATCTCACCTTGGGGGACGCATGGGGAATTGATGACGTATTGCCCGAAATGGATGATGATTTCGGTACCTCTGTGGTCTTGATAAACTCAGAGAAGGGACAGTGGATGCTTGACCAGGTGGAAGCCTGCATGGTCTGTAAACCAGAGTCCATGGACAGACTGCTTCCCGAAACCGCTGATTCCCGTAGGCCTGTCTCCCCGCATCCCAGAAGATCTCTCCTTTTTCGTGCAGCCAAACGGGGAGCCACCGTTAAAAAAATGCTGTCTGTATTGAAAGGGAATCCCGCCCGGCGGCTCCTGGGTGCCGGAATGCGTCTCATTCAGCAGCATACAAACCGTACCCTCTGAAGAACGGGCATACCATATTATCCTACAGGTTTCTATAAAAAAGCTTGACAAACCTGACATAATGTGCTATCATACACAAGTTGCCAAAGACAGCAGGCGGTTTCACCATAAGTCCTGCCGAGGTGCGCTGAATTTGTTTATGCGTGTCTTTCTGTCTTCTGGCAGGAAGACACATTTATTTTTGGAGGTGAATATCATGCCCAACGCTAAGGTTCTTGAGAGCAAGAAGGCCGTTGTGGAGTCCCTGACCGGCAAAATCAAGGAAGCTTCTTCCGTGGTTTTTGTTGATTACAAGGGTATCACCGTTGCTCAGGACACCGAGCTGCGTAAGCAGTTCCGGGAGGCCGGCGTGGAATACGCCGTCGTTAAGAACACCCTGACCAATTTCGCAACCAAGAATGCCGGTTACGATTTCTCTGAGGTTCTGAACGGTACCACCGCTATGGCTTCCACCACTGGCGACCCCATCGCTCCCGCTCGTATCGTCTGCGAGTTTGCCAAGAAGAACAAGACCTGCAAGATCGCCATCAAGGGCGGCATTGTGGAAGGCTCTGTTCTGTCCGCCGACCAGCTCAACGGCTTCGGTGAACTGCCCAGCAAGAATGCTCTGGTGGCTTCTGTCCTGGGTACCTTCCTGGCTCCCATCTCCAGCTTGGCCTTTGTTCTGGATCAGATCCGGATGCAGAAGGACGGCTCCGCTCCCGCCGCAGAAGTGTAATCCGCCCTGCGAGATTTCCAACATTAAAACACATATACTTTTAGGAGGATATTATCATGGCTAGTGAAAAGATCACTGCTCTGGTTGAGCAGGTTAAGGAACTGACCGTTCTGGAGCTGTCCGAACTGGTCCACACCCTGGAAGAGGTTTTCGGTGTTTCCGCCGCTGCCGCTGCTGTTGCTGCTCCCGCCGCTGCTGCCGCTGTTGAGGTTGAGGAGAAGACCGAGTTCGACGTCATCCTGAAGAGCGCCGGCGCTTCCAAGCTGGGCGTTATCAAGGTTGTCCGTGCCGCTACCGGCCTGGGCCTGAAGGACGCCAAGGATCTGGTGGACAACTGCCCCAAGACCCTGAAGGAAGCCATCTCCAAGGAAGATGC
>CALXFW010000197.1 GCA_944387685.1 uncultured Oscillospiraceae bacterium
CCGAGGGCAACCGCACCACCCCCTCTGTGGTGGCGTTCTCCAAGACCGGCGAGCGGATGGTTGGCCAGGTGGCCAAGCGTCAGGCGGTTACCAACGCCGAGCGCACCGTGTCTTCCATCAAGCGTCATATGGGTGAGAACTACCACGTCACCATCGACGGCAAGGGCTACACCCCCCAGGAGATCAGCGCCATGGTGCTGCAGAAGCTGAAGGCCGACGCCGAGAGCTATCTGGGCCAGCCGGTCACCGAGGCCGTCATCACCGTTCCCGCCTACTTCTCCGACGCCCAGCGTCAGGCCACCAAGGACGCCGGCAAGATCGCCGGTCTGGACGTGAAGCGGATCATCAACGAGCCCACCGCTGCGGCTCTGGCCTATGGCCTGGATAAGGAAACCGAGCAGAAGATCATGGTCTATGACCTGGGCGGCGGCACCTTCGATGTGTCCATCCTGGACATCGGCGACGGCATCATTGAGGTGCTGGCTACCGCCGGCGACACCCACCTGGGCGGCGACGACTTCGACCAGAGAATCATGGATTACCTGGTTGCCGAGTTCAAGAAGACCGAGGGCATCAACCTGGCCAGCGACAAGGTGGCCATGCAGCGCCTGAAGGAGGCTGCCGAGAAGGCCAAGATCGAGCTGTCCGGCGTGACCTCCACCAACATCAACCTGCCCTATATCACCGCCGACGCCACCGGCCCCAAGCATCTGGATGTGACCCTGTCCCGGGCCAAGTTCAATGAACTCACCGCCGATCTGGTGGAGCGGACCATGAAGCCTGTCCGTCAGGCCATGTCCGACGCGGGCCTGAGTGCCTCCGACCTGAACAAGGTGCTGCTGGTGGGCGGCTCCACCCGTATCCCCGCCGTGCAGGATGCGGTGAAGAGCATCACCGGCAAGGAAGGCTTCAAGGGCATCAACCCCGACGAGTGCGTGGCTGTGGGCGCTGCCATTCAGGGCGGCGTGCTCACCGGCGATGTGCAGGACATCCTGCTGCTGGACGTCACCCCCCTGTCCCTGGGCATTGAGACCATGGGCGGCGTGTTCACCCGTCTGATCGACCGGAACACCACCATCCCCACTCACAAGAGCCAGATCTTCTCCACCGCTGCGGACGGCCAGACCTCCGTTGAGGTCCATGTCCTCCAGGGCGAGCGGGAGATGGCCGCTTACAACAAGACTCTGGGCCGGTTCCAGCTCACCGGCATCGCTCCCGCGCCCCGTGGCGTGCCCCAGATCGAGGTCACCTTCGACATCGATGCCAACGGCATCGTGAAGGTTTCCGCCAAGGACCTGGGCACCGGCAAGGAGCAGCAGATTTCCATCACTGCCTCCACCAACCTGAGCCAGGAGGACATCGACAAGGCTGTCCGGGAAGCCGAGCAGTATGCCGCTGAGGACAAGGCCCGCAAGGAAGAGGTAGACACCCACAATATGGCCGACCAGACCGTTTACCAGACCGAAAAGACTCTGAACGAGCTGGGCGACAAGATCTCCGCCGACGAGAAGGCCTCCATCCAGGCCGCTGTGGAGAAGCTGAAGGAAGCCAACAAGGGCAGCGATATCGCCGCCATCAAGGCTGCCACCGAGGAAGTGCAGAAGGCCTTCTACGCGGTCAGCGAGAAGCTGTATCAGCAGGCCGGTCCCCAGGACGGCGGTGCTGCCCAGGGCGGCGGCTACCAGAAGCCCGGCGACGACGGCGTGGTGGATGCGGACTACGAGACCGTTGACTAATGACCCCGGAAAAGGGGCGGCGGACAGCCGCCCCTTCTTGGTGTATTCCGGAGGAAATCCGCTTCCCCAGGCTCCGGACAGCGCCGGGGCTTTTGGCTGATGAATAGGAGATTGGAGCGTATGGCAGAAAACAAGCGTGACTATTATGAGGTGCTGGGGGTCAAGAAAGACGCCAGCGCCGAGGAAATCAAAAAGGCCTACCGCAAAAACGCCATGAAATACCACCCGGACCGGAACCCCGGCGACAAAACTGCGGAGGAAAAGTTCAAGGAAATAGGCGAGGCCTACGAGGTGCTGTCCGATGAGACCAAGCGGCAGCGCTACGATCAGTTCGGCTTCGCCGGTGTGGACCCCAACTTCGGAGCGGGGGCCGGCGGCGCAGGATATGGCGCGGGCTTCAGCGGGTTCGGTGACTTCGGCGACCTGGGCGATATTTTCGGGGAGTTCTTCGGCGGCGGCAGCCGCAGAGGCTCTGCCCAGAATGCCCCCCGCCGGGGTGAAAATGTCATGGCCCGCCTGGACCTGACCTTTGAGGAGGCCGCGTTCGGCTGCGAGAAGGAAGTGGCGGCCCAGCGGATTGAGAACTGCTCCGCCTGCAACGGCACCGGTTCCGCCGATGGGGTTATCGAGACCTGCCAGCAGTGCCGGGGCACCGGCCAGGTGCGCACCGTGCAGAACTTCATGGGTATGCAGATGCAGTCCAGCACCACCTGCCCCAGCTGCGGCGGCAAGGGCAAGGTCATCAAGACCCCCTGCACCACCTGCAAGGGCAAGGGCAAGGTCCGCCGGACCAAGCGGGTCAAGGTCAAGATTCCCGCCGGTGTGGATGCCGGACAGAGCGTCCGGGTCCGGGGCGAAGGCTGCGTGGGCAGCAACGGCGGCGTCAGCGGCGACCTGCTGGTGGAAATCTACATCAAGCGCCACCCGATTTTCACCCGGGAGGATTGCGATGTGCTCTGTGAGGTGCCCATTACCTTCACCCAGGCGGCCCTGGGCGCGGAGATTGAGGTACCCACTCTGGACGGGCGGGTGAAGTTTGACCTGCCCGAAGGCACCCAGACGGGCCGGGAGTTTGTCCTCCGGGAGAAGGGCATCCCCGAGGTGGGAAATCCCCGCCGCCGGGGCAACCACCGCTTCACCGTGGTGGTGGAGACGCCCACCCATCTGACCAAGGAGCAGAAGGACCTGCTCCGGCAGCTGGACGGCTCCATGGAGGAAACCCCCAAGCGAAAGAAATTCATTGATACCCTGAAGGATTTCTTTGAATAAGTTTTTTGGAAAAAACCCAGGCCCGGGGCTTGTGCCCGGCCTGGGTTTTCGCTATAATAGGGGAAAACAGAAGGAGGCCGGGCCATGAAACGGACGGAGTACATCAGCTGGGACGAATATTTTATGGGAATCGCCATGCTGGCGGCCAAGCGCAGCAAGGACCCCAATACCCAGGTGGGGGCCTGCATTGTCTCCCAGGATAACATCATCATTTCCACCGGCTACAACGGAATGCCCAAGGGCTGCTCCGATGACGAATACCCCTGGGAGCGGGAGGGCAGTGAAACCAAATACCCCTATGTGGTGCACGCAGAGCTGAACGCAGTGCTCAATGCCAATGGCCGGGACCTGCGGGGCAGCAAGCTGTATGTGGCCCTGTTCCCCTGCAACGAGTGCGCCAAAGCCATTATCCAGAGCGGGGTGAAGGAGGTCTACTATCTGTCGGACAAGTATGCCGATTCCATGGCGACCCTTGCCTCCAAACGGATGATGGACTCTGCCGGTGTGCGCTACACCCGGCTGCGCACCAATCTGAAATCCATTACCCTGGATTTTGTCCCCGAGGAAGAACGCAGATAATTCTGCCCGGAAGCCAGAGAGAACTCCCCCGGTTCGCCGCCGGGGGAGACTGTCTTTTCCACTGGCCCGGTGAGTTTGCCCGGCGAATACCACTTGAATTCAGTTTGTAGGAGCAAGTTATGTCCAAATTTTCTGTAAAAAAACCCCTGACGGTCTTTGTGGCGGTGATTGCCGTGTTGGTACTGGGCACGGTGGCCTATTTCCGGATGACCCCGGATCTGCTGCCCAATATGGACTTCCCTTATGTCATCATTGTGACCAGCTATCCGGGCGCCAGTCCGGAGAAGGTGGAGCAGGAGATTACCAAACCCATGGAGCAGGCCATGTCCACGTTGGAGCACATCCTGGAGGTCAGTTCCACCTCCAGCGAGAACGCCAGCGTGGTGATGCTGGAATTTGAGGACTCCGTGAACATGGACACCATCGGTGTGGACATTCAGCAGCAGATCACCGCCCTGTCTGCCGGATGGGAGGACGGGGTGGGCACCCCCTATGTGCTGAAAATCAATCCCTCCATGCTGCCGGTGGCGGTGGCGGCGGTGTCCATGGAGGGAATGGATACCATATCCCTGACGGAATTCCTGGACGATACCCTGATGAACCAGCTGGAGGGCGTGGCCGGCGTGGCCCGGATTACGGCCACCGGTAAAATCCAGCGGGAACTGCACGTGATTCTGGAACAGGAGATGATCGATGCGGTGAACCAGAGGGTTGCAGATGCGGTAAACGGAGAACTGGACGACGCCAAGGCGGAGCTGGAAGAACAGAAGCAGGAGTTGGAGGGAACCAAGGGTCAGATGAGCAGCGCCCAGTCCCAGCTGGATGATGGGGCGGCGGCCCTGATGGAGCAGACTGCCCAGGGCCAGGCCCAGCTGGAGCAGCAGCAGACGGAACTGGAGAATATGAAAACCGCCCTGCAGCTGCAGATT
>CALXFW010000198.1 GCA_944387685.1 uncultured Oscillospiraceae bacterium
GCCAAATACGCGGTGAATATCGATATCTGAGAACATGGGAGGTGTCCTTTTTGGCACATAACCGCAGCTATAATCCGGAGGATATCCGTTTCCCCGACCAGGTGATCACCCAGAGCAACCTGGTGGAGGAGATGGAGAAATCCTATATTGAATATGCCATGTCCGTCATCGTGGGCCGGGCCCTGCCCGATGTCCGGGACGGACTGAAGCCGGTGCACCGGCGCATCCTGTACACCATGTACGAAAGCGGCCTGACCTCGGACAAGCCCTTCAAGAAGTCGGCCACCTGCGTAGGCGACGTGCTGGGCCGGTATCATCCCCACGGCGATGCGTCGGTTTACGACGCCATGGTCCGTCTGGCCCAGAATTTCTCCATGCGCTATAGGCTGGTGGACGGCCACGGAAACTTCGGCTCCGTGGACGGCGACCCCCCGGCAGCTTACCGGTACACCGAGGCCCGTCTGTCCAAAATCTCCAACGAGATGCTCCGGGACATTGACAAGGACACGGTGGACTGGGATCCCAACTTTGACGAAACCCGGAGGGAACCCCGGGTGCTTCCCAGCCGGTTCCCCAATCTGCTGGTGAACGGCTCCTCCGGCATCGCCGTGGGCATGGCCACCAACATCCCCCCTCACAATCTGAAGGAGGTTATCAACGCCTGCGTGGCTGTGCTGGATGATCCGGAGGCCACCCTGGCGGACCTGATGGAGCACATCACCGGACCGGACTTCCCCACCGGCGGCATCATCATGGGCCGCAGCGGCATCCGGGCGGCCTACGCCACCGGACGGGGTAAAATTGTCATCCGGGCCAAGACCGAGTTTGAGGAATTCAGCCGGGACCGGGTTCGGATCATCGTCTCGGAACTGCCCTATCAGGTGAACAAGCGCCAGCTGATCAAGAACATCGCCGACCAGGTGAAGGATAAGCGGCTGGAGGGCATCTCCGACCTGCGGGACGAAACCGACCGCAACGGTATGCGGATGGTCATTGAGCTGAAAAAGGACGCCAATCCCCAGGTGGTGCTGAACAACCTGTTCAAGCAGACCGCCCTGCAGTCCAGCTTCGGCATCATTCTGCTGGCTCTGGTGGACGATCAGAAGCAGCCCAAGATTCTGTCCCTGCGGCAGATTCTGGACGAGTACCTGGCCCATCAGGAGCAGATTCTCACCCGCCGGACCCAGTACGATCTGAAGAAGGCCCGGGAGCGGGCCCACCTGTTGGAGGGTCTGCTCATTGCCCAGGACAACATCGACGAGGTCATCCACATCATCCGCACCGCCTACGACGATGCCAAGCAGCGTCTGATGGACCGGTTCTCCCTGGATGATGTCCAGGCCCAGGCCATTCTGGATATGCGTCTGAAGGCTCTGCAGGGTCTGGACCGGGAGAAGCTTCAGGCGGAGTATGACGAGCTGCTGGAAAAAATCAAATACTATCTGGAACTGCTCTCCGACGAGAGCAAGCTGAAGGCTCTGCTCCGGGAGGAGCTGATTGAGATTCGGGACAAGTTCGGCGACGAGCGGAAGACCCTGATTCAGGACCTGGAGGACGAAATCGACATTGAGGACCTGATTGAGGAGGAGACCTGCGCCTTTACCCTGTCCAACGACGGCTATATCAAGCGGATGCCCGTGGATACCTACCGCACCCAGAGCCGGGGCGGCCGGGGGGTCAGCGCCCAGAATCTGAAGGAGGAGGATTATGTCAAGTCCCTGACCATCGCCTCCACCCATGACCATATGCTCTTCTTCACCGATACCGGCCGGGTCCACCACCGCAAGGGCTACCAGATTCCCGAGGCCGGACGCACCGCCCGGGGCACCGCCATTGTGAACGTGCTGCCTCTGGAGGCGGGAGAGTCCGTCACCGCCATGGTCATCACCCGGGAATTTGACGAAAATGAGTATCTGATGATGGTCACCCGGAAGGGCACCGTGAAGCGGATTCCCTTCCTGAGCCTGAAAACCAACCGCAAGGGGGGCATCCGGGCCATCACCCTGGATGAGGACGACCACCTGATCAACGTTATCCGCACCAGCGGCAGCGACAACATCCTGCTGGCCACCGCCCAGGGCTATGCCATCTGCTTCAGCGAGACCGACGTCCGGCCCATGGGTCGGGAGGCCTCCGGCGTCCGGGGTATCCAGCTGTCCCCCGGGGATTTCGTGGTGGGCGCAGAGAAGGCCGAGGAGGGCAAGACCCTGCTCACCGTCACCCAGAACGGCTACGGCAAGCGTACCGAGCTGACGGAATACCTGCGCACCGGCCCCAACGGGGAAAAGACTCCCCAGAGCCGGGGCGGCAAGGGCCTGAAGAACTACAACATCACCTCCAAGACCGGCAACGTGGCCGGCTGCCGGGTGGTCAGCGACACCGACGATGTGATGCTCATTGAAACCGGCGGTGTGATCATCCGGATTCCCGCCGCCTCCATCAACGTCTACAAGCGGGACGTTCAGGGCGTGATTGTCATGCGCATTGAGGAGGGCAACCAGGTGGTATCCCTGGAGCGGGTAGCTTCTGAGGAGCCTCAGGAGGAGCCCCAGGCATGAAAACCGTGACCCTGTACACCGATGGCGCCTGCTCCGGCAACCCCGGCCCCGGAGGCTGGGGGGCCATTCTGGCCTGGGAGGGCCATGAAAAGGAGCTGTCCGGAGGTGAAATCAGCACCACCAACAACCGGATGGAGCTCACTGCGGTAATCCGGGGGCTGGAGGCCCTGAAGGAGCCCTGCGTGGTGGAGCTGTACTCCGACAGCAAGTATGTCATCGACGCTCTGGAAAAGGGCTGGGCGGTGGGCTGGCAGAAGCGGGGCTGGGTGAAGTCCGACAAGAAGCCCGCCCTGAACCCGGACCTGTGGGAACGGCTGCTGGAGCTGTGCCGGATTCACCAGGTCCGCTGCCACTGGGTCAAGGGCCATGCGGAAAACCCCAAGAACAACCGCTGCGATGAGCTGGCGGTGGCCCAGTGGAAACGGCTGAAGGGAGAGTAGCCCATGTATCTGCCCATCGGAAACGATATGTCCGTCCGGGAGCGGAGCGTTGTGGGTATCTTTGACCTGGACAACACCTCCACCTCCAGGCGGACCCGGGAATTTCTGGAGAAAAGCGAGGCCCAGGGAGAAGTGGTGCCCTGCGACGATCTGCCGAAATCCTTTGTTCTCACCTCGGAATACGGCTTTCACCGGGTATATCTCACCGCCCTGAATGCGGCCACCCTGGAAAAACGGATGAAATAGCGGAACATCCGCCGGCGTGGAAAGCGCCGGCGGATGTGTTTTGTAAAAATAGGGTGACATAACATTGGAAACAAAGCCGGTGCAAAAGGTTGTCAACAGAAGTTATCCACATTTTCCACAGGTTTTTCCACAGAACATTTGAGATAAGAGGTTGAAAGGGAAGGTTTTTGGAGAGGGCTGCCGGAAGTTTTCCACAGCTTTCTTCCAGAATGTGGAACAATCCCGAATTTACATAAAAATCTGACCGGGAGGAAGCGCCTCCCGGTCAAACCCTTATTCAAACAGAATCTTGCAGGAGAACACCCGGTGGTCCTTCTCCTCCTCGGTGTCCCGATAGCCGTCCACCAGCAGGCAGCCGTCCTCCATCAGGTCCCACTGCAGCCGCAGGGTCTGGCCCTCCCGGGCCTCGCTGAGGTAGCAGATGGTGAATTCCTTGATGGTGTGCTGGGCGTGGAACAGGCTGGGCAGCAGGTCGTCAACCCAGTCCATGTAGCGGGTGTTGTTCATATGTCCGTTCCGGTCCAGGTCGGTGAAGCACACCGTCCGCTCCCGGCGGCTGCCCAGAGGCCGGGCAATCAGCCCCGTGGGGCTGGACAGCTCGTCCCCCCGGACGGTGCCCACCACGCTGATGCCGCTCTTGCCCGGCAGAATCATGTTCCGGGTGTCCAGGTTCATCAGCACCCACAGGCTGATGGAGCGGAAGCATTCCCGGCCCCGGCTGTCGTAGGCCACCATGCTCCGGGGGAAGGCCACCCGGGTGGTGGGCATGGGCCAGGTCTCAATGCGGATGGTCTCTCCCAAGGTGGGCATCCGGGTGATCTGGACCCGATGCCGGGTCACCGCCCAGAACAGCCGCCGCTGGCGCAGGGCCTCATAGCCCAGGGTCATCTCCGTGGAGTGCTTGCCGGCCACCTCCTGGGCAAAGTACAGGATCATGGAGGGCTTCAGCCGCCCGTTCCGGTCCACGTAAACACTGGTGATTTCAAAATTCTCCTGATAAATGGGTTCCATATTCCTACCTCGATCCGAATGAGATTATCCCCGGTCCTCCGCCAGGGTCAGCTCCAGGGTGTACTGCTGACCACCCCGGTAGAAGGAGGCCACCACCGTCTGCCCCACCTCGCAGGCCAGCACCGCAGACTTCAGCTCCTCCATGGTGGTGATGCTGGTGTCGTTGACGCTGAGCAGCAGGTCGCCCTCCTCCACACCCTGAACCGCGGCGTCGCTGTCCGGGGAAATCTGGGTGATATACAGGCCGGCGGGCATCCGGTAATAGTGCTGATAAAAAGCGGACAGGGCCTCCCCGGTGATGCCCAGGGTAGGCCGCCCGGAGACGTAGCCCTGGGCGATGAGCTGGTCCACAATGGCCTTCACCGTGGTGCTGGGAATGGCGAAGCCAATGCCCTCCACGCCGGATTTGCTGGTGAAGGCGCTGATTTTCATGGTGTTGATGCCGATGACCTGACCATAGCAGTTGATCAGGGGTCCGCCGGAATTGCCGGCGTTCAGGGCGGCGTTGGTCTGAATCAGGGTCATGCTCCGGCCCCCTACATCCACATCCCGGTCAATGCCGGAGATGATGCCGTCGGTATAGGTGCCCCGGAATTCCACCCCCAGGGGGTCGCCGATGGCCACCACCGTATCCCCCACCCGCAGGGAGGCGGAGTCCCCGAACTGGGCCGGGGTCAGGTCCTGGGCGTCGATGTAGAGCACCGCCAGATCCGAAAGCTCGTCCTGGCCCACCACCTGGGCGGGGAACACCCGCTCGTCGGTGAGCAGCACGGAGATGGCCTGGGCGCCTTCAACCACATGGGCATTGGTCACCAGATAGCCGTCGGAGGTGAGCACCACCGCAGTGCCGGTGGAGGTGCCGCCGCTCAGGGTCACACTGACGGAGGCCACCGAGGGGATGTTCTTTTCATAGATTTCCTGGAGGGGAATGCCGCCCTCCGCCGGAATGCTGTCTATCCCCTCCGGGGCGCTTTCCAGATTCAGGGTGGCGGTGCGGTTCTGCTGATCCGCCGCCGGAACGGGGGTGGTTTCCAGTACCGCCTGGGTTTCCACAGGCTCTGTCTGGCAGCTGCTGAAGGAGATCAGCAGATCGCTCTCCTCGGGCGTGTTCAGCTGGTGGAACAGCCGTACGTTGAGGATTCCCAGGACGGTAATCACCCCGCACAGGAAGATAACGAGAATCAGCAGCATGGCCACCAGACCGCCCCGGCGCTTGGGAGGCTCCGTCCGTCCGGTGCCGTAAATGCTGTCGTCCCAGTCTATTTGATTGTTGTGTCTGCGTCCGTCCATAGAGAATACCTCGGGGAAAAGGGATCAGGTAATCAGGGGCATGGTGAAGGTGAATTCCGTCTTGCCGTCTTTGGAGCTGACGGAGATATTCTCCCCATGGCTGCATACGATGGTTTTGACGATGTACAGGCCCAGGCCCCAGCCGTCCCGGTTCTGGGAGCGGGATTTGTCCAGCTTATGGAACCGGTCAAATACCAGGGGCAGCTCCTCCGCCGGAATGGTCTCCCCGTCGTTGGAGACGGAGACATAGGCCTTGGTATTGCCCTCCCGGATTTTCAGGCCCAGGGTGCCCCCCTCGGGGCAGAACTTCACCGCATTGTCGATCAGATTGTAGATCACCTGGGTGATGTAGTCCCGGTTGGCCATGGTGTATACCGGGTGCTCCGGGAAATTCACATCCACGTTCAGGTGCTTGTCGTTGATTTTCTTTTCAAAGGTAATGAGCACCTGCCCGGCGCATTCCTCCAGGTCGAAGTGGACCTTCTTGTCCTCGGGAATGCCCTGCTCCTTCTGCAGCTGGCTGATGTCCAGCATGCTGCGCACCAGACGGCTCAGCCGCTTGGTCTCGTCGGAGACGATGTGCAGGTAGTGGTCCCGGCGCTCCGGAGGGATGGTTCCGTCCAGAATGCCGTCCACATAGCCGGAGATGGTGGTCATGGGGGTTTTCAGCTCATGGGACACGTTGGCCACAAACTCCTGCCGCCGGTACTCGCTCTTTTGCAGGGAGGAGGCCATGTTGTTGAAGGCCAGAGCCAGCTCCGAAACCTCCTCGGAACAGCCTTCCTCCACCCGGACCCGGGCGGTGAGATTGCCGTGGGCGAAATCGTTGGCGGCTTTGGCCATGTCCCGCAGGGGCTTGCTCTCCCGCCGGGCGAAGGCGGTCACCGCCAGTACGGAAATCAGCACCACGAACACCGCTGCGGTGAGAAAGATGTTGGAAATCCGGCTCAGGGTCTGGGTGGTCACCCGGGTGGGGGTGGAGACAATCACAACCCCCCGGTTCTCCCCCATGCTCACAATGGGAAAGGAGACGATGTAGCGCTCCTCGTCATACAGCCCGTCAATGATGCCCCGGGAGGCGTCCGAGCCGTTGGCGTAGACCTTCTCCAGGTATTCCCGGTTCAGCTGCAGCCCCTCGTGGGAGCAGTCCGACAGGGCGTCGGAGCAGAGAACAATGTAGCCCTCGCTGTCACAGACCACCGCGTCGGCGCTGGTGACCTGGGACACCACATCCAGATTCAGCAGAAATTCCCGGCTGGTCAGCCCGTCGTTGACATAATACGCCGCCGCCAGATCGGAAATCACCCCCGCGTCCTGCTCCAGATGGGACACGGTGGAATCCTCCAGAAATTCCTTTACCTGAAACTGAAAGGAGGCTCCCAGTATGGTCAGCGCCAGCAGCAGAATGGAGGCGGCAGTGGTGAAGCTGCGGCCAAAGGAGCTTTTCATCCTCCGGTGACCTCAAACTTGTAGCCCACACCCCAGACGGTTTTCAGGCTCCAGTTTTCGCTGACGCCCTCCAGCTTCTCCCGCAGCCGCTTCACATGGACGTCCACGGTGCGGCTGTCGCCGAAGTAGTCAAAGCCCCACACCTCGTCCAGCAGCTGGTTGCGGGTGTAGACCCGGTTGGGAGAGGAGGCCAGATAGAACAGCAGCTCCATCTCCTTGGGGGGTGTGTCGATTTTCTTTCCGTCCACCGTCAGCTCGAAGGCGTCCATATCGATAATCAGCTTGTCGAATACCAGCCGCCGGGCCTTCTTCTCCGCGGTGACCCCGGTGCTCCGGCGGAGCACTGCCTCAATCCGGGCCAGCACCTCCTTCATCTCGAAGGGCTTGGTGATGTAGTCGTCGGCGCCGGATTTCAGCCCCGTGACCTTGTCCTCGGTCTCCCCTTTTGCCGTGAGCATGATAATGGGAGTCTGGGCTTCCGCCCGGATGGTCTTGCATACGGACCAGCCGTCCATCACCGGCATCATCACGTCCAGCAGCACCAGGTCGGGCTTGATGGCCCGGAATTTGCTCAGTCCCTGGGCGCCGTCGGCGGCCACGGTTACGGCATAGCCCTCCTTTTCCAGATACATCTGGAGCAGTTCGGCGATGTTGCGGTCGTCCTCCACGATCAGAACAGAGACAGCCATGGCAGATTCCTCCTTTTCTATTTTGTTTCTTTTTCCCTTATTATACCGCAAAACAGGAATTTGGCGTGAACAATTTGTAAAGTCTGGAACCCAAAATTGTGAACGGAAAGTCATGCTTGCAAAATGGATTGTTTCAGGGTATGATGAAGCTGCCGGGGGAAGGTTTTCCCATCCGGCAAGTTGTCTGGAAAGGATATTGTATGATGGAATTGTTGAAGGCCGTACTGTTCGGCATTGTGGAGGGCGTGACGGAATGGCTGCCCATCTCCTCCACAGGACACTTGATTCTTCTGAATGAATTTCTCACTCTGAATGTCTCCGACGAATTCCAGAGTATGTTCGATGTGGTGATTCAGCTGGGGGCCATTCTGGCGGTGGTGGTGCTGTTCTTCCACAAGCTGAATCCCTTCTCCCCCAGCAAGTCCGCCGGGGAAAAGAAGCAGACCTGGGACCTGTGGTTCAAGGTGGTGGCGGCCATCATCCCCTCCGGGGTGGTGGGCATCCTCTTTGACGACTGGATGGACGAACACCTGCACAATGGGGTGGTGGTGGCTCTGGCCCTGATTGTCTACGGCGTGGCCTTCCTGCTGGTGGAGCGGAGAAACGAGGGCAAGCACCTGCGCCGGATTGAGGACGTTCACCGGATTGACTACGCCACCGCTTTGAAAATCGGCCTGTTTCAGTGCCTGAGCCTGGTGCCCGGCACCTCCCGGTCCGGCTCCACCATTCTGGGAGCCATCTCCGTGGGGGTCAGCCGCAGCGCCGGCGCGGAGTTCAGCTTCTTCATGGCCATTCCCACCATGCTGGGTGCCTCGGCTATCAAGCTGCTGAAATTTGCGGCCAGCGGGGTCAGCACCAACGCCACGGAGCTGGGGGTGCTGGCGGTGGGCTGCGTGGTGTCCTTCCTGGTGAGCCTGCTGGTGATCAAGGGCCTGATGGAGTATGTGCGAAAGCACTCCTTCGCCGCCTTCGGAGTCTACCGGATTGTGCTGGGCGGCATCGTGCTGGTTTATTTCGGCGGAAAAGCCCTTCTGGGGTAATGTTAGGAAAACCAAAGACAACATGGGGAGGTACTTATGGAATACACACTGGAAAACGACTATCTGAAGGTCACCGTCACCACCTGGGGCGCCCAGGTGAAGAGCGTGGTGCGCAAGTGCGACGGCGTGGAGCACATCTGGCAGGCAGACCCGGCGGTGTGGGGCTACCACGCCCCCATCCTCTTCCCCCACGCGGGAAAGGTGGTAGACGGGGTCATCGAGGCCAAGGGCAAGACCTATGCCTCCGGCCAGCACGGCTTTGCCCGGGGCATGGAGCACGCCTTTGTGGACCAGACCGCCGACACCATTGTGCTGGAGCTGTGCGCCTGTCCGGAGACCCTGGCCCGGTTCCCCTATGATTTCCGGCTGGTGTCCACCTTCACCCTGGAGAACGACACCCTCCACCACACCCTGACGGTGGAAAACCTGGACGAGGAGAAGCTGCCCTTCGGCATCGGCTATCACCCGGCCTTCGCCGTGCCCTTTGACGATCAGCACCAGGCCACAGACTATGAGCTGCGGTTCTCCCAGCCGGAGTCTCCCCTGTGCGTGAACAACCTGCCCCTGGGGCTGATGCACGGGGACTGCTACTACCTGGGCAGCAACATCCAGACCCTGCCCATTGACGACAAGCTCTTCGCCAACGACAGCCACTGCATGGTGAACCTCCAGTCCCAGACTCTGGGCCTGTACGAGAAGGGTACCGGCCGGGGGGTGGTGTGCACCATCGAAGGCTTTCCCTATGTCTTGATTTGGAGCAAGCCGGGAATGCCCAAATTCGTGTGCATCGAGCCCTGGCACAGCCTGCCCAGCCCGGAGAACGGCAGCCGGAAGTGGGAGGAAAAGCCCGCCGCCGCCATTCTGGAGCCGGGGGAGGCCTGGAGCTGCACCCTGAGCACGTCTTTCGTCCGGTAAGGAGAAACCTCCATGGGTATTTGGCTGATGATCGCTGTGGAAAGCCTGCTGATTCCGGTCATCATGGTGGCCATCGGCTGGCTGTTTCGCAAGCGGCCTCCGAAGAACATCAATCCCATCTATGGCTACCGCACTGCCAGGTCCATGAAGAACCAGGACACCTGGGACTTTGCCCACCGGGTCTGCGCCGGAGTTTGGATTCGCTGGGGATTGGTCCTGCTGGTGGTCTCTGCGGTGGCGCTGGCGGCCATCGTCCCCCTGGGACAGGAGCGGGCGGTGTGGGCGGGCACCTGGATCTGCCTGCTTCAGCTGATTCCGCTGCTTGGTTCCATCGTGCCCGTGGAGCGGGCGCTGAAAAAGAACTTTGACCAGGACGGAAACCGGAAAGAGACAATTTGAATCTGTTGAGAAAAGAGAGAAAAAGAGAATGTATCTGCTGCTTCTGGCCCTGATTTATCTGGCCTTCATCAGCCTGGGACTGCCGGACTCCCTGCTGGGCTCCGGCTGGCCCGCCATGCAGGAAACCCTGGGGGTTCCCATCTCCTACATGGGCTATATCTCCATGATTATCAGCGGGGGAACCATCTGTTCCAGTCTGCTGTCCGAGCGGGTGACCAAGCGCTTCGGCACCAAATACGTCACCGTGTTCAGCGTGTTTTTAACGGCGGTGTCCCTGTTCGGCTTTTCCACCGCCAGCCGGTTCTGGATGCTCTGCCTGTGGGCCATTCCCTACGGCATGGGCGCCGGAGCCATTGACGCCGCCCTGAATAACTATGTGGCGCTGCACTACAGCTCCCGGCACATGAGCTGGCTCCACTGCTTCTGGGGGGTGGGCACCATTGTCAGCCCCTATGTGATGAGCTGGGCCCTGACCCACAGCCTGTGGCAGAACGGCTACCGGATGGTATCCGGCATCCAGTTCGCCATTGCCCTGGTGCTGCTGCTGACCCTGCCGGTGTGGAAGGTGAACCAGACCAAGCAGGAGGAAGCCTCCGGCGGTGCACTGCTGGGTCTCTCCGGGGCCCTGAAAATCCGGGGTGTGCCCAGCCTGCTGCTGGGCTTTCTGGGCTACTGCGCCGCAGAAGCCACCGCCATGCTCTGGGCCAGCAGCTATCTGGTGGAGGCAAAGGGAATTTCAAAAGAAATTGCCGCCGCCTTCGGCTCCCTGTTCTTCATCGGCATCACCGCCGGGCGGTTCCTCTCCGGCCTGATTTCGGAGAGGCTGGGGGACCGGAACATGATCCGCCTGGGCACTGCCGGGATGATTCTGGGTATCGGCTGTATGCTGCTGCCCCTGGACGGCAGCTGGAATTCCCTGGCGGGGCTGGTGATTCTGGGCCTGGGCTGCGCCCCGGTGTACCCCAGCATCATCCACTCCACCCCGTCCAGCTTCGGTGGGAAAAACTCCCAGGCCATCATCGGCATTCAGATGGCCAGCGCCTATACCGGCTCCACCTTCATGCCGCCCCTGTTCGGCCTGCTGGCCCGGTATGTGAGCATTCGGCTGCTGCCGGTGTATGTGCTGGTGTTTTCGGTGCTGATGATTGCCATGGTGGAAAATTCCTTCCGGATGGTGGAAAGAAAGAACGAAGCATAAAAAACTGCGCCCCGGGCTGGGGCGCAATTTTTTTTGAAAGTCAGGCGTTTACCGCCGGGCCGTTCTGGGACTGAACCACCGGACCGCCCAGGTTCTCCACATTGGAGTCCTTGATCAGCTTCTTGGGGCACACCGTGGCGCACAGGCCGCAGTTGTCGCACTTGCTGTAGTCGATAACCGCCAGATTGTTGGTGACGGTGATGGCGTCCTTGGGGCAGATCTTCTTGCACAGGCCGCAGCCGATGCAGCCGACGGTGCAGCTGCGGGTGGTGACGGCACCCTTGGCTAACGATGCGCAGGCGATGACCACATTCCGGTCCGGCTCCACCGGCACAATCAGATGCCGGGGACATACCGTGGCACAGGCCATACAGCCTACGCACAGGTCTTCGTCCACATGGGCAACGCCGTTGACGATCTTCATGGCGCCGTACTTGCAGGCCTTTACGCAGCTGCCGTAGCCCAGACAGCCGTACTTACAGGACAGGGGGCCGCTGCCGCCGACCTTGGAAGCTGCCAGACAGTTCTTGAAGCCTTCGTAATTGGCCTTGACCTTGGCACCCTTGGTCAGGTTGCCGTCAGCGTCGTAAATCTTTTCACCGGAGCAGCGCACCAGGGCAACTTTCCGGGTGACGGTCTGGGCCTTTACGCCCATAATGGCAGCCATGGCCTGGGCGCAGTCGTTGCCGCCGGAGGCGCACTTGCCGATTTCCGCCTCGCCGTTAAACACGGCTTCTGCGTAAGCACCGCAGCCGGCATAGCCGCAGCCGCCGCAGTTGGCGCCGGGCAGGCATTCGTTCAGCTGATCCAGCCGGGGGTCGCTCTCTACATAGAATACTTTGGAAGCGGCAGCCAGAACCAGACCGAAAATTAGGCCCAGGCCGCCCAGAATTGCAACCGCAATCAAAATTTCCATTCTTTCGCCCTCCTTAGAAAATGCTCAGACCGGAGAAGCCCATGAAGGAAAGAGCCAGCAAACCGGCGGCAATCAGCGCAATGGGGAAGCCCTTGAAGCACTCGGGGCACTCGCTCCGGTTCACCCGTTCCCGGAT
>CALXFW010000199.1 GCA_944387685.1 uncultured Oscillospiraceae bacterium
TCCAGGTAGGCCTTGGCTTCGGCAATGGGGGTGGCGGAGTTGGCTTCGGAGTTGGAGTACAGCAGACCCACGGTCTGCACATCGGGCTGGACGGCCAGCATCATGTCCAGAATGAAGGGAGTGTTCAGGGCGTCGGAGGTACCGGTGACGGTGGGAATGCCGGTAAGGCCCACGGACTCGGGGTCGGAGATGGCGGCGTAGACGATGGGAATGTCGGTGCCGTCGGCGGCGGTAACCATGCACTGGGCGGCGGTGGTGGCGATGGGGATGATCATATCCACGCCGTCAGAGACCACCTGGGCGCCGATCTGGTTCAGCACGGAGGAATCATTCTGACCGTTGTATTCTTCGATGGTGATGGCAAAGCCCTTTTCGTCGGCCAGGGCGTTGAGCTGGGCCACAATGGCGTTGCGGATTTCGTCCAGGGAGGAGTGGTCCATCTGCTGCACCACGGCCACGGTGAAGCTCTGGGCGGCGGGGTCGGCGGACTGGGTTCCTTCTGCTGCCTGGGTGAAATCTGCGGCAGCGGCGGTGGTTTCGGCGGACTGGCTGGAGCCGCAGCCGGCGAACAGGGCGGCGACGAGGGTCAGGGACAGGATCAAAGCAATAACCTTTTTCATTTTCAAACTCCTTTTTGTTGTTTCAGAATGGGGATGACGGATGGGAATGTGGTCGGAGTCACCATCGTCTCCCGGGAAGCTGTTTCATCATAGCCATTCCTCCTTGTGAAAACAAAAAGTCCTTGTTCCCCCTGGGGGGAACAAGGACAGAAAAAACACTTTCTGCGGTACCACCTTGTTTGCCGGAAAAACCGACCGCTCTGCCCGGTGCCAACACACCGGCTGCCCGTTAACGCTGGCAATGCGTCAGAAGATACTGAGGATGACTCCCGTTCCCCCTGCCCTCAGCGGCCCATTTGCTGCCCCGCTTTTCGCTCCGCTCTCAGCTGTGCGGAACTCTCTGTGGATGCGCCTGCAGCTTTACTCCCGCTTCTGTGGTTTCAAGTTATGTTATGCCCTTTATACACCATGGGTGCGGATTTGTCAAGCATTATTTTTTATGCAGCGGACATTTGTCCGCAAATTGCATACAGTTCAATACTCCCGGACCACGCCCCGGACCACGCCGATGATTTCCGCGTAGGTGCCGTCAATGGGGTCGTACCGGTCATTCTCCGGCATCAGCCAGATTTCTCCGTTCCGGCGGCGCAGCCGCTTTACCGTGGCCTCATCCCCAATCCGGGCAACCACGATCTGACCGTCGTCGGCGGTGGCCTGGGGACGGACGATGACCTTGTCTCCCTCCAGAATTCCCGCGCCGATCATGCTGTCTCCCCGGACCCGCAGGGCGAAGCACCCCGGCTCCTGCCAGGGCAGGGTACCCTCCTGATTCTCCACCGCCAGAATGGGCATACCGGCGGTGACCACGCCCACCACGGGAATCTGTCCGGGCCGGACGCCGGTGACCAGAGCCCGCTTGCGCCCCTTGGCGCCGGGGGACTGGAGCAGCCCCTTGTCCTGAAGGGCCTGGAGGTGGTAGCTCACCGAGGCGGTGGAACGCAGACCCACGGCGGCCCCAATTTCCCGCACGGAGGGAGAATAGCCGTTCTCCTGGATAAACTGGTTGACATAATCCATGATTTCCTTGGCCTTATTGCTGGTTCTGGGCATGGTGATTCCTCCCTTGGTGGGTAAGCGGAGCTTGCTTTTCCTGATTATAGCACAAATGAACGGAAAAGGGAAGAAATTTTTCCAAAGCTTTTGCAAAAAATCCGAAAAAGCCGCTATACTGGAACAGAGGGAGGGATCGTATGGAATGGAGGGAGAAGGAACGGCAGGTATGGCAGAGGGTGCTGGCCCCCACTGCCCCGGACCCTGGGCCGGACTGGCAGGAGCTTCTGAACCAGGCGGCCCAGAGCGCCGGAGCCTACCGGTATCTGGCGGGGGCTCTGCCCGGGAAACGGAGGGAGACGGCAGGGCAGCTCTACCGGGAGAGCCTGGAGACCCTGGCCTGCCTGCGGGGCCTGTGCCGGCTTCAGGGCCGGGAGCCCGGAAGGACGGAGCCGGTGCCGGTTTCCCCCGCTCCGGCGGAACGGGTGCTGGCAGCGGCGTATCACCGGGCCCGCCGGGCGGCGGCGGAGTATACCGCCCGCTGGGGAGAGCCGGAGTGGGGCTGCGTATTCCGGGAGCTGTCCCGGCGGGAGGAGCGGCACTGCCTGCTGCTTGCCCTGATGATGGGAAGCTAAAAAAACCGGGCGCGCTCTTTTGAGCGCGCCCAAGATGTTATAAATCCGGGAACAGCTTGACCACTTCCGTGGGGCCCTCCAGGTACAGAGCCTGAATTTTGCCGCCGTCTCCCTGAACGGTGACGGTAAGCGTGCCCCCCTGGTTGTGGGCGGTGAAAACCCCGCCGGGGAGCAGCCCCTTGGTCCATAGAACTGAGGCGATGGAGCCGCAGCCGGTGCCGCAGGCCAGCGTAAAATCCTCCACCCCCCGCTCAAAGGTCAGCACCCGGACCTCCCCGGGGGAAAGAGTCTGGTAGAAATTCACATTGGCGCCC
>CALXFW010000200.1 GCA_944387685.1 uncultured Oscillospiraceae bacterium
ACCAGCAGGGAAATGAAGGAAGGAATGGCCATGGCCAGAACAAAGACCGTACGCCACATCTTCTTCAGCTTGATGCGCTTGGAGTTGATCAGGATGGCCAGGAACATACCGCCGAAATAGCAGGAGAAGCAGGCGCAGACGGCCCAAACCATGGTCCAGGCCAGAATCGGCAGGAAGGTAGCGCCCAGCTGGCCGCTGGCGTCCATGATTGCCCGGAAGTTCTCCAAGCCAACCCAGGTGAACAGATGTCCGGGAGGCTGGTGGTTGGCGTCGTAGTTGGTGAAGGCCATCAGGATCATGTAGATCAGAGGCGTCACCGTAAACACCAGAATGCCAAGCAGAGGCAGACACAGGAACAGGCGGACGATGTTGGTATCGAACAGGCTGATGATGTCATCTACGATGCCATACACTTTTCTGCCATGAATCTTGTCCTGACGGGCCTCCTCACCGGAGTAGACGGAGGTCATCCACACCACAATGGCCATGGCGACCACCACAATGGCGACCACGCCGTACAGCAGCATCAGCATGGAGTTGTCGCCCTGCTGCACCACATAGATGCCCTGGGTCTCATCAAAGACCATGCCCTGCTCGTGGATACCCAGTGTAGCCAGGTTTGCCAGATTGGTCAAACCGCTGGTAATCATGTAATAGAGGAAGGCGACTTCCATCGCCAAATAAATGGCGCCCTTGACAATCTGTCCGCGCACCATGTTGGACAGGCCCCATACCAGGAATGACAGCTTGGTGAAGATGTCGCCTTCCACGAAGATGGTGATGGGAGTTCTCCTGCCCCTTAATTGCGTTTTCAAATCCTACACCCCCGGAATTTAGTTTTTCTGTGCGAAAGGGCCGCCGGGCCAGGCGTTCCGGCGGCCCTGAGGTCAGTGCTTACTGGAAAATCACTCGGTCAGAGAGGTGGTGACGGCAGCCACGAAGGCGTCCAGCTGCTCCTGCAGGTTATCGTAGGTGATGGTCTTGTTCACAACGCCTTCACCGAAAGCGGTAGCGGGCGTCCAGTACTCGTTGATCTGGGGGATGTTGGGCTGGGGATAGTAGTGCTCAGACTGGGCCACCAGAGCGGCGGTAGCCAGGTCGTCCGCCAGCTCGGGGGATTCGGCCAGGCTGGTGATACAGGGGGAGACGCCGATGGCCTCATAGCGCAGCAGCTGGTTCTCCTCGTTGCAGATCCACTCCGCAAACTGCTGGGCAGCCAGAGGATACTGGGTGCTGGACTTGACAGCGTAGGTCTTGTAGTCGCCGAAGTTGCGCAGCTGGCTGTCGGTGCCGTTGATGTTGGCGGTGGGCAGCTTGGCAGCGCCGTAGTTCTCGCCCAGGGCTTCCTGCACCACGGCAGCGTCCCAGGTGCCGGAGAAGATGGCGCCAACCTTGCCCTCACGCAGCAGGCTCAGGCCGATGCCGTCCTTGTCGTCGGTGAACTTGGGGTTGTTGACCAGGTCGATCATGTACTTACCGGCGGCCAGACCATTCTCGTTGTTCCAATCCATGGAGGAGGGGTCCTTGCCGTCCTCACCGAACAGGGTGCAGCCTGCGGCGAAGAAGAAGGATTCCAGGTACCAGGAGCCGCTGACGGGGAAGGCCACGTTGTAGGTCACATCAGCGCCCAGATCCTTGGCCAGCATGGCGTCCAGGCTCTTCACATCCTCTTCCGTGAACATACTGGTGTTGTAGTACATGAAGAAGGTGTTGGGGGTGAAGGGAACGGCATACAGCAGGCCGTCCTCAGCGGTGACAGCGGTGATGGCGTTCTCGGCGTACAGCTCACGCAGTTCCGCCTCGTTATAGCCGATGGGCAGCAGCAGGCCCATCTTCTGCAGCTCGGGCACGCCGCCGGAAGCCAGCTGGAATACGTCAGCGGCGGAGTCGGCGTCCGTCTTCAGCTGAGCATTGGCCTCATCGATGCCCATGATGGACATCTCGATGGAGAAGTTGTACTCGGGATGTGCAGCGGCGAAGGAATCCGCCATCTGCTGCATGATGTCCTGCTCTTCTTCCGGAACCCAGACCTTCAGGTGGACGTCCTGAACGCCGGTGGTGCCGCTGACAGCGGCCTCGGTCTCAGCGGTCTCGGTGGCGCCGCAGCCGGTCAGCATCAGGCCCAGCACCAGAGCAAACGCGAGAACCAGTGCAAGTGTTTTCTTCATTTCACAATCCTCCTTAAATTCTATGTTTATCGATTAATTAACGACAATTAATCGATTAACTAATTACAATTATATCGGCACTAACCGGAAAGTCAAGAATATTTTCCATCCAAACCAAACGCTGGAAAAAGGAGGACTGTCACGATTAATTCTTCAATTTTTTCCAAAAATTTCATAATTGGTTCACGATTTCGAGAGGCCCGCGTTTGAAAAATGTAAAAAAATGATTTCCCTTTTTTGAAAATTTGACGTTTTACACAAAATGAAAAAGGGGCACGGAAAGTACATTCCGTGCCCGATTTTGCGTGCAGCTTATTGATCCATGGTCAGGATTTCGGCAATGGCCCCCAGCAGCGGCGGCTGGGTTTCCAGTTCCGTCAGCGCAGCCAGAATGGAGGCAGCACTCCGTCCCTGGGTTACGGCGTTGTAGATGCTGTCTTTCAGGGAATAGGCAATCTGTGCCCGCTGGAGAATCTGGAAGATCTGCCGGACTTTGTCCTGCCCGGCAATTTCCCGGCGGGAGAGTCCCAGATGCAGGGCAAACCAGCTGAGATCGCTGCCCCGAACGGCAGCATACAGAGCTTTCTCCTCTGCATCCCAGTGCCAATCCAGCCGGCCTTCTCCCTCCAGCCAGACGAAATCCGGCGCTTCCAGGCCGAAAACGGCAACCTGATACTCCCGGTCTCCGGGGACGGCCTCCCCGGGCTCCCGCTCCATGCGCAGCAGGGCGCCCTCCTGGGTCAGGGTATAGGCAAACCGGGTGCGCTGAACCGGAGCAGACTGGCGTCCGGAGCAGTCATCCTCCATCAGGGTGAAGCTGCCCTCCGCCCCGTGGTAGACCTGAACATCCAGAATCCGGGGATTGGTCAGGTGGCTGTCCATGCAGTCCCGGGCCAGGGGAAGAATTCCGCCTGCCGGAATCAGCACCGGCATCTGGCTCAGGGGCCGGTAGAGCGCCAGCTTCCTGCCGCCCCGGTAGACATTCTTGGTAAAGAAGTCGTAGTACATTCCCTCCGGAAGCCAGGCGTGGAAGACACCCAGCTTGGTTTTGGGGTCGACGGGAACGGTAATGGGGCAGGCGATCATCTGGGTGCCGAACCAATACTGGTTGGGTACCTGATAGGCCGGGTCTGCATCGTTGTGATAGTACATGGGCTGCATCAGGGGCAGGCCTTCCTGCGCCGTCAGATAGTCCATGGTGTACAGGTAGGGAATCATCCGGTGGCGAAGCCGCAGGAAGTCCCCCAGAATGCCCTCGGCCTCCACACCATAGTTCCAGGGCTCCTTTCCGTAGAAGGGGCTGCAGCTGCTGTGCAGACGCATGATGGGGGAGAAGACACCGAACTGGACCCAGCGGACCGTCAGTTCGTCGTCCCGGGTGCCCAGCATATGGCCGCCGATGTCGTGGCTCCACCAGGTATAGCCCACATTGCTGGCATTGACGGTGAAGTAGGGCTGGAAAGCCAGGCTCTCCCATGTGGTCACCGTATCTCCGGAGAAGCCCACAGGATACCGGTGGCTGCCCACCCCGGCGTAGCGGGAGAAGGTCAGCGGCAGCTTGCCGTCCCGGCCGCTGTCCAGGAAATGCTGGTGGTTCAGCAGCCACAGGGGGTCCAGGTTGGCTACGGCGCAGTGACTGCCCTGCTGCCAGTCAATCCACCAGAAGTCTACGCCCAGGGCCTCGTGGGGATGGTGCAGATATTGGAAGTAGGCCTCCACAAAATTCGGGTCGGTGGGATCAAAGGGAATCTTGTCCTCGTGCCGGTAGTCCACCCCCAGGGCTTTCGCCATTTCCAGGTACGCATCCTCGTGGGCGTTTACCCCGTCTGCCGGGTGGAGGTTCAGGGTGACGTGGAGCCCCCGGCGGTGCAGTTCAGACAGGAACCGCCCGGGATCGGGGAAATAATCCGGATTCCAGGTGTAGCCCGTCCAGCCGCTGCCGTATTTTCTGGGAATGTTGGTCAGGTGCCAGTCCATATCGATTACGGCGGTGGCCATAGGGAGCTGCTCCCGGCGGAAGCGGTCCATCAGCTCCAGATAAGTCTGCTCTGTGTAAGGATAATACCGGCTCCACCAGTTGCCCAGGGCGTAGCGGGGTACCAGGGGGGTATGCCCGCAGAGCTGGTAGAAGTCTTTCAGGCAGCCCAGGTAATCGTGACCATAGCCGAAGAAATACAGGTCTTGTTCCGGCACTGCCCGGGGGTGGAGATACCCTTCCTGGTCAAATACGGCGCTGGAAGAATCATCCAGAACGGAAAATCCCTCCTTGGACATCAGACCATGCTCCAGTTCCACCGCTCCGTCCGCACGGTCCAGGGTCCGGGCAGTTCCCTTCAGGTCCAGAAGGTCGTCTCCGCAGTTCCAGACCGAGCCATAGACGCCATAGCTGGAAACCAGCTGAATCCGCAGTCCTTCCGGAGAGAAAGGCTGTTTATTGTAATAGAGGTGGAGATCTTTTGTGATAATTTCCAGGGAGGTGTCCGTCTCCCGGACCCGATACTCCGGGCAGGGAAACTCCCGGCAGATGACGCACTGGGTGGCCTCCTGGGTAAATTGGCCCTCCGGCTGATATTCCATCCGGAGCAGACGGTCCGTCAAGATGGTAAACCGGTAATCCGGCCCCTGTACAACCGCCTCCGGATGGGCCAGGGGACGGGTATTGCGCACAAACGCTTGGAATTCTTTTCTCACTGTCTGTCAGCCTCGTTTCTGGATAGATTCTTCCGCCGCATTCCCGCAGGCAGACGGCTGGGCGGGTTCCGGGTTCGGGGAATCGTCGGGAACGCGCGCCGCAACGGACTGCCGCTCCACCAGTTCCACGCCAACAATCCGGCTGCCGGTAACGGCGGTGTCTTCCTGGAGCATGGAGAACAGGTATTCCCCGGCGCACCGGGCCTTTTCCTCCATGTGCTGGGAAATGCTGGTAAGCTTGGGGTGGGCGTAACGCCCCTCGGGAAGATCGTCAAAGCCAATGACCGAGACATCCTCCGGCACCCGCCGACCACCCTGACGCAGCCCTTCCATTACCCCCAGAGCCAGCACGTCAGCCATGGCCGCCACCGCAGTGTATTCCGGGTTGTCTGCAATTTGCCGGCCGACCTGAACGCCCTGCTCGTACAGGGTTTTTCCTATGGTAAAGCAGCGCTCCACGGGCTGGGTCAGCCCCCGCTCCTGAAGTGCCTCACAGAAGCCCAGATATCGTTCCTGCATGACCCCGGGATATTTGGTGGAGGGGCTGACAAAGGCAATGCACCGATGCCCCTGATCCAGAAGATACTTGCCCGCCAGGTACCCGCCCTGCCGGTCCTCCACTTGAACAGTGGCCAGAGCCGGGTCCTGGCTGTAGGTGTCTACAAACACGGCGGGAATCTTCAGCTGCTTGTGCAGCTGGAGCGCATCCTTTTCCGCCACGCCCAGCAGCAGGGCGCCGTCGATATTCCAGTTGGCGAAGCTGGGCAGAACATCCGCACTCTCAATCACACAGTGGAGCATCATGTAGTAGCCCTGGTTGCGGATGTACCGATCCAGATGCCCCAGAATCTGGGTGTTGTAGGGGCTGACGGAGAAGCACTCCTCCGGCCCCAGATTGGGGATTACCACGCCGATAATCCGGCTCCGCTTCATAATCAGACTCCGGGCGGTGGCATTGGGCTGGTAATGTGTCTCCTCCACAATCTGCTGAATGCGCTTTACGGTGTCCTTGGAGGCTTTGTGATACTTTCCGTTGATCACATTGGACACGGTGACCGTGCTCACTCCGGCTAATTTTGCAATGGTTTTTAGATTCATAATGCTCTGCTCCGTTCCCCATACCTGCGATTTTCCACGGCGGAGGGCTCCCTCACACCGGGAAAAACCATATTCCCGATCTGCTGCTCTGCCATTGCTCAGCTCCAAATCCCTGCTGCGGCGGTACCGTTTTCGCTTCTTCAACGGATTAATCGATTAACCATACTCTTGTCTATCAGTATATCGTTGCTGGGGGAAATTGTCAATTCCCTTTGTGGGGGATTTCCGGCAAA
>CALXFW010000201.1 GCA_944387685.1 uncultured Oscillospiraceae bacterium
GATATTTCACATCAGCACCCTTTATCCTGCCAGTATTTGATTTTTTGACTTCACATCGTGTTCCTTGCCTCTGAAAACATTGATTTTACTGGACTATCTCATGTTTTCTTATTAGGAGGCGGGGAAGCCGCTCCCGTTTATTTTTCAAAGAAGTAGGCGAAGCACTCCCGGAGGGAATCATCCCAGAAATCCCAGGTATGGTCCCCCGGCTTGTGGGTGAACACATGGTTTGCTCCGATGCTGCTCAGATGCCGGGCAAAGGCTACGTTGACGGGATAGAGGTGGTCCTGCTCTCCGCAGGTCTGATAGATGGGGGGCAGGTTTTCGGCCTGGGCCGCCAGGGCAAACAGATCGTTTTCCGGTCCGGTGGGGGAATCGGCGCCCCAGATGGCCTGGGCCTCTGCCTGGGAGAATACCTTGGAGCTCTCCGGACGGAGGGCGCCGGAGAAGCTTGCACATCCGGCATAGGCCTCGGGGTGGGTAAAGGCGCACTTCAGCGCGCCGAAGCCGCCCATGCTCAGGCCCATTACATAGTTGAGTTCCGGCTTGGCGGACAGGCCGAAGAACCGGCGGCATACCTGGGGCAGCTCCTGGGAGATGTAGGTGAAGTAGTTCATGCCGGAGCGGGTATCGCAGTAGAAGCTCCGCTGAACCTCGGGCATTACCACGGCCACACCATAGTCCCGGGCATAGCGCTCCGCACCGGTGTACCGGCTCCAGCTGGTGCAGTTGTCCGACAGACCATGGAGCAGATAGACCACCGGAATCCGGGCCAGGTCCCCCTCCTCCGGGAGAACGACCACTGCACTGGTGGCCATTCCCAGGGACTGGGAAATCCATTCACAGCGAAAATTTGCCATTGATTTGTCCTCCGTTTATCATAATAGTTTTGAATGCTGACTCCCGGCGGTACGCGGTTATTCCGGAGAATCGGACAGGGCGGGGTGACCGCTGCCCGGGCTCTTCGTTTCGGGTGCCGCAGGAGGAGTGGATGGGGATTCAAAAAAGGCCAGATGGGCAAGTCCTCCCTGAGCGGGTCTGGTGAGGGAATCCCGCTGGAGCATATACTGCTTGGGGGAAATGCCGTATTCCTTCTTGAAAGCGCGGAAGAAGGTGGAGTAGTCCGCAAAACCCACGTGCTGCCCGATATCGGACAGGGGAAAGCCGTCGCGCATCAGGGTCTTGGCGTGAATCAGCCGCAGCTGGGTCAGACAGCGGTAGAAACTGACGCCCATCTCCTTGTGAAAGGTGTGGGTGATGGTGCTCTCGCTGACGAAGAAGTGGTTTGCCGTGTCTGTCAGGGTGATGCGGGAGGGAAAATTTTCCTCCAGGTAGGCCATGATCCGCTCCAGCAGGGCGGTTTGCTCCCTGCTGGGCAGCAGCTCCCGGCCTTCCCGACAGGCCCGCATCAGCTGGGTCAGCAGCTGGATGGTGTTTCCAAGCACCATGGAGCGCCAGCCGGGATTTTTCTGCTCCGATTCCTTAACGCCCTCGTGGAACAGATCACACAAGAACTCCCACCGGGTGCCTTTGGTGCGCAGAAGGTTCACGTGCCAGGCATCGGCGTGCTCGTCGTCCATCTGGGCAAGCACCTCCATCAGATCGGTGCTGACCCACAGGACATCCCGCCGGTAGGGAACGGACAAGTCCTTCCGCAGCAGGGGACGGTGGCTGACCCCGGGACGAATGAGAATGATGTCCCCCTTCTGCAGCGAGTAACGGTCTGCCCCCACCAGATATTCCAGGGAGCAGTCGCTGCGGCACAGCAGCAGTTCGTAAAACTCATGGGAATGGAGGGAAACGGTGTTGTTGGCATAGCTGACATCCCGATGGGTTTGGGCATAGGGGGTGGTCATCATCAACTCCTGGTATATGGCAGATGGGTTCTGCCGTACCAGAGCGTCGTCCCGAACGCCGAAAGAGAGTGCGCCGAAGCCCCGGATGGGAGCGGCACGCTTGGACTTCATCAAAGAATCTAATGCCATAGGGACTCCTCCAGGGTTGAATTGTGTTTATTATACAATAACTTTGCCGGATATGCAAGAATTTCGTGAAATTTGTAATTTTGTATGCAGCCCGTTTCTGCTATGCTTACAGGGTAAAAAATGTGAACCGCCACCCACAAAAAGGAGAGAATCACTATGGCATCACCCAAAAAAGCTCTGACCCTGAAGCACAAAATCGGCTACGGTCTGGGCGACCTTGCCGGCTGCATGACCTTTGGTCTGATGGGTACCTACTTTACCCGTTACTGCACCAATATCCTGCAGGTCAACACCGTCATCCTGGCTACTCTGCTGGCCATCTGGAACATCTGGGACGCTGTCAACGATCCCATGATGGGCGCGCTGATGGACAAGATGTTCGCCAAGAAGCACAATCCCCAGGGCAAATTCCGTCCCTGGCTGCTCCGGGCGACCCCCATGCTGGTGATCACCTTCATCGCCCTGTGGACCGTGCCCACCCTGCTGGAAGGCACGGCGATGGTAGCGGCGCTGTTCATCTGCAAGATCCTGTATGAAGGCTGCTACACCATGTTCAACATCCCCATGGGCTCCCTGCTGTCCGCCATGTCCGACACCGATGAAGAGCGGGCGGCCCTGTCCTCCGCCCGGGGCTTTGGCTCCATCATCGGCAACATCCTGCCCTCCATGATCTTCCCCATCATCCTGACCACCTTCGGCGACAACAACTCCACCAGCTACAGCATCGGCGCCACGGTGTGCGCCCTGATCGGCGGCGTGTTCTGCCTGGGCTCCTGGGCCGCCTTCAAGTTCGTGTGGAATATCACCCCCGAAATCCGGGAGAAGATGGCCGCCTTCACCGCCCAGAAGAAGAACACCAAGTAAATTCCTGACGCCTCCCGCTGAGGAGCGTTCCGGCAGCCCGTATCCAAAATCCGGGGCGGCAGATCCCTGCCGCCCCCAACCCCATAACAGGAGGAACAACTATGGAAATGCGTACCCGTATTTTTGGCAAAATGCTCAACAGCGAGGTTCAGGATTACCTGAACCGGAACGATATCATCATCGTTCCCGTGGGCACCACGGAAATGCACGGCGGCTTCCCGCTGGACTGTGAAACCGTCATCTCCGAGGCCTACTGCCTGCGTATGGCCGAGGCCTGCGACGGCCTGGTGCTCACCGGACTGCCCTACTTCTACGCCGGCGCCACCGCCTCCGGCCGGGGCACGGTGCAGGTTACGGTCCGCCAAGGCATCGACTACCTGGGCGCCATTGCCCGGAGCCTGCTGCGCCTGGGCTTCAAGCGGCAGGTTTACCTCAGCTTCCACGGCCCCGCCCATATGACCATCTGCCCCATGATCCGGGACTTTTATGACGAAACCGGCGTGCCCGCCTTGTACATGGACTGCATGATGCAGGTGGGCAAGAACCGGGACGTGATGGTGAACTTTATGGAGGACTTCCATGCGGTTACCGTGGGCGCCTACAAGGTGATGAACCGGCTGGAGGATGTGCCCCTGGTCACCGGCTACCACCACACCAATCCCCAGAGCTGCGCACCTTTCCAGGATCTGTTCAGCCTGGGCTATCAGAGCGCCGCTGTGGGTTACTGCTTCGGGGAGAACCAGGATCATATGTCCACCCCGGATATCCCCGACATCGCCACCCGGGATGCCCTGGCGGAGCGGGGCGAGCAGATCATCAATGAGATGGTTCAGCGCATGGATATGCCCCATGTGGTGGACCAGCTGCGCAAGCTGGAAGCCTACGGCCACGAGAACGAAAAGAAGTACCCCTGGATGCCCTCTGCCTGGAATAACCGCTAAGACAGGTATACAAAATGCCGCCCTCCTTTGCGAAGGAGGGCGGCAAAATGCTTATTTTTCGATGGTGAAGGGAATGTAATAGGTCTGCCGGGCGTCAAATGCCGTGGCATCGGCGTCCTGCCGGTTGTCCAGGTCGTAGACATCGCTGACCTTCAGGCTCAGAACGTACTCCCCCGGGGGAACGCTGCCGTAAATGGCGCTCCAGTCCAGGGCAATCTGGGTTTCGGCATCCCGGGCAATCACCGGATTGGGCTGGAATGCGGTGGTGTCCTGCCCGCCGTCCTGGCGGGGGATGCTGTCGCTGAAATCGGGAAGGTAGATGTAATACCAATCCACAATCAGGGTATCCAGCTGCTGCCCGCCGGACTGGGTGCACAGCAGGGTAACGCCGGTGGAATCGGCGGATTGCAGGGCAAAGGTCAGACCCCAGTCCTCCTGGGCGCTGCTGGCGGGAACCTCCGGCGCATAGGGATTGGCACAGATGTACAGGGTTTCCACGACTTCCCACCCCTCGGCGGAGTCGGATTTGACCCCGCTGGTGAACCGCAGGTCATACTCCGGGTAGCGGAATACGCAGTAGGAAGCGCCCTGGCGGATGCCGGTGTATTGGGTACAGATGCCCAGAAACGTATCCAGCTGAGCCCAGGTATAAAGCTCCTCTGCGGTGACCAGCCCGGCCTCCAGGGCGTCCTCCAGGAAGCAGCTCTGGCCGTCCAGGGCAATCCGCACATTTTCCATGTCCAGGCAGTACAGATGCAGGGAATGGGAGCGGTCAGCATCGGGGGGATAATAGCGGCTGAATTGCGCATCCGGATTCTGGTCTGC
>CALXFW010000202.1 GCA_944387685.1 uncultured Oscillospiraceae bacterium
GTATCGCTGCGGGGCATCGAACAGGGTCTGCGGTATTACAGCCGCCTGGAAACCAGTGTTTCCTGGACCATGCATCTGTATGAAATCCTGAAGAAGGTGCCGGTAGTGCAAAACACCATCCTGCACCGCTACACCCTGATGATGCATTACTGCCTTACGGGCGAGCATCTGGCCATTAGTGACATCAACAGTGAAGCCGTCCCCAAAGCGACTTTTCCGGGCCAGCCGCCCGCCCATGATCGCCACAGGGTCTGGATGGCGGAGCAGGGCCTGCTGCAGATGGTGCGCACCGGGGATCTGAATTATAAAGAGGCCCTTTCCAACAGCATGACCCTGAGTACCGGGGTGCCGGTACACAGCGATGACGCCCTGCGCCAGAGCAAAATTTCGGTGATCGTGTTCGTTTCCCTGGTCTGCCGCGCCGCCATTGAAGGCGGGCTCTCCCCCGAAGAAGCCTATGCCCTGGGGGACAGCTACATTCAGGCTGCCGAGTCTGCCCTCACCCTGGATGATCTGAACCCTTTGAGCCTTATGATGTACGATGATTTCATCCGCCGGGTCCACAAATGCCGTACCAACCCCAAGCTCAGCCGCCCGGTGCAAAAGTGTGTGGACTACATCGAAATGCATCTGGATCAAAAAATCCGGGCCGCCGACCTGGCCTCGGTGGTGGGCTATACCGAATATTATCTGACCCACAAGTTCAAGGAAGAAACCGGCCTGTCCATCAACGACTATGTCAAATTTGCCAAGATCGAACGGGCCAAAGTCCTGCTGAAAAGCACTGACCAAACCGTTCAGGAGATCGCTGCCTCCCTGTGCTTCAGCACCCGCAATTACTTCAGCCGGGTGTTTCAGGAAGTAACCGGTGAAACCCCCATGGAATACCGGGCAAAATAGTTTTGCCTGCCCTGGCGGCGATCAGGAATCTCCGCTTTTCAGCGCATTTTTGCGGTATTGCAAAGGGCTCTGGCCGGTGGCCTTGGAAAAGCGGGTGGAGAAGTTGCTGGCGTCCCCAAATCCCACTGCCCGGGCGATTTCGCTGACGGTGCGGTCGGTCATGACCAGCAGCTCCTTGGCCTGGGTGATTCGGAAATTCACCAGATAATTATAAGGTGTGGTGCCCATATACCGCCGGAACAGCCGCAGGAAATAGCTCTTGCTCATGTGGGCTTCGGCCAGCAGATCCGACAGGCGCAGTTCCTGTCGGTAGTGCTTGCGCAGGGTTTCCGCCGCCTGCAGGATCACCTGCCGTGTACTGGCAGCCTCCCCTTCTGACAAAAGGCTCCGGGCGCAGAGGGCCAGCATCTCATGGAGCACAAGCCCCCGCTGCACCATGCTGTCCACCGTGCCCCGGTCGATTTCGGCCAGGATGGTTTCAAACAGCTCCTGCATCCGGGTGTCGGTCAGCTGCACCGGCACCAGCTTTTTCTCGACGTGGAGCAATGCCTCCATAGCCGCCACCCCTGCCCCGTCCAGATGGACCCAGTAGTGATGCCAGCAGCTCTGCCCCGGGGCGGTGCAGTAGCTCTGGGGGCTGCGGCAGTTGAGCAGCAAAGCCTGTCCGGGGCCTACCAGCACCGTGTTATCCTCCTGTTCCACCAGGCCCGCCCCCTGCAGGGTGTAAAACAGAATATAGCTTTCCTTGTCGGTGCGGGCGGTGGAAAACAGCTGCCGGGCATAAAACAGCCCCGCCTCGGTGCAGTAGTAGGGCTGGGCCAGCTCGGCCTCGCTGGGGGTGGTCCGCTTCCAGACGCTCTCCGGGGTCACATCCATATTGTAAGTCAACATTGTTTATCCCCCTTTTCCGCGTTCCAGTTTTATTTTCAGTATACTGCTCTCTTTTCTCGGATGCAAGAGAGGACTTTTCACAAAAAATCTGTCACTTTTGCCCATTGCTTTTTCCGCTTGAAACTTCTATACTAATCACAAGAAAGTTCGTTACCTTTCTATCAATTTAATCATCAGAGCTTTCACCGACAAACAAAAATCTGGGAGGATTTTGATTATGGCTGACCGCATTGTCCTGAACACCATCTCTTACCATGGCCACGGCGCCATCGAGAACATTGTTCCCGAGCTGACCGCCCGCGGCTACAAGAAGGCTTTCGTCTGCTCCGACCCCGACCTGATCAAGTTCGGCGTCACCAGCAAGGTCACCGACCTGCTGGACGTCGCCGGGTTTGCCTATGCCGTCTACAGCGAGATCAAGCCCAACCCCACCATCCAGAACGTCCAGGACGGCGTGGCCGCCTTCAAGGCTGCCGGGGCTGACTGCATTGTCACCATCGGCGGCGGCTCCTCCATGGACACCGCCAAGGCCATCGGCATCATCATCAACAACCCTGAGTTTGCCGATGTCCGCTCTCTGGAGGGCGTCGCCCCCACCAAGAAGCACGCTGTCTTCACCATCGCCGTTCCCACCACCGCCGGCACTGCCGCTGAGGTCACCATCAACTACGTCATCACCGATGTGGAGAAAAAGCGCAAGTTCGTCTGCGTGGACACCAATGACATCCCCGAAGTGGCCGTCGTTGATCCCGACATGATGGCCTCCATGCCCAAGGGCCTGACCGCCGCCACCGGCATGGACGCCCTGACCCACGCCATCGAGGGCTACATCACCAAGGGCCACTGCACCATTTCGGATATGTTCCATCTGGAGGCCATCCGGCTGATTTCCGAGAACCTGCGGGGCGCTGTCCAGAACACCCCCGAAGGCCGTGAGGGCATGGCCCTGGGCCAGTACATCGCCGGCATGGGCTTCTCCAACGTGGGCCTGGGCATCGTCCACAGCATGGCCCACGGCCTGTCCGCCCTGTATGACACCCCCCACGGTGTGGCCTGCGCCATCCTGCTGCCGGTGGGCCTGGAGTACAACAAGAGCGTGGCCGGCGAGCGCTACCGCGCCGTGGGCAAGGCCATGGGCGTGGAGGGCATCGACGCCATGACCGCTGAGGAAGCTGCCGACGCCACCATCGCTGCCGTCAAGAAACTGAGCGCCGATGTGGGCATCCCCGCCAACCTCAAGGGCATCCTGAAGGAAGAGGACATCCAGTTCCTGGCTGAGTCTGCCTATGCAGACGCCTGCCGCCCCGGCAACCCCCGCGACACCAGCGTGGAGGAGATTGTGGAGCTGTACAAGAGCCAGCTGTAATCTTTCCCGCCGCCTGAACTGACAATAAAGCGACAGACCGGAGCGCACCGCAGCGGTGCGCTCCGGTTTTTGCTTTTCCATAAGAGTGGACTTTTCACAAAGAACCCGTCACCTTTGCCGATGGAATCCCGCCTGCTTTCACGGTATACTCTTCCCAGAAAAAACAAGGAGGAGCGTTATGCAGGAAACATTTCTGGCCGTGGACATCGGCGCATCGTCCGGCCGCCACATCCTGGGCTGGATGGAAGACGGCACCATTCGCACCGAGGAAGTCTACCGCTTTCCCAACGGGGTCCAGCGGGTGGACGGCCACCTGATCTGGGACATCGACAGCCTGTTCCATCACGTCAAAGAGGGCATCAAGGCGGCCTTTGCCAAGTGCCCCGCCATCAAGAGCCTTTCCATCGACACCTGGGCTGTGGACTATGTGCTGCTGAAAGACGGCCAGCCCATCTATCCGGCCTATGCCTACCGGGACGGCCGCACCCAGGCGGTGCTGGAGGAGGTCCACGGGCTGATTCCCTTCGAGGAACTCTACGCCAAGACCGGCATCCAGTTCCAGCCCTTCAACACCATCTATCAGCTCTATGCCGACAAGAAAGCCGGGCGGCTGGACCAGGCGGATGACTTTTTGATGATGCCGGAATACCTGCTGTGGAAGCTCTGCGGCATCAAGGCCCGGGAGTACACCAACGCCACCTCCACCGGCCTGGTGAACGCCCAGACCAAAGAGTACGACCCCGAGCTGCTGGAGCGGCTGGGCCTGCCCAGAGAACTGTTCCCCCGCCTGACCCAGCCCGGTGCTGTCCTGGGCCCCTTGACCGATGAGGTTGCCGCCGAGGTGGGCGGACAGACCACCGTGGTCCTCTGCGCCACCCACGAC
>CALXFW010000203.1 GCA_944387685.1 uncultured Oscillospiraceae bacterium
CATGTTTGAAACGGACTACAAAAACGCCTGTGACACCGTGAAACTCCCGGAAAACACCCGTGAAAAAATCCTGAAATCCAGCCGGAGAAAACCGCCCCGCTTTCCCATTGGAAAAGTTCTGATTGCAACGGTGCTGATCTCCATTCTGGCAGTTTCTGTCAGCGCCACCGGCTTCTTCCAAAGTTGGCTGCGGCAGTATCTCACTCGGGACAGCGCCACGCCGCTGCGCCAGAGTGAAGTGGCATATCTGGATTCCTACGAGCAGATCATCAGCCAATCCCAGACCTGGGATGGCTATACCATTACGTTGGAGTCTGCGGTGACCGACGGTTTTTTGACCTATGTGTCCATTCTGGTTACAGCGCCGGAAGGAACGGACTTTGAATCTCTGAATCAGCCGAACTTTTCCGCCAGCCTGGGCCCTCTGGGAAGTTCCATCACCTGCGTCAATGATTCCTATCGGTATAACGGCGGATTTTCCGTTCCTCCTGATTCGGACGGAGACCCTCGGACCTTCCACTGGGTTCTGGAACTGGAAGCTGTAGACAATCAGGGAGAATATCTTTTCCTTCCCGGCACCCAATGGAATGTGCATATTGAAGGCATTGTGCTGGTCTATCTGGACGCAGGCGGGGAATTCGTCCGGGAACCGGTGGCGGAAGGCGTTTGGGATTTCACCTTTGCTTTGGACAAGTGTGATCTGCGCTCCATGGAGCTGATTCCGGAAACTCCGGTGCCGGTTCAATACGAGTCCGGGTTGGGATTGCCCAGCCCAGAGTCGCCTGCTCTGGAAGGAAACAGCATCGTCTCTTTTACCCTGCGGGCGTACAGCGCCGTACTGGCAACCCAGGATGACCCCAGTAACATTCCTCCCTGCAGCGTGGTGATGAAGGATGGAAGATGTATCGAATTGCAGCCCCACGCTAAATTTTACAAACAGCTGCGCTACAAAACGGACCGTCCGATTTTGCTGGACGATGTTGACTATATCCTGGTGGGGGAGGACACCATCCTGTACGCCCAGGAGGATTCCTAAGGATAAAAAGCAGTTATTTTTCAGATAAAATTGCATAAAAATCGGGAGAGATGCCTTACTTTCGCAACTCTCCCGGATTTTTTATAAGATGTTCTTTCACAAGGCTCGCTTTACTGCCTGCACGAAAATTCCAACAGGTAGCCCCGATGGCAATGGATGCTGCACCTTCCTTTATGCGCTCTGTTTTTCTTTCGCTAACTCTTCCAGCGACCGAAAATCCACCTTTCCAATGGGGGTCAGCGGAAATTCCGAGACATATTCAAACCGCACCGGCTTGGCATATTCCGCAAGAGATTTTTCGCATAGCGTTTGAAGTTCCTCAAGAATTTTCTGCGTAGATTCCGTAACATTTCGCTTAAATATGACATAGGCCGCCGGCAGTTTTCCGTGCGCGTGATCGGGGTCCTGCACCCCCACCACACAGCACGCCTTCACCGCATGGTGGGATTCGATAACCTGCTCTATCGCAGGTGGAAATACCTTAAATCCGTCATGGCGGATGATCATGCGCTTGATTCTGCCGTCAATGAACAGGAAACCATTTTCGTCCATGTGCCCCAGGTCTCCCGAGTGGACCCACACTTGTCCATCCTCGTGAGCCCGCAGAATCTCTGCTGTGGCAGCTTCATTATTCAAGTAGCCCAGCATGGTATTCGGGCCTGTGATGCAGATTTCCCCTTGGCTGCCATAAGGGAGTTCTGCGCCTGTGTCGGGATCAAAGATGGAGATTGTGCTATGAGGCAAGGGAATGCCAACGCTTCCCAGAACATTGGTCTGCTCTGATGCGCTGGCGGCAACCGCAGCGTTTACTTCGGTAAGCCCATAGCCTTTGATTACACGATGACGGCATCCGTGCTTGTGCAAATAACGATTTACGCTGTCCTCCAAATCGGCTTTCATGGAATCCCCGCCGACAACGGGAGAAATCAGATCAGACAGATCGGACGGGCCGATTTTTTTGCTGAACACAATACCTTCATAGTGAGACGGAACCCCCACCATATGCTGGGGATGATATTTCAGAAGCAGCTGATCATACTTTTTCGGATCAAATTTCGGAATCAAAATCACTTCCTGGCCACAGATAAGCGGCAGATGCAGTCCGTTTCCGATTCCGTATGCAATAAAAGGCGGCATGATATTCAGCCACTTGTGATGACGCTGCAAATTAAAATTGGAATAGCGGCACTGATGGGCACCGCAGTTCAGGTTGTCGTTTGTCAGCATGACCCCTTTGGGCGTGCCTGTGGTGCCCCCGGTATGGACGATGACGCAGCATACATCCTTCCGGTAGAGCGCTTTTTCTGCAATTGTGTCCTTACCGGAGCGGATAAACTCACCCCAGTTTCTGCACCGGATTGCAGCAGGGCGTTTCTGGGGATTTAACAGGCGATAGACCAGTTTCTTCGGCTGTGGCAGCGAGTCTGCCGGTGAGAGCGCCACAAGCAATTTCACCTCTGTCCCGCTGACTGCCTCTGCCATCTTTTGCAGAGCAGCATCAATACAGAGCACGATCTGGCTTTTTGCTTCCAGAAGATAGTCCCGGATGCCTTCGGTACTGGTTCTGGGGTCCACCATATTGGACACCGCTCCCAGATAATTGAGGCCGTAAAACGCATAGAAAGTCTCCGGCGTAGACACACTGCTGATTGTAACAATATCCCCCTGCTGAACACCGGCAGCCGCAAAAGCCTTTGCCGCCTGCAGAATGTTCTCAAACAAAGTCCCGTAGGAGATCTTATTTCCAAAATAATCAAAGGCAGTTCTGCTTTCATATCCAAGATTGTTGTTCCTGAGATAATCAAACAACGTACACTCCGGCAGCGGGGTGTTGATTGCCTCTTCACTGTAATATTTCATCCAAGGCTTGTCGATGGACGGGTATCCCGTCTTGTTTGACTCACACATCTATTCTTTTCCTTCCTCCGTTGGTATTGGTTCTCCGTCGCAACAGTGCGGCAGCGGAATGCCACGCCTCCGCATCCCCTTCAAATTTTTCCATATTAGAGGATAGAGCTAAATTCGCATCTTTGTGTCGAATCTATGTTTTGTTGACTGCCTCTTCCAGTACACGATAGTCCACTTTTCCTGCTGCTGTCAGCGATAGCTTATCAATTCTAAGGTATTCTACTGGTACAGCGCAGCTTTGTAGCTTTGACATACACACCGTTTGAATGTCTTTGAGTGTGGTGTTCCACTCCTCCTGAGCTCCGTGAAATTGTATATAAGCTACCGGAACAAAGCTGCGAATGGGATCGGCCTTCTTTACAACTGCACATCCCGGAATTTCGTTGGATACTCCATTTATAATCGTTTGGACGTAATCACAATAAACCTTATATGGCGAGCCGCTGTTATCAAACGTGATAAAAAAGCGTCGATCTCGACCATCCATGTACATCCAGCCATCCGTATCCATGTGCATATACGTGTCGGAATAAAACCAGCGGTTTCCTTCTCGATCCGTTTTTATGGCATGATTTGTAGCGACTGAATCCTGGTAATACTCCATCATTAAATTTGTTCCGGAGAAGCAAAAGCGACCAGTCTGGCCAATCGGAACAGCCTCGCCTGTTTCATCGTTAATTAATTTTACAGAAAGGCCGGGAATTGCCTTTCCACAGCTTCCGGCCCGATACCGTTCAATGACAGAGGCGGGGTTCAGCAGGCTGCCGCATCCTTCACCATTGCCGCATCCGTTCATAATGCGTCCTTTGCTTCCGTGAGAACGCAAAAAAGCGTTGATCTTTTCTTCTGTGGACGCATCCAGCCTATCTCCGCCAGTTACAGGGAATTGAATAAATGACAAATCACAATTTTCTGCTTTTTCCTGCATAAGTTGAAGATAAAATGCAGGAATACCATTGATGTAATTGGGGCGATAACGCTCCAAGTAGCTTCCAATATTTTGAAGCGTCATTGCAGGCGTCAATGCAACAGTTTTTCCGCAATACATAGGAAAAAGCACCGAGACAATAAACCCATAAGGGTAGTTAAACGGTACCACTTGCATGGAGTTTCCGCATGGCCCCCATTGCATCAAGGTGGCTTTTTCAATGCAGTGAGCTCTGCCATTAAATTCTCATTTGACAGCAGGATGGACTTGGGAGTTCCAGTCGTCCCGCTGGTAAACGATATGTGGGCAGCGTCTTTTTTACTGCCTAAATCCAGATCTACGGTTTCAGAGCATTCCACCTTCAAAAAATCCGAAAGAGAAACAATGTGCGGATCGCTTCTGTCCATCTGATCATCAAAATTCCCGGCAATCGATGGTATACAAATAGCATGATCAATCGATTTCAGCAGTTCATCTTGGTCCTGTAATTTTCTGCAGCAGTTGGATGAGATAACAAAGGTTTTGGATTGAAATTTCTGCAGGTATCCTTCGATTTCTTCATCACTTGCAGTGCTGTTGAGGAAACAGGATATTGCCCCGATTCGGTTCAGGGCAAAAAAGAATACAATAGCCGCTATAGACGGTTCCGAACAGATTGGAACAATGTCCCCCTTCTGTACGCCAATTGCCGCCAGAGCTCTTGCATATCGTTCGCTTTCCGACTTCAACTGATTAAACAGCAAGACTTCCTCATGACATATGCATACCGTTTTGCTTGCGTTGATGGGATTTCTATGTATCAGGAATCGATATAGGTTCATGTTGGGAACAGAAAGGGGCTTGCAAATTCGCTCTGAAAAACCACGTTCACTTTTTTTCATCATGAAGTTTCTTCCTCATTTTCTGAATGTAATTTGGCGAAAAACAAATTGTTTTACCGATTGCGCAGCAAGAATGCATTCTCTCTGCGGGGAAGCAGCCGGTCAAGGTGGGCAAAGGCATCCCGCTGCTCCAATTCCGCTTTGGTGTGGTAGCGGGAGCGTTCCACAGATTCCAATGTATCGTGGGGGTAAAGCCGCTTTTCAAATTGCCGGAGAAAAAAGGCACCGTAATCGGAAGAAATGTCCTTGCGGGACTGCACGCCTTCCCGTTCCCAGATTGTCCATTTCAAGCCTGCAAGAGCGTCCCGGAGGGCTTCGGTCAATTCCCCCTGGCTCTGGAAGTTCCCCGGAGAAAGTTCCGTTCCAAAGTTGATCACAAATCGTTTGTCATACTGTTCGACGGCTGCGGGGATAATGGGAACGCCCGTTTCCATCGCCATTTTTGCTGTGCCAGAAAACAACGGGGTAACAGGCAGGTTTTCCGAACCGTTTCGTGCCCCTTCCGGGTAAATCATCAGCGAGCCGCCGGCCTTCAGAAGATCAAGGGCACGCAGATACGCAATATGACGATCCGTCTTTTGATCGGTATCCAGAAAAATGACGCCGTTGAGATAAACGAACAGTCCGGAAATATCCCGATACATAAAATCCGGGTCCCCCACAAACCACCAGCAGCCCCGGCCCCAGACTTCATAGATAGTTTCCAGATCGTTCTGGGCAATGTGGGTACAGGCCAGAATGGCCTGCTTTTTTTTCTTTGGGGGCGGATTGAGCAGAGTGATGGTCTGCCCCCGGGTCAGCCGGTCGATGGTCAGAAAGGTACGGAAGATGGGATAGCACTGCTCCCGAAGCCGTATGTTCTTGGGCTGACGCCCCTGCTCATATTGCCATTGCCGCTGCTCCCGGTAATATTGTTCCAGTTCCGGCAAGGGCATGGTCAGACGCTGAAAGATGGTTTTATGTTCCATGGTTTGATTCTCACCTTTTTCCCATGACAAGCTTATTCTCTATATTCTAATCTTGCTTCAACGAACAATATTTTTTATAGTTAATATTCACATCATGTTATTGTAATCATCTGTTTTCCCCTTGTCAACTTCCTTTCGTCTCAGAGAAATCCTCGCAGAACGCCGCACGCCCCGGGAAGAACAATCTTCCCGGGGCGCACTTTTGCATTTTTCGATTGTCTGTCCACCGGCGGCCTTCCCGGCCGCCTTCCGTTACCCCTCCCGGATATGTAGGGTTGGGCCATCCATTTTCGGCATTGTCTACAGTTTCCATCCTCTTCGTTTGGACAGATCCAACAACGCAAAACAAAAACTCTGCCACGGCTCCAATGTCATCTGTGACGGGTCACCCTCGCGGATGCGCAGTGTCCGGCGGATTTCCTTGGGAATGACAATTCTGCCAAGATCATCCACCCTGCGAACAATTCCTGTAGCTTTCATAGTCCTTTCTCTCCTTGCTTTGCGTTTCCTCTGCTATTGTTTGCAGGAACTGGGGAATTATGCGAAACACAGGAAAGTCTGTTGGCAGAATTTCGGCAAAAAACGACTGCATCCTCTTTTCTTTCAGCCGCCGGATGAGGCAGTCTGCGCGGCTGACCGACCCTTTGGGCACCTGCTCCGTAGGACGAGTCCCGCCACCAGGCTCACATTCCTCACGCCATCTGTTGGAGCCAGAAGAATCCCTGAGCGGGAACTTTCAGCCCGGACATCCGGACTTCCTTTCCCGTCAGCATATCCCGGTACAGTTCCTGGTCATCCAGGCCGTCCGCCGTTTTGTTTTCATTGCTGAAATTGAACACACCTATCATTTTCTCACCATTCAGCCTGCGCGCTACACCCAGCAGTGCCTGGTCCCCGGTGTCCAAAGTTTCCGCTTCCGCCTCGCAGGAGAAAATCGGATTTTCTGCCCGAATGGTTTCCAGCCGGCTGAGGGCGGCAAAAATCCGGTTCTCCGGCGTTCCGAGCTGCTCCACCTTCCGGGCCGCTTCCCAATCCATCTTTCCCCGGTGGAGATAGCGGGAATCCTCTGCCTTGTTGGGATCGTCGTGGTAGCTGTTGTCGTTGAGCTGTCCGATTTCATCCCCGGAGTACAGCACCGGGATACCGGACAAGGTAAACATATAAGCGTGGAGCATGACCACCGCATGAATGGCCTGGCTGATGGCCTTTTCCTCTCCGGATGCCAGGGCCGCCTCCAGTCCGCACAGGGAAGCAGTGGTGCCGCAAAGCCGGGCGTCGCCTGTGACCAGGTCCTCATTGTACAGTTCTCCGCGGCTGTTGCTCAGGCCCCGCAGTCCGCGGAAATAATCGTTCAGGTACGCCTTGTGGGACCGCTCCTCCATTCCAAACCGGCGCAGGGAATCATAGTCCAGCCCCCAGCCGATGTCGTCGTGGCAGCGCAGATAATTCAGGAACACATACTGCTTCGGCAGGGCGAACACCTTGTCCAGCTGCTCCCGCAGCAGAGTGGTGTCCCGGGTGGCCACCGTGTGCCAGGTGGTTGCCATGGTGGTGACATTGTAGAGCATATGGCACTCCGGCTTTTCCGTGGTGCCGAAATAGGGCACCACCTTTTCCGGCTCCATGACCACCTCTCCCAGCAGCAGAACGCTGGGACAGACAATCTCCCCAATCATCCGCATCATTCGGACAATGGTATGCACCTGCTTCAGGTTCCGGCACTTGGTTCCCAATTCCTTCCAGATGTAGGGAACGGCGTCAATGCGGATGATGTCAATGCCCCGGTTGGCAAGGTAGAGGAAATTGCACATCATCTCGTTGAAAACCCGGGGATTTCGATAGTTCAAATCCCACTGATAGGGATAGAACGTGGTCATTACATAATGCCCGCATTCCGGCAGCCAGGTAAAGTTGCCCGGGGCGCTGGTGGGAAACACCTGGGGCACCGTCTGCTCATAAATACCGGGAATGTCCCAGGAATCAAAGAAGAAGTAACGGCTCATGTATTCGCCTTCCCCATTGCGCGCCCGGACCGCCCACTCGTGGTCCTCGCTGGTGTGGTTCATAACGAAGTCCATGCACACCTGAATGCCCTTTTCATGGCAGGCTTTCGTCAGTTCCTCCAGGTCCTCCATGGTGCCCAGGTTTTCCTGGACCTTGCGGAAATCCTTCACGGCATAGCCGCCGTCGCTGCGGCCGGGCACTGTATCCAGGAAGGGCATCAGATGGATGTAATTGACGTTGCTGCTCTGGATGTAAGGGAGCTTCTCCCGAACCCCATTGATATTCCCGGCAAAATTGTCGATATACAGCATCATTCCCAGCAGGTCATTTCTGCGGTACCAATCGGGGTCGCTCTCCTTCTGGCGGTCAATTTCCTTCAGGCCGTCCCGGCGGTCCAGGTAAAACTGCCGCAGGCGCTCCATCAGTTCAAAAAACATGGAGCCATCGCTATACAGCTCCATATACAGCCAACGCAATTCATCGTGGTGCCTGTTCAGCCGCTGTTCAAACTCGTTGATGGTGGTTTGACTCATGAAAAGTCCTCCTTTGGATGCAGGTTATGCAATCTCTTTCTTTATTGTATCGCCTGAGCGTTTCCTTCGCCAGTCCGGTTGTCTCTTATCAATCCAGGGCGATATCGTATTTTTCCACATCCACCACTGCCGTTCCCTCTGCTTTCATGCAGATTCCGTCAGCCTCCAGGGGTGTGTACAGCACCATGCTTGCCGCCTGCTCCCCTTCTCCCACAAACAGCTCCGCGCTGTAGCGGTCCAGAAGCAGACGAAGCCGGATCTCTCCGTCCGGGAACGCGGCCGGGAACCTGCGTTTATGCACCACATCCCGGTTAAAGCCGCTGTAGGTCCGGTCCATGCAAATGGTCCCTTCCTGGGGCAGCAAAGTGATTGTGGATACGTGATTCGCATCCTTTGCGAATTCCAGAACAAATTGCCGGCATTCCTCGCCGGGCTTCTGCCGGACCCGCAGCAGCAGGTCCACGCACCGCCCCTGAATGCCCATCAGGGCCGTTTCCCCCTGTACCCGGACATTCCGGTAAATCACCGGATTGCACCGATAGTTCTCCAGTTCCCGGACGGGAAGCTGGCAGACCCGGCCGTTCTTTACCCGAAGCTCCCGAGGAATCGTCATCTGCCCCAGGAAGCCCAGATTCTCCATAACCTGGCCGGAGCTCTCCCAGCTCTGCATCCAGCCCACCAGAATCCGCCGGCCGTCCTCCGTCTCCAGGGTCTGGGGAGCATAAAAATCCAGGCCGTATTCCATGGCGTGGACGTTCTCATCCACAAACTGCCACTTCTCCCGGTCCAGCCGTCCCACATGACAGACCTTCCCGTTCCCGGCGTGATACTCCAGTCCCTCCGGCCGCATATCCTGGGCGCTGTGAATCAGCACATCTTTCCCGTCCAGGGAGAACAGGTCCGGGCATTCCCACATTGCTCCGTACCGATTCCGGCACCGAAGCAGAGTCCCATTGTATTTCCATTTCAGTCCGTCTGCGCTCTCGTAGAGCAGCACGTCTCCGCTGCCGTCCGGTCCCCGGTCTGCGATGAGGGCATAGCAGATATCTCCCTCCCGCCAGATTTTAGGGTCCCGGAAATCCACGGGGCTTCCGCCCTCCGGCAGATCCCCGGCGGAGATCACGGGATTGCACGGACTTTTTTCATAGTCAATGCCATCCCCAAAAGCAACGCATTGGGTCTGCCGAATCCGGGCGGTTCCGTCCGGCTGGACCTGCTTCTGCACCCCGGTATACATCAGCATATGCCGCCCGTCCGGCATCTCCACCGCGCCGCCGGAGAAGCAGCCTTCCTCGTCATACGGCGCATCCGGCGCCAGCGCAGCGGGAAGAAGTTCCCAGCGGACAAAGTCCTTTGTTTTGGCGTGTCCCCAGTGCATGGGGCCCCACTTGATATCGTAGGGGTAGTATTGGAAAAACAGGTGATATTCCCCCTGGTAGGGGGCAAATCCATTGGGGTCATTGATCCACCCCGTGCCGCCGGTGAGATGGAACACCGGGAGCCGATGCTTCACCAGGGGCCTGTTTTTCTCCTCATAGTCTCGTGCGTTTTGCAGAAGTTCACTTGCCATACCGTTTTCTCCATGTGGACTGGAGCTGTCCGACATCCGCCTGTGATTTGGCTCAGCCGGTCACCTTTTTCCAGTAAATTTGGGCGCTGGGGTAATCTCCCAGCAGAATGGGGAGGGTGTAGCCGCCATGCATCAGCTCGCCTCCGGTAAATACCCGGTCAGGGGCATGGGGAAGCTCCGCTTTGCAGCCGTAGAAGTCGGCGCTGGCAATCTGATACCGCGCCTTGGGGTCCAGTCCCTTCAGCTGCAGGTGCAGGGGTCTGGGGTTGGATGTCACGCCCGCCAGCACAACGCTGAGGAGCACTTCTTCCTTGTCCTGAGAAACAAACTGCCATGCGGTATACGGCCGGACCGCATTCGCACTTTGAATGCGGTAGTAATCCCCCTCCCGGATCAGGTCCTGCCAGGTATGGTACTGGCGAATTTGCTGCCGGACCTCCTCCCGCTCTTCCTCAGTCAGCTGCGCAGGGTCCAGCTCATAGCCGAAGGTTCCCGCCATGGCAGCCACGCCCCGGGTCCCCAGGGGTGTTCTGCGCCCGGTCTGATGGTTGGGGGAAGCCGAAACATGGGAGCCCACGGCGGGGATGGGATAGCCGTAGGAGGTTCCCTCCTGAATAGACAGCCGGGCAATGGGGTCGGTATTGTCGCTGCACCAGATCTGGGGATGGTAGGCCAGCATACCCGCGTCAAACCGGCCGCCGCCTCCGGAGCAGCCCTCAAACAGCACATCCGGGAATTCCTGGGTCAGCCGCTCCAGCAGGGCATACAGGCCCAGTACATAGCGGTGGGTCACTTCCCCCTGCCTGCCGGCCGGCAGGCTATGGCTGTAGAGGTCCGTCAGGTGGCGGTTCATGTCCCACTTGATATAGTCGATGGGGTTCTCCCGAATCAGCCCGGCAAAGGTCTCATAGAGCCACTCAAGAACGTCCTCCCGGGTGAGGTCCAGCACCAGCTGGCTTCTTCCGATGGTGGGCTTGCGGCCCGGTACGGTCAGCGCCCAGTCCGGGTGCCTGCGATACAGCTCGGAATCCTCACTGATCATCTCCGGCTCCAGCCAGAGGCCGGTTTTCATACCCAGGCCGTGGATGCTGTCCAGCAGGGATTTCAACCCCTTCGGGAACTTCTTTTCATTCACAAACCAGTCGCCCAGTCCCCGGAAATCGTCGTCCCGGTTGCCGAACCACCCGTCGTCAATGACAAACAGCTCCACGCCCAGGCTCTTGGCATCCCGGGCAATCCGGAGCAGCTTCTCCGCATCAAAATCCATGTAGGCGGCTTCCCAGCTGTTCAGCAGCACCGGCCGCCGCTCCAGCGCGTACCGGCTGCGGCAGACATTGTGCTGGATAAACCGGTGGTAAAGGTGGGACAGGTCATCCAGGCCCTCCTGGGTAAACGTCAGCAGAACTTCCGGCGTTTCAAAGGCTTCCCCCGGCTCCAGCGTCCAGGAAAAATTGCTGTCGGAAATGCCCATCACAGCCCGGGTCGCCCCCGCCTGATCCACCTCCACATCGGTGCGGTGGTTGCCCGAGTAGACCAGCATCATGCCATAGCACGTTCCAAACCGGTCTGCGGCATCCGGTTGGCACAGAATGACGAAGGGGTTGTGCTGATGGCTGGATGCACCCCGGGAAGAGGAAACCGTCTGAACGCCGTTCATCAGGGAAATCCGCTCCGGCTGCCGCTCCATTGTGTGGCGGCCATGGAAATGCACCAGCTGCCAGTCCCCGAACGGCAGGTCCAGGCAGGCAGAGGCTGCCCTGTTCAGCCGCACCGACGCCGTTCCCCGGTTGTGAATCCGGACCGCCCGGGTAATCACATTCCGATGGGGAAACACACCGTACAGCAGCTCCGCCTGAATTCCCGTGGCGGCGTCTGCCAGTACAACCGAAAGGGTCTGAACCGTTTCCTCCCCAGCAAATGCGGAGGGCATTCCCTCCAGCTGATACTTTCCGGGGCGAATTTCATGGGAAACATACCGCAGGTCCGCGCCGGGGATTCCCTGGGCGCTCTCTGTTTCCAGGGATGCCAGCCGGAAATCACCGGTTCCGGCGGTGCTGTACTCCTGGGCCTGGGTATCCAGCGACCAGCCCCGTCCCTCCTGAAGCTCATAGGGATTCGGGGAAAAGCCGCAGTCCCGGGGCAGCTGGAGATAGTCAAAGCACCCATCCGTAACCGGGCCGTAATACAGGTGAAGCAGATGCCCCGCCGGGCCGATCTGCATTTGGTACATTGTCTTTTCCGTGGTCAGGGTGAAGGTCTTTTCCAAACGATTGTATTGAATCACGACAACGTCCTCCATACTATATTAAAAAGGATTTATCCTTTGTTCTTTTCCAGTTCAAGAAAAATGGGATTGATGAGAATGGCGCAGACATAGCAGGGCAATGAAAAGCCAAACATCAGCAAAATCGGCCCGCCAAATTGGAGGAACCGGAGAGAAAGCATCCAAAAGCACACGAAAAACCCAGTCATGGCCAGCGTTCTGGGGAAATACCCCACAGCAAGGGCAAATGCCTTCTTCAGCGTTACGCCCAGCGTGTCCTCGTACCTCGCCAGCAACGCAAAAACATAGAAGGCCACCGCAAGGACCAGCACACCGATGGCCGCGATGACAGGCTGTAAAATGGGGATGTAAACCTGGGCCGCCACATAGTCAAAGTAAATCAGGCCCATACAGACCAGCAGGAGCAGCCAGAACAGAATGCCCACCTTCAGGTTTGCAGAAAACGCGCGGAAAAAGTCTTTTACCAGGGAGCCCTCCTCATTTCTGACCATCCGGACGGAAACCGTATGCAGGGCAAGGATAGCCGGACCGGCAGTGACAATGGGGAGACTGCAAAGCAGTGTCAGAATGTTCAGTATCAGCAGGTCCGCAATGGCGGACAGCCCCCGCATCAGCGGCTTTTCCGCGTCAAACAACCAGTTCACAAGGCAGCCCCTTTCAAATGGTGTTTACCCCGCCCCACGCGGGCGGGGTAAACATGAGAAAATACACAGAGAAACCTTATCCCTTAACCGCACCGGCGGTAACACCTTCCACAATGTAACGCTGCATGAAGATGTACAGGATCAGGATGGGCAGCATTGCCAGCAGCAGCGCCGCCATAACCAGGCCCATGTCCGTGGAATAGGTGCCATAGAATGCCTGGGTCGCAATGGGAATGGTATACAGCTCCTTCTTGGTCAGCACCAGGCTGGGCAGGAGGTAGTCATTCCAGAATGCCATGGCATTGATAATCGCCACGGTAGCCACGGTGGGCTTCAGCAGCGGGAAGACAATCTGCCAGAAAATGCCCCAGCGGGAGCAGCCGTCAATGGTTGCCGCCTCTTCCAGTTCCATGGGGATATTGGTCTTGATGGAGCCGTGGAACATGAACACCGCCATGGACACCGAGAAGCCAACGTGCATCAGAATCAGGGTCAGCCGGTGATTCAGCACGCCCAGGGTGCCGCCGTAAACGGAAACCAGAGGTACCATCAGAACCTGGAAGGGAATGACCATGGAGGCGATCATCATGGAGAACATCAGGGTGCAGATCTTCCACTTTCCGTTTCGCACGATGACGAAGGCCATCATGGAGGAAACCAGAATGGTCAGAACGGTAGCGCTGACCGTGATGATGGTGGAGTTCATAAATACCTGGCCAAAGTTCATCTTCTTCATGGCCTCCGGGAAGTTCTGCAGGGTAAAGCCATGCTCGCCGATGAGAGCCAGAGGATCCTTGGTGATGTCGCCCTTGGTCTTAAACACGTTAATGATAACCAGGACAAAGGGGAAGATAAAGCTGATGAACAAAACCAGCAGAATCACCCACATGAGCCCGTGCACAAGACGTTTTTGCCGTGCGGCCTTTTCGTTGTCCAGCATTATGCGTCCACCTCCCCTTTCTTACCGATCATAACCTGGGTCACGCCCACAATGGCACACACCACAAAGAGCACCAGAGCTTCCGCCTGGCCCAGTCCGTAATTCTTATAGGTGAAGGCCTGCCGGTACACGTGCATGGCGGCCATCACAGAGGAACCAAAGGGTTCGCCGTTGGTCAAAGACAGGTTCACGTCGTAAACCATGAAGCAGCGGGTGATGCTCAGGAACAAGCACTGCACAAACGAAGCACGCATCAGGGGAATGGTTACGTTCTTCATGGCCTGTG
>CALXFW010000204.1 GCA_944387685.1 uncultured Oscillospiraceae bacterium
ACGGCGGCTGCCACCTGCACTTCCACCTGGTGCCCAAGTACCAGGGAGAATTTGAGTGGGGCACCCCCTTCGCCATGAACCCCGGCAAAACTTTCCTGACCGAAGATCAGTATCAGGAGATGATCGACAAGATTCGCGCCGCTCTGTAACCTGTATGGCTTCTTCCCCGCCGCAGACAGCGGCGGGGATTTTTGCTTCCATTCTTTTCCAGTTGGCAAAAATCCATAAAAAACCGAAAAATGTCTTGCCAAAATGAAAATTTTTCTGTATGATGGGTGGCACATGAATGTTATTTTTTCTCCCGTGGGGGGAGTGTGTGAGGTGAATGCCATGTCTGTGCCCCCTGTAACCGTCAAACGGATCTCCAGAAAGACTGTGCTTTCCCGGGGAATCTGCAGTCTTCTGTGTCTGAGTCTGCTCGCTTCCCCGGCCTGTGCCCAGACGATGGCGACAGAAGCCCCCACTGCGGCCGCAGTGTGCACTACCACCGAGCCTCTGACGGAAGCGGCCCGGGAACCGGAACCCCGGCAGGCAGCTGCCCGAGAGGCAGCGGTCCCGCAGACGGGCCTTTCCGAAACGGAACCCGTGCAGACAACGTCCCCGGAAACAGAGCCTTCGGAAACGGAATCCCAGCAGACAATGCCCCCCGAGGCAGAGCCTTCCGAGCAGGCGGCAGTCTCTGACGCATCGGAAGGCCGGCAGTCGTCCGATGCCGAGGCATTTACCGTCCCCCTGTATTTTCAAACGGACTACCCCGATCAGCGCTACGGCGCCGGCACCGTTGCCAGCACCGGCAGCAGCATTACTGCTCTGGCTATGGTTGCCTCTGCCCTGACCGGATATGACTATCTGCCGGACGAACTGGCGGATTATTTCGGCGGTCTGGAAAACAACAATATTGCACGTCTGGAAACCGGCTCCACCATCCTTCAGCTGCCCTGGCGCAAGGCGGAAAATGTCCGGGAAACCTTTGCCGCTCTGGCGGAGGGGGATATCGCCATTGTCCTGATGAATGGGAAGTCCATTTTCTCAGACGGGGATCATTTCCTGGTTCTGGCCGGGTTGAACCAGGAGGGCAGAATTCTGGTAAATGACCCCTATGCGCCGAACTACGACCATTGGCTGCTGAAAAGCGGATTTGCCAATGGCTTTGAGGAAGGCGATCTGATCGCCGGCTATTCCGGCGGCTGGATTTATGACGTCAGCGCCATGCCGGAAAACCCGGAGCGTTATACCGAGCCGGAACCCACTGAGCCTTCCCGATATTCGGGGATAACCCTGACGGCGGAAGAAGAGGACCTGCTGGCCCGGCTGATCTACCTGGAGGCGGCGGGCGAACCCGCAGAAGGGCAGCAGGCCATCGCCGAGGTGGTGCTCAACCGGATGGCCAGCGATGCTTTCCCCGACACCTTGAAGGGCGTGCTCTTCGCCGAGGGCCAGTTCCCTCCTGCCGCCCGGCTGGACCAGGCAAAGCCCAATCAAACCCAGTATGACGCCATTGAGGATGCCCTGTCCGGCCCCTATGTGCTTCCGATGGATGTGGTGCACTACTCCACCTTCGCAGTTACGGACCTGGTGTGGGGTACCATCGGCGGTCATATTTTCAGCTACGGTGTATGAATAACATCGAATGCCCCCAGCTTCCGCTGGGGGCATCGTTCGCCTTATTCAGGGTCATCCATGTCGTTCATGTCGTCGTCATCCTGGTCCCCATCGGTGGTCATAATCTCGCCCACCCGGACCCGGCGCTTGATTTTAACCTCCTCCACCTGCTGGTGAATCAGTTCCTTGACAAACATGGGGTCCTTGATGTTTTTGAGCACCATGTTGGGCATGGTTTTGTCTGAGGAGATCACCGTCACCGTGCCCACACCGAAAATTCTCTGCCACAGGCTGCGGCGGGTATCAATGTCCCGGATCCGGTACAGCAGCACCTCGTCATCCCGGATGTTCAGAAATCCCACGGATGTAAACAGGCGGTCTTCCGAAAGACTGTAGCGGGTGAAGCTCAGCGGCATCCCCAGATAGCGCTTCCGGTCCTTCCACAAATAGGCAATTTTAACAGACACAGCAGGGCCCTCCTCCGTTTTTTTATCATTTTACCCTGAGAAGGGTGGATTGTCAAGCATGACGGCGGGCAATTACAAGATCAGACAAATCAGCCCCGTTGCCCCCTCATTGACGATTCGGGTCAGGGTGCCCCGGAATTTCCCCCGGACGTCCTCGGGCATCTGCACCAGCTTGGCGGTCAGCCCCTCCTGAATCAGGTCGTACACCGACTTGCCGAAGATATTGCTCTGCCACAGCTGCTCCGGATCCTCGTCTGTCAGGTGGGTAATCAGGTCCCGGGACTGCTTCTCATCCCCCACCATGGGGCTGATTTCCGTGTCAATGTCCACCCGGACCATATGGATGGAGGGCGCCCCTGCTTTGAGTTTCACCCCGTAGGCGCCGCCCTTACGGATGATTTCCGGGGTCTCCAGCTTCATTTCCTCCGCCGTGGGCATGACCACGCCATAGCCCGTGGCCTTCACTGCCGACAGGGCATCGGCAATCTTGTCATACTCCTGCTTTACCCGGGCCAGCTCCATGAGCAGGGAAAGCAGCTGGGCGTCATTTTCGATGGTCAGCCCCGCCTTGCTGCTGAGAATATCATAGTACAGCGCCTCCGGCAGCACAATGGCGCAGCTCACAATGCCCTGGGACAAATCCACTCTGCGCAGTGTGTAGTCCTGCACCTGCTCCAGCTCCCGCAGCCGCTGGAGCACTGTCTCCGCCTGGCCCAGGGTGGTAATCTCTCCCGCCAGCTGGAGCAGAGTCTGGTACAGTCCGTGCTTCACCGGATGGGATTCCTCCAGCGCATCCAGCCACCGGGGCATGTGAACCCGCAGCTGCCCCATGGGGAAGGTATACAGCAGGGCCTTCAGCAGCTGGGCAACTCCCTCGGCATCCAGCTTCTGGCAGTCGGCAATCCAGGGAATCACGCCAAACTCCCGGGAAATCTGCTCCGCGGTCTGTTCCGCCGCCTCGCCGCCCGGATTGCGGGAATTGACAATCACCAGATAGGGTTTCCCCGTTTTCTGCATATCCCCAATGGCCCGGCACTCCGCCTCCACATAGTCCTCCCGGGGAATGTCGGTAACGGTGCCGTCGGTGGTCACCACCAGTCCGATGGTGCAATGCTCCTGCATCACCTTCT
>CALXFW010000205.1 GCA_944387685.1 uncultured Oscillospiraceae bacterium
TGCCTGGAGGTGGAGCCGCCGGATGGAGGCATGGCCTCCCGCCGGATTGGGTTCTACCAGCGCCATGGCTTTTTCCTGAACCCATACCCCTATATCCAGCCCTCTATATCCCAGGGACGAAACCCCATCCCCTTGCAGATTATGACCTACGGCCGGGAGATTTCGGAGGCGGCGTTTGCCACCATCCGCAATCGCCTGTATCGGCAGGTTTACCAGGTGGAAGTATCATAAAACCGGAGGAAGCAGGAATTTTCCTGTTTCCTCCGGTTTTTGTTTCGGTATTACAGATGGAGTACCCGATCCTTGATTTCCTGGGTACGGCCCTGGTTCCAGAACTGGGTGCCGATGTAGCCGCAGGTCCGGCGGGCCACGTTCATCTTGCTCTGGTCCTTGTTGCCGCACTGGGGACAGACCCAGATCAGCTTGCCGTCGTCCTCCTGAATTTCAATCTCGCCGTCAAAACCGCACTCCTGGCAGTAGTCGGATTTGGTATTCAGCTCGGCGTACATGATGTTGTCGTAGATGAAGGACATGAGCTCCAGCACTGCGTCGATGTTCTGCTGCATATTGGGTACCTCCACATAGCTGATGGCGCCGCCGGGGGAGAGCTGCTGGAACTCCGCCTCGAAGGACAGCTTGGTGAAGGCGTCGATGGGCTCGCTGACGTGAACATGATAGGAGTTGGTGATGTAGCTCTTGTCGGTGATGCCGGGAATGATGCCGAAGCGGCTCTGCAGGCACTTGGCGAACTTGTAGGTGGTGGATTCCAGGGGGGTGCCGTAGAGGGAGAAGTCGATGTTGTGCATGGCCTTCCACTGCTTGCAGGCATCGTTCATGTGCTGCATGACCTCCAGGGCGAAGGGCTTGGCGGCCTCATCGGTGTGGGATTTGCCGGTCATGTACTTGACGCACTCATACAGTCCGGCATAGCCAAGGGAGATGGTGGAGTAGCCGCCGTAGAGCAGCTTGTCGATGGGCTCGCCCTTCTTCAGCCGGGCCAGGGCGCCGTACTGCCACAGAATGGGGGCGGCGTCGGACAGGGTGCCCTTCAGCCGTTCGTGGCGGCACATCAGGCCCCGGTGGCACAGCTCCAGCCGCTCGTCAAAGATCTGCCAGAACTTTTCCATATTTCCCCCGGAGGACAGGGCCACGTCCACCAGGTTGATGGTGATGACACCCTGATTGAACCGGCCGTAGTATTTGGGCTGGTTGGTTTCCGGGTCCACATAGGGGGTCAGGAAGGAGCGGCAGCCCATGCAGGTGTAGCAGTGGCCCTCGCCGTTCTTGTCCACCTTCAGCTCCAGCATCTTCTTCTCGGAGATGTAGTCCGGAACCATCCGCTTGGCGGTGCACTGGGCGGCCAGCCGGGTCAGGTAGAAGTAGGGAGTGCCCTCCCGGACGTTGTCCTCCTCCAGCACATAGATCAGCTTGGGGAAAGCGGGGGTGATCCACACGCCCTTTTCGTTCTTCACGCCTTCATAGCGCTGGCGGAGGGTTTCCTCGATAATCATGGCCAGGTCCTTCTTCTCCTGCTCGGACCGGGCCTCGTTCAGGTACATGAACACGGTGATAAAGGGTGCCTGACCATTGGTGGTCATCAGGGTGACCACCTGGTACTGGATGGTCTGAACGCCCCGGCGGACCTCCTCCCGGAGCCGGTCCTCCACCACCTGGGCGATGGCGCTTTCCTCAGCGGTGATGCCGAACAGGGCCATTTCCTTTTCCACAGACCTGCGGATCTTCTCCCGGCTGACCTGGACAAAGGGGGCCAGGTGGGTCAGGGAAATGGACTGACCGCCGTATTGATTGGAGGCCACCTGGGCAATAATCTGGGTGGCGATGTTGCAGGCGGTGGAGAAGGAGTGGGGCTTCTCAATCAGGGTGCCGGAGATGACGGTGCCGTTCTGCAGCATATCCTCCAGATTCACCAGATCGCAGTTGTGCATATGCTGGGCGTAGTAATCGGAGTCATGGAAGTGGATGATGCCCGCCTCATGGGCGGCCACAATATCCTGGGGCAGGAGAATCCGGCGGGTGATGTCCTTGCTGACCTCACCGGCCATGTAGTCCCGCTGCACCGCGTTGATGGTGGGGTTCTTGTTGGCGTTCTCCTGCTTGACCTCCTCATTGTTGCACTCGATCAGGCTGAGAATCCGGTCGTCGGTGGTGTTGGCCTGGCGGGCCAGAGAGCGGATATAGCGGTAGGTAATATATTCCTTGGCCACCTCAAAAGCCCCGTGGGCCATGATGGCCTTTTCCACCAGGTCCTGGATTTCCTCAACGGAAGGGCTGCGGCCCATTTCCTCGCAGGAAATCTGGACGCTCTGGGAGATGCGCTCAATCTGCAAAGGGGTCATGCGAACCTTCTGCTCGGCGGCGGCGTTGGCCTTGGTCACGGCCATGCGGATCTTGTCGATGTCGAAAACGACCTCCGCACCGTTGCGCTTGATAATTTTCATGGTCTTCCTCCTTGGACTGATTAACCGTGGATTTACTCACGCAGGCTTTATTATACAAGATATTGTGTTTTTGTCAAGAAGAAGGTACAAAATGTAGTAGGCAGTTTTTTTCCGGGAAAAAGTGCGGCTTTTCCGCTCCCGCCGATGGAAGGATGAGGCGGGGAGAAAATGCCGGATTTTCCCCCGGAGAAGAAAGAAAGATTTGAAAATCCAGCGGGAATATAGTATAATTTCCAAAACGGTTCTTTACATAATGTCCGGGTTTCCGGGACGAAAAATGAAAGGGGTCATTTCCATGAAAGAATCTTTCGGCGTTTTGCCCTCCGGGGAGCAGGTGTCCCTGTACACCATATCCGGCGGCGGGCTGACTGCGGCGGTCACCGACTACGGCGCGGCACTGGTGCGGCTGCTGGTCCCGGATGCTGCCGGGAATCTGGCGGATGTGGTGCTGGGCCATGATTCCTGGGAGGGCTACCGCAGCGGCGGCGGCTGCCTGGGGGCGACGGTGGGCCGCAATGCCAACCGTCTGAAGCAGGCCACCTTTGCCCTGGGCGGCAAGGCTTACGCCATGACCCCCAACGAGGGGAAAAACAATCTCCACTCCGGCCCGGATTTCTTTTTCCACCGGCTGTGGCAGGTGGCATCCCACACAGACAGCGCCATTACCCTGTCCCTGTTCAGCCCCCACGGGGATCAGGGTTTCCCGGGGAATGCGGAGATTCAGGTGACCTATTCCCTGGAGCCGGGCGGTGCGCTTCGGATTTCTTATCAGGCGGTGAGTGACCGGGATACGGTGTTCAATTTCACAAACCACAGCTATTTCAATCTGGCGGGGCATGAGAAAACCGACACGGCCATGAACCAGGTGCTCACCATTCCGGGCCGGTTCTTCAACCCGGACGATGCGGAGAACATTCCCACCGGAGAGCTGCGCCCGGTGGCGGGGACCCCCATGGATTTCCGCAGCCCCAAGCCCATCGGCCGGGACATTGAGGCGGACTATGAGCCGCTGCACCTTCAGGGGGGATACGACCACAACTGGGAGGTATTCTGCGATCCCTGCGCCGTGCTTTCCGACCCGATTTCCGGCCGGACCATGGCGGTTTCCACGGACTGCCCGGGCATCCAGTTCTACGCAGGCAACTTCCTGGACGAGCCGGGGAAGAATGGGGTTTACTATGGAAAGCGCTCCGGCGTGGCCCTGGAAACCCAGTTCTACCCCGATGCCCTCCATCACCCCCAGTGGCCCCAGCCGGTGACCAAGGCCGGGGAAACCTACCGCAGCGAAACGGTCTACCGCTTTACCTGGTAACGCAGACACCCGTTCCCTTTCGGAGAATCCGAGGGAACGGGTGTAATTTTTATGGGTTTTCCCGGAGAATGTCCCGGAGGGCCTGCATGGACACGTCCACGGAGGCGATTTCGTCGGCACACCGCCGAAGTTCCGCGCAGATGGTTTTTTCGTGGGGAATGTGCTGCTTGTATTTCAGCTGATGCTCCAGGGCCGCCCAGAAATCCGTGGCGATGGTGCGCAGCTGAATCTCTCCCAGAAGTCCTGCCTCCGGGCCCTGGGAGAACCGGACAATCAGGTGCAGGCTCCGGTATCCGTTGGGCTTTGGGTAGGCGATATAATCTTTCGTATCGGTAACGGAGAACAGGGACTGGCCGGACAGCCACTGGGCCATGGCGTAAACGTCATCCACAAAGGAACAGACAATCCGCATTCCCACAGCGTCGTGCATCTGCTCCAGAGCGGTTCCGGCGTCGGTCGGCAGATTCCGGGAGGCCAGCTTACGCATCATGCTCTCCGGGGTTTTGATTCTGGTTTTGCAGTACAGAATCGGCTGCAGTCCCTCCGGGGATTGGGAGACCGGGTATTCCCCGGCCAATTGGCGGAGGACCTGCTCCATATGCTGCAGCCGGAGCAGATCAGGGCCGTAATACGCTTCCAGGGTCAAGTAAATTCGCCTCCAGGGTAAGACAAACGCAGGCAGCCGTACGGGAGAAGCGGGTCAGGCGCTGGGGGGCTGGTCGGGGAAGCTCTGCCCGTCCCGACTGCCGGAGGGCCGTTCCATCGGCTGTCCCATACCGTCCTCTGTGGGGCGGCTCATGTCCTCGTCCATGGGCATCTGGCCCCTTCCGCCCCGGTCCATGCCGCCGCCGAAGCCGCCGCCCATGGCGGCTGCGGAACCGTAGCTCAGGCTGTCCATGACAATTTCGGTGGCGGTATCCCCGGCGGTGAGGGTGTAGGTTTCTCCCACCTGGATATCCGGGCAGCTGAGAACCACGCAGTCAAAGGCTTTATCCGCCTGCCAGGAAACCAGCACCGTACCGCTGCTGTCCGCCAGGGCAATGGTGCTGCCTGCGGGACAGGAACCGGTTGTCACGGTAATCACGCCCTGGGTGGAGCTGGAGCCAAAGGTCTGGGCCATGCCGGAGGAACCCGCCGCGATGACGGTGCCGCCGGTAATGGAGGCCTCTCCGTTATAATCCAGCGCGCCGTTTCCGTTGTCCGTGGGGCCGGAGACATATACCGTTCCGCCGGTTACATACAAATCCCCGTTGGAATCGATGCCGTCGCCGCCGGCGTTGATGTGCACATATCCGCCGGAGATGCGGATATAGACGCCCTCAGAGGCGGCGAACTGATCTCCGCCCCGTCCGCCGAAACCGCTGCTGTCATTGCCGCCTGCGGCATTCAGGCCGTCATCGCTGGCAGTCAGATCGATTTCTCCGCCATTCAAGTCCAGGGTCATACCCTCCAGACCCTCATAGCTCTGGGAGATGTGGATGGTTCCCCCATTGACCACCAGGGCGTCATCGGCGTGGATGCCGTCGTCTCCGGAGGCAATGGAAAAGGCGCCTGCATGGATGGTGACGGCGCTGTTGGAATGGACGCCGTCATCTGCAGTGTCCAGGACGTAGCTGCCGCCGTTGATGGTCAGATTTCCTGCCGCCTTCACACCCTTGGTGCTGGCGGTTTCCTCTGTATCCGTCTGGGTGCTTTCCCAGGTGCCGCGGCCAAAGGCTTGGACGTCGGTTTTCTGGGGTGCGTTGGCGCAGCCGCCTCCGGCGGTGATGGTGAAATCTCCATCCTCAGCCAGCAGGTAGCTGCCGGAACTGAGACCGTCGCCTTCGGCGGCAATGACAAAGGTCCCGCCGGCAATATACAGGAAGCCCAGGCTGTCATCGTCGGCATTTTCGGCGTGGATGCCGTCCTTGCCCGTGGTGAGGGTGAAGCTTCCGTCGGCAATCCGGACGCTGTCCTTCCCGGACAGGCCATGGCTGGCGGCATCAATTACATAGGTGCCGCTGCCAACTACCAGATCATCCTTGGATACCACGCCGTGCCCGGCATCCGCCCGGATGGTCAGGCTGCCGGTGCCGTTGAGGGTCAGGTCGGACTTGGAGAAGACCACCCCATCCACATTATTGTCATCGGTTTGGACATAGCTGCTCCCATTGGACAGGGTGTTTTCCGAGCCGGAAGCGGTGGTGAGAAAGACCTTGTCCGCTTCCACAACATAGATGGCGGCGGAGTCGGCGCAGGAAATGGACACATTGTCCAGAATCAGCTGAACCTTGTCGGAATCACCCGCCTCAATGCGAATCTGGCCGTTGTCCAGGGCGCCGGAGAGCAGGTAGACGCCCTCCTTTTCAATGGTGACGACACTGCCGGAGATGGATACCCCGCTGCCGTCACAGGCGGCGGTGGAGCCGGACAGGGTGATGGGAATGCAGTCGGATACGTCGTATTCCGTCCGCAGATCCCGGTCGGTGAACATATCCGATGGATCCACAGCAGAGGCGGTGGGAACGGCGGCCTCTGTTCCGGCGGCCTGGATTTGCGCCGAAGTCTGGGTGACGCTTGCCTCTGTCTGGGCAGCGCCGCCGCAGCCGGACAGGGCCAGGCACAGCGCCAGCAGTCCGGAAAGCATGGTTTGTTTGTTCATGGGATATTCCTCCTGTCTTACAGTTCTCCCAGAACCGTTTCCTGCCGGGAGATGGAGATTTCCAGATTTCCGTTGCGGCAGCGGAGCTTGTCAATCAGGGGTTTTTCCGAGTCCGGGCTTCGCAGGGTCAGGTTATAGGTCAGACGGAACAGACTGCCCATGTTGGTGGTTTTCACCTGGGTCAGCTCCCAACGGGAGGCATACTCCGTCAGAAGGGGATCAAACACCCCGGTGTAGTCCAGGTCCTCGGGGATGGTAATGTGCAGCGTCTTATACAGGGCTGCCTGCTTTTCCGTCCCGAAGTCCAGCTGGTTGTAGATCACACTGACTGCGCCAAGCACCACGGCGCATAGAAACGCGTAGCCCAGGTAGCCCATACCGGCAATCAGGCCGGTGCCCATGGCCAGAAAGATGGCGCCGATTTCCTTGGCGGAGCCGGGAGCGGAACGAAACCGCACCAGACTGAAGGCACCTGCAACCGCCACGCCGGTGCCCACGTTTCCGTTGACCATCATGATGACTACGCAGACCACGGCCGGAAGCAGCGCCAGGGTGGCCAGGAAGCTCCGGGTGCACCGGGAGCGGAAGCGATAGCACATCGCCAGGAACAGCCCGATCACCAGGGCGCTGCCCACACACAGCAGAAAGTCTCCCGGGGAAATAACCGCGGTCAGGGAGGTGTCAAACAGCCCTCCAAACAAATTGCTGCGCATCACATGGCCTCCTTCCAGCGCTGCCGGTCTCCCGCTGCCATCCGGCAGTAGGCGGCGCCGTATTTGGAGAAGGAGGTTTTGTATAGCTGCCGGGTGCCCAGAATATGGCTCATCCACAGCGGTATGCCGCCGGAGGTCTTGATCTCCATCAGGGTTTGTCCCTCCTCCAGCAGGGGAATGCCGTATACGCCGCTGCCCAGGGACAAATCCTGCTGCCGGTAGAGAATGTTTTCGTCAAAGGTCACCCGGAAGTCTCCGCCGTCCAGAGGACAGAAGGCTTCCCGTTCATATGACAGAAACACCACCGGATGAAGGCTTTGATAAAAGCGGCGGAAATAGTCTATTTCCTGGGCAATCTGAGAATGGGCAGGCAGGGGCAGGTCCTGGGAAAAGCTTTCCATAGCCTGCTCCCGGGGCAGGGTCAGACGGCGCTTGTACACCACCGACTGGTACTTCTTTTTCAGCTCCACAAAGACCGGGTCCTGGGGGCCCACAGCCTGGTAGCTGCGCAGCCGCAGCTTTTCCTTATAGGCGGGCTTTTCCAGAGAGCGGCGGATCAGCCGATAGGTGTCCGTGTCGTAATAGAGATTGCGAATGGTGGTGCGTCCGTAAGCGTCCAGACGCATATGGGGCGCCATTGCCTGCATGATTTGATATTTGTCCTGCCGGTTCAGCAGGTATTTGAGTTCAAATCGCTGAAAGGTTGCCTGATAGGCCATATAAACTGCTCCTTTTTCGTCATGTCCCCGCCAAGGGGGCCTTGGGAATGCACGCAGTATACAGCCCCAATCTTAACCGGAGCTAAAAGACCGCCTTAAGCCAACCTAAAATTTGCGTGGGGAGTTTTGCCGAAAAACCGGACGGCGGAAACCGCTCCCGGCCGTCCGGTCAATGGCTACAGGGGAAAAACAGCCGTGATTAACAGCGACCGCTCGTCCTGGGTGCTGGCTGTGATTTTTCCCTTGTGGGCGCTTACAATGGCCTGGGCAATGGAGAGCCCCAGACCATATCCCCCGGTCTGAGAATTCCGGGAGGCATCTGCCCGATAAAACCGGTCGAACAGGTGAGAAAGACTCTCCCGGGAGACCGATTGGGCGGTGTTGAAAACGGAGAGCGACACGCTGGTCTTCTGCTTTTCCAAAGTCAGGATGATCTGCCCGCCCTCATCGGCATACTTCACTGCGTTGTCCAGCAGGATGGAGATCAGCTGCCGCAGGGCTTTCTCGTCAGCCCGCAGGGAGATCATGGGCTGGATTCGGCAGATAAGGGTCTTGCCGTGGGTTCTGGCCAGAGCCTGGAAACCCTCCGCCGTTTCCTCCGCCACGTCGGACAGGGGAAATTCAATCATCTCCATACGGGTCTGGCTTTCCTCCATCCGGGACAGGAGAATCAGATTGTTGGTCAGGTCTGCCAGCCGCTTGGTCTGGGTCTGGATGTCCCGGAGCCACTCATTTTCTCCGATGTCCATTTCCAGCACCTCCGCGTCGGCATCGATGATGGTCAGGGGGGTCTTCAGCTCATGTCCGGCGTCGGTGATAAACCGTTTCTGCTTTTCGTAGTTTTCTGAAAAAGGTTTGACAATCCGCCCGGACAGGAACACCAGCAGCAGCGCCACCGCCAGGAGCCCGGCCAGAGAGACGCCGACGCTGATGAGAATCATTCCCCGGAACATGGTCATGCTGCGCCCGCAGTCCAGAAAGATAATGTGGGTTTCCGCATTCACGGAATAGACAATGTACCGGTAATCTCCCAGAAAGCCCTGAACACTTCCTTCCGAGAGTACGGCTTTGGCAAATTCCACGGCAGTTTCCTGATCCACGGCGGCGATTTTTCCGGTGTTGGTGGAAAGCACATTGCCCTCCCCATCCAGAAAAACAGAAAAATACCGGGATTCATAGGGAAGCTCCTGGGAAATTCTGGGGTGTTCCCGGAGAAAGTCCCCCTTGGAGAACAGGTCCTCCGGGAATTTTCCGTCATTTTCGGAGAGCATGGACAAGGTGACGTCGGCGTTCCGGGCGGTGCGCTGGTAGCCCACCACGGCGACCACGCTGAGAATCACAGCCAGCACCACCGCCAGGGAGAACATGGCGGCCACAACCAATTTGATTCGCAGCGCCCGGATCATGGGGTTTCCTCCAGGGTATAGCCGGCGTTCCGGACAGCCTTGATCTGGATATTGGCGTGGAGGGCCGCCAGTTTCTTGCGCAGGTAGGAGATATATACCCAC
>CALXFW010000206.1 GCA_944387685.1 uncultured Oscillospiraceae bacterium
CCTCTTCCTCACCGTGAACCAGCTTGGTCAGCTCATAGGCCAGGATTTCCTTGGCCACATTCAGCTGGGCATCCTTCCAGTCCGCCATGGCGTCAATCTGCTCCAGGGGCAGGAAGGTCAGCATCCGAATGCACTTCATCACGTCCGCATCCTCAACGTTCCGCCAGTACTGGTAGAAGTCAAAGGGGGAGGTCTTGTTGGGGTCCAGCCAGACAGCGCCCTTGGCGGTCTTGCCCATCTTCTTGCCCTCGGAATTCAGCAGCAAGGTGATGGTCATGGCGTGGGCGTCCTTGCCCAGCTTCCGGCGAATCAGCTCGGTGCCGCCCAGCATATTGCTCCACTGGTCGTTTCCGCCGAACTGCATATTGCAGCCGTAGTGCTGGTACAGGTAGTAGAAGTCGTAGGACTGCATGGGCATATAGTTGAATTCCAGGAAGGACAGGCCCTTCTCCATCCGCTGCTTGAAGCACTCCGCCCGGAGCATATTGTTCACAGAGAAGCAGCCGCCGATGTCCCGGATAAAGTCAATATAGTTCAGCTTCAGCAGCCAGTCGGCGTTATTGACCATCAGCGCCTTGCCCTCGCCGAACTCGATGAAGCGCTCCATCTGCTTCTTGAAGCACTCACAGTTGTGCTGGATGGTCTCCTGGGTCATCATGGAGCGCATATCCGTCCGGCCGGAGGGGTCGCCGATCATGGCAGTGCCGCCGCCGATCAGAGCGATCGGACGGTTTCCGGCCATCTGAAGCCGCTTCATCAGGCACAGAGCCATGAAATGGCCCACATGGAGGGAGTCGGCGGTGGGGTCAAAGCCGATATAGAAGGTGGCCTTGCCGTTGTCGATCATCTCCCGGATTTCCGCTTCATCGGTAACCTGGGCAATCAGTCCCCGGGCAACCAGTTCGTCATATACTTTCATACGTTTTCTTCTTCCTTTCCATTGTTCACCGCGCCGCCGCAAATCACCTGGATGAGTGCGTCACGCAGAATATTCACGTTGGTTACCTCCAGAATGGTGTCCCGCCAGGTATGAATACGGCTGAGATACCATCCCAGTTTTCCCCTGCGCAGAGCGCAGATTCCGACGCCATAGGGAAAGCCCATCTGGTCGGAGGGGTAAAAAGCAAAGCCCTTCTTCCGGAGGCTGAGATTCTTCTCCCCGTAGGGACCGCACACAGCCTCCAGCCGGGCCCTCTTCTCCCGGTCCTTCCTGGTTCTTCGGGAAGGGAACAGCATCAGTTCATCCCCGTCACCCACGCAGTCCAGGTTCAGCACCAGCTGATGCCTGATTTCCTCCTTATGCCGCTTGCGGTAGCCGGCAGAACCGATGAGCCCCGCCTCCTCCAGATCAAACAGTACAAAGCAGACCTTGTCCCGCTGTTCCCGGGGCAGTGCCCAGGCCATTTCCAGCACCGTCACCACTCCCGAGGTGTTGTCGTTGGCGTTGGTGCGGTTGGCCGGGCCGACATAAACCATCAGCAAAACCACCCAGAAAATCAGCGAGCCCAGCCAAAACCCGGCAGACCCATCCCGGAGAATCACTCCCACCAGAATTCCCGGCACCAGAGCAGCGAGAAAAATAACGGCAGTCAGCACAATCTGCCACAGGATGTACAGCAGAAGATTGCAGGGGGTAATCAGGTTCGGTACCGGCAGTACCGCACAGGTATCATAGTGGGCCGTCACCAGATATTGGGCCGTCTCCGGATTTCCAAGCACCAGGTTTCGCCCGCCGAGACTGGTCTTCTCTTCCCGACAGGCATACCCCAGACGCCCGGCGTAATCCTGCAGGGCACTGCGGAAGGCTTTCTTCTGTTTTCCCGATTTGCGCACCGGGAATTGAGTCAATACGTCCATGGGCTGCATCAGCATTCTTTTTCCTCCTTCCCATGGGATGCAAAAACGCCCTCTGTCCAAAACGGACAGAGGGCGCAGCAAGTACGCGGTACCACCTCTGATTCAGCGCCGCCTCACGGTCAGCGCCCTCCAGACGTCCAGCAACGTCCTGCGCTTTATCGGGCGCACCCGTCCTGCCCTACTCATCCTTCAGGCCGGCCACTCCGGGAGGTATTTCGGCGGATTCCCCCGCTGCCTCGCACCAACCGGCAGCTCTCTGGCGGGAAATGGAACGCTTACTTCTTCCCATCACCGTGTTACGAGGCTAATCGTAGCAAAAAACAGGGAACTTGTCAAGAAGAAAATGCGGTTCAGCGGCGGAGCATTTCCTCCGCGCTCTTCAGCGTAGTCTCGGTAATGTTGGCGCCGCCGATAATCCGGGCCAGCTCCCGCTTTCTTCCCTCCAGGTCCAGGGGGGTCACGGAGGTGTAGGTCCGTCCCTCCCGCTCAGATTTGGCAATCAGCAGATGGGTGTCCGCCAGAGCCGCCAGCTGAGGAAGGTGGGTAACGCAGAGCACCTGCTTGTGTGACGCCACACTGCGCAGCTTCTCCGCCACCTTCTGGGCCGCCCGGCCGGAAACACCGGTGTCTACCTCATCAAAAATCAGGGTGCTGACCTGGTCCTTTTCTGCCAGCACATTCTTCATGGCCAGCATAATCCGGGCCAGTTCACCGCCGGAGGCGACCTTGCTCATGGGCTTCAATGCCTCGCCTGCATTGGCAGACATATAAAAGGCCACGGCGTCCGCCCCGCTGGGGGTCAGGTCCAGTTCCTCAAATTGACAGGAAAACTGTACCCGGGGCATATCCAGCTGGGTCAGCTCCGTCAGAATCCGCTGGGAAAGCTGCTCCGCCTTCTCCTGCCGGTTCTTCCGCAGGGCCAGGGCACAGTCCCAGGCCGCCTTTTCCGCCTTTGCCAGCTTCCCTTTCAGTCGCTCCAGGTGATCGTCGGCAAATTCGATTTCGTCCATCTCCTGCTTTGCCTTTTCCAGGTAGGCCAGAATGTCCGCACAGGTAACGCCATACTTCCGCCGAAGCTTATGAATCACGTCCAGCCGGGACTCAATCTGCTCCAGCTCGTCGGCAGAGTAGCTCAGATCATCCCGGGCATCCCGGACCTCCTCCGCTGCATCCTGGACCTGATACATCAGGTCCGCCACCCGGTCATGGATGGTCTGGAAGCTGTCGCTGAACCGGCCCAGCCGGGACAGGGCGTGCTCCGCCTGCGCCAGCAGCCCGGCAGCGCCGTCGCTGTCCTCTCCGCCATAGAGGCACTGCGCCGCCTCTTCCAGGCCGCTGCTGAGTTTTTCCGCGTTCTGCAGAATTTTCCGCCGCTCCTCCAGGGCTTCATCCTCCCCGGATTCCAGGTCGGCTTTTTCAATTTCCGCAATCTGATATTTCAGCGTCTCCATCCGCCGCAGCTTCTCGCTCTCGTCCATGGTCAGACTGTCAATCTCCCGGCGAAGGGCCGCAACCGCCCCATAGGCCTGGGCATACCCCTCCCGCAGAGCCTGGTTATCCGCAAAGGCGTCCAGGAACGCCAGGTGATTGTCCTCGTCAAACAGCGACGCGGAATCATGCTGGCCGTGGATGTTGATGAGCTGGATGCCCAGCTTGCGCAAAATGGAAACGGAAACCAGGCTGCCGTTGACCCGGCACACATTTTTTCCGTCCAGGAATATCTCCCGCTGGACCACCGTCTCCGGGTCGTACTCCACCCCGTTTTCCGCAAACCAGGGATATTGGGGAACATCCGTAAACACCGCCCGGACAGACGCCTTGGCTGCCCCGGTGCGAATCATATCCCGGTACGCCCGCTCCCCCAGAATGGCGGAGATGGCGTCAATGACAATGGATTTGCCTGCGCCGGTTTCGCCGGTGAGCACGTTGAAGCCCCGGTCAAAGGAAATGTCGGCGCTCTCAATTACCGCGATATTCTCTATGTGCAAAAGACTGAGCACAGCGCTCCCCTCCTCTGCCTCAGTTGGTCAGGCTCTTGATTTCACCGCAGAAGGTGGCGGCGGCGTTGGCGTCGCGCATGATGACCACCACGGTATCATCACCGGCCAGGGTGCCCAGCACCACGCTCATGTTCATGGCATCCACCGCAGAGGCGGCGGCGTTGGCCAGGCCCGGCAGGGTGTGAATCACCACAATGTTCTGGGCATAGTCATAGCTGGTAACACACTCCCGGAAGATGGTGTTCAGCCGGTCGGAGAATGTGCTGGGGACCTCCCGGGCTGCAGTGGTATAGCGGTAAATGCCGAAGGTGGTCAGTTCCTTCACAATCCGCAGCTCCTTGATGTCCCGGGAGATGGTGGCCTGGGTACTGGTAAATCCGGCCTCCTGCAGCGCCTGCAGCAGCTGCTCCTGGGTCTCCACATTGGTTGTGGAGATGATTTCCATAATCTTTGCCTGTCTTTTCGCTTTCACTGCCCTCACCTCTCAAGGTTTTTTGAATTTCGCACTGACAACATCATAGAAGCTGCGCTGACTGAGCCGGACCAGCTTCGTTTCCATCTGGGATTTTTTCACGGTGACCACGTCCCCCATGTTCAGCCGCACCGCCTTCCCCCCGTCTACGGACAGGTAGGCGTTGCGCCGGGCGTTGCGGATCATCTCCACCGTGATGGTTCGCTTGTCCGAGGCAACAATGCACCGGCTGCCCATGTCATGGGGGCAGATGGGCGTGATCAGCATGGTTCGGGCCTCCGGCTCCACAATGGGCCCTCCGGCGGAGAGACTGTAGGCCGTGGACCCGGTGGGGGTGGCCAGAATCACTCCATCGCCCCCGATTTCCATGGCCGGCACGCCGTCGCACTGCACCGCCAGATGCACAATCCGGGCCACCGTTCCCTTGGTGACCACCACATCGTTCAGGCAGATATCGTGGAACAGGATATCCCGCTCCCGCTGCACCGTCACATCCAGCATCATCCGGCTGTCCAGGGTGTACTCTCCCTTTGCCAGGTCAGCCAGTTTTTCCAGTTCGGTGCTCTCCAGCTCCGCCATAAAGCCCATGGTGCCGATATTCACCCCCAGCACCGGGACCCCCCGGCGGGTGGCTGCCTTGGCCATGTGCAGGATGGTGCCGTCGCCGCCGAAGCAGATCACCAGTTCTGCGTTAGGAAGCTCCCGGTCCAGCCGGGAGAACCGCAGGTCCTTGGGCAGTTCGTAAGACCGCTCTACCTCAAAGGGCAGACACAGCCGGGTGGAAAGTCCCGCATTTTTCAGAATCTGCAGGGCGCTGCGAACCGTCTGGAAATTCTTGTCCCGGTAGGGATTCGGTGTCAGAATAATGTTCTTCATTCCTGTCCCCCCCGATCCAGCGCCTCATGGGCCTGGGCTACAATTCCCGCAGTATCCGGGCGAATGCCCTCTCCGGCATCCAGGCTCAGATGGGCCAGAAATTCAATGTTTCCCTCCGGTCCCTTCACCGGAGAGTAGGTCAGCCCCAGAATCCGAAAGTCCAGGGCGCCGGCAAGCGCCACAAACTGGTCCAGAACCTCCTTGTGGGTGGCCGGGTCCCGAACAACGCCCTTCTTGCCCACCTTCTCTTTTCCCGCCTCAAACTGGGGCTTGATCAGGCACAGCACCTGCCCCGTGGGCTTGAGAAGGTTCTTGATGGCAGGCAGCACAATCTTCAGAGAAATAAAACTCACGTCGACCACGGACAGGTCCAGAGGCTCACCCAGCTGCTCCGGGGTGACATAGCGGATATTGGTCCGCTCCATCACCACCACCCGCTCATCGGAGCGGATTTTCCAGTCCAGCTGCCCGTAGCCCACGTCAATGGCAAACACCTTTTTGGCCCCCTGCTGAAGCAGGCAGTCGGTGAAGCCGCCGGTGGAAGCGCCGGAATCGCTGCATACATATCCATGGGGGTCCACTCCGAAATCCCGCAGCGCCTTCTCCAGCTTCAATCCGCCCCGGCTGACATAGGGGCAGACCGCCCCCCGGACCTCCAGCTCCGCCGTCTCCGGGTAGGAAACGCCGGGTTTATCCGCTTTCTGTCCGTCCACGTAGACCAGGCCGCTCATAATAATGGCCTGGGCCTTGGAGCGGCTGTCCGCATATCCCTGCTCCGTGAGCAAAACATCCAGGCGTTTTTTTACCTTCACGCAGACAGCACCTCCTTTACAAAATCCGCCAGGGACCGGCTGTCCAATCCGCAAAGCCGATACAGCTGCTCCAGCGAACCATGGGGAATAAACCGGTGGCCCAAATCCACGCCTTCCACCCGGCAGTCCGGGCACAGTCTGCCCAGCTCCCAGGCCAGCGCCTCCCGGATTCCGGAGCCGGAGCAGGTCTCCTCCGCCACAACAACGGGTTTCCCCGGTGCCATCCGGGCTGCAATTTCTTCCCCAGGCAGGTCCGACACCGTCAGCAGCCGCAGAACCGTGGCCTGAATTCCTTCCTCCGCCAGCAGCCTTGCCGCCTCCAGCACATTATCCAGCAGGCTGCCATAGGTAACCAGTGTCACATCGCCGCCCCGGCGGTGGCACTTCACCAGGCCGCCCTCCAGACCGTTCCAGTCGGAAGCAGTGTAGCTGCCCTCCGTCCCCCGGGGATAGCGCACCGCCACAGGCCCCTGGGCCTGTTCCACCGCCCAGCGGAGCATATCCCGCTGTTCGGCAAAGCTCACAGGCGTCAGAATCCGCATTCCGGGCACCTGCCGCAGAAAACCGACGTCGAACACGCCGTGATGGGTGGGGCCGTCATCCCCCACCAGCCCGGCCCGGTCAATGGCCAGTACCACGTGCAGATTCAGCAGACCGATGTCCTCCAGAATCTGGTCATATCCCCGCTGGAGGAAGGTGGAGTACAGCACCAGCACCGGCACCGCGCCCTGCTTGGCCAGGCCTCCTGCCATGGAAACCGCATGGGCTTCCGCAATGCCCACGTCAAAGGTCCGCTCCGGGAACTGCTTCTGAAAATGGAGGATGCCGGTGCCGCCGGGCATAGCCGCCGTGATAACACAGACCTGCGGGTCCTCCCGGGCCAGCTCCTCCACGCATTCCCCAAAGGTGTCGGAAAAGGTCTTGACCTTGGGAGACAGCTTTTTCCCGGTTTCCGGGTTGAATTTTCCGATGCCGTGGAACTTGGCCGGGTCTTCCTCCGCAAAGGAATACCCCTTGCCCTTCTTGGTCAGCACATGAATCAGCACCGGCTCGTTCAGTTCCTTTGCCACGGACAGCAGGGAAATCAGCCCCGGCAGGTCATGGCCGTCCACCGGCCCCAGGTAGGTCAGCCCCATGTTTTCAAACATGGTTTCCTTCAGGAACAGCTGCTTAATTCGGTTTTTGACCCGGCTGCTCATCCGGTACAGGGTCCGGCCGCCGGGCAGTTTTTTCATAAAACGCCGGTAAGCCTGCTTGGCGCCCAGGTAGTGCTCGCTGGAGCGCAGCCGGGACAAGTGCTTCGCCAGCCCGCCCACATTCCGGCCAATGGACATTTCATTGTCGTTCAGGATGATTACCATGGGCTCCCCGCTGACCGCAGCGTCATTCAGCCCCTCATAAGCCATGCCGCCGGTGCAGGCGCCGTCGCCGATAAGGGCAACCACATGATACTTCTGCTTCAACATGGTCCTGGCCCGGGCCATGCCCAGGGCGATAGAGACGGAATTGGAGGCGTGCCCCGCCACAAAGGCGTCCGCCTCGCTCTCCGCCGGTTTGGGAAATCCGGAGATTCCGCCGTACTGCCGCAGATGCGCAAAACCCGCCTGGCGGCCTGTCAGCAGCTTATGGACATAAGACTGATGACCCACATCAAAAACCAGGCGGTCTTCCATTGTATTATAGACGGTCTCAATTGCCACGCTCAGCTCCACCACGCCCAGGTTCCCGGCCAGATGACCGCCGGTCTGGGCAACAGAGGAAATCAGGAAAGCGCGGATCTCTGCGCACAGCTGAATGCGCTCCTTATCGCTGAGGGCCAGCAAGTCTTCGTGACCATTGATTTTCTCTAATATACTCACGATCGACACAACCTTACTTGTTTTCTTTTTTCTTTCGCTTGGGAACGGGATGCTGAATGGAGTGAATCAGCCAGCCCACCATATGCACGATTTTCGTGCTGGATTTGACGGCAAAAGTCTTTCCGATGGCTTTTCCTCCCACCGTCAGCCCCGCTGCCATGGCGGACATCATCAGCGAAACCCCCCGGGGCCAGCCGATATCCGCATTGGTCAGAATCAGGGCTGCAATAGTAGCCGAAGCGGAGCCGGACACAACGCCGCAGATGTCTCCCACCACGTCGTTGCAGATAGAGCTGACCCGCTCGGCGTTGCGCAGCAGACGAATGGCCTCCTGGGCGCCGGTGACCTTCCGGGCCGCCATGGAATGAAAGGGCTTCTCGTCCGCCGATGCCACCGCCATACCGATGATATCAAAGAGGATGCCCACCAGAATGATTACAAACAAAATCAAAAAGGCAACCGGCAAGCTGCTGTTGGCCATCACCTCATCGGAAATCAGAGAGATGGTGCCGGAAACCAGCATGGTTACAAAAAAAATGGACACAACCCAGCGGGTTGCTCGGTTTCGCTGCCGTTTGGCGGCGTCCGGGTCTGACTTTGCCACAACAATGCTCCTTTTTGACAGAATCCGAAAAATGACGGTGACAGGCAGGATAAATCTTACGGCTTAGGTCGGGTTGTTTTTCACCGGACAGAACCTGCCGTTGCCGCACAGGCCGTTTCCATTGAATCCGTCCGCCCAAGTGTTGCCAGAATAATGGGTACCCGATTGCCACTTAGACCGTACTGTAATCCCCTGCCTGTCCCGCTAAGACAGCCTAGGTGTTTTCCACAACGGAGTGTTCCATAGTCTTAGCCTCTTTTGCAAGGATGGTTTCCAGAAGCGATAACGGCAGCGGTTATGGCCATAACCGCCAGCTGTCTGGTCTTCTTTCCCCACATACTCACTTCAAGGCAGGCTACGCTGCACGCAGCACACGATTCTGTGCACCACATTGCAGGTTCATACCAGGCTCGTACGCGATCGGGCTCCCGCCAGGGAGTTCTAACCGCCGTCGCACAATACCAGGTCTCCACGGAAACCGGGTCGTATGTGCCATGCCATTGGCACGCGCCCGGAATCCTTAACCCCCAGCACCCGCCCTAAACTGGGCGTAAAAAGCAGACACCAGGGACTTCATCGATGTGCCCTTCAAAGGATTTTTAGGCCCTTCCTGGAAAATAGACACTCCGACTAGGATACTGCACCGTCA
>CALXFW010000207.1 GCA_944387685.1 uncultured Oscillospiraceae bacterium
ACTGCCACGGTTCGTTTGGACAGCACATAAACACCCCGTGTTCGATAACGGTCACGCTTTTCGGGCCGGTATAGGCTCCAGGTAAGTTCATAGGTGCTGCAATCAGGATGGCATCCTCATAGTCCGAGTTCGGATACGCTGGCAGGAATCGTAATATTTGCAGCCTCCGCAAGCCAGAAAACGAAGCATCCAATACTGGTGAATTTGCCGTCGAAGAAAATGTTCTGCACCATATTCTCCGTGCTTTCCCAAGAGGGGTGGTTTGTCTCAGCATAATCATCCATTGCGCCGCAACTGGGGCAGTATTTCATCCCCTTTGACAGTTCGGCCTTACAATGTTGGCATTTCATGATTCTTCCTCTCAATCTCTATAGCAATCCTCAGTACTGTATCGTATATACGATGGGGTCGCTCGTCTGCCCATTGGGGAACAGATACAAATTTCCGGTTCCGGGCCACACGCTGTATAAGTATTTCTCAGAGCCGAGGTACAGGGTGGTATTGATGCTGTCTGTACGGTAGGGCAGTGTTTCAGCGGTGCCGTCGGCATGGAGGACATCGGCATAGCCGTCACTTCCGAAGGTCAGCTTCTGGAATGCAGGCCGGTTCTCTTCTTCGTTCAATACCCAAACCCCTTCAATGGGCCACAGGGCGCCATCTTCCCGATAGGTAAACGGCGTGCCGCTGTCGGGATGGTACATTTCAATCTCACTGCGCAGCCGGCAAGGATCCGTGCCTACGCAGGCGCCTGCTACCAAATTTCCATCCATAACCACATCCAGCCGCCGGATCCACTGGGGGCAGCCATCCCGATAGTATGGCGTGCCGGTGTAAAAGGTCATATTGCGGCCTGCGGGAACACCCAGAAGATCCCGAATTTCATAAAAATCCGCAACCCGTATCTCATTCCAGAATGTCTGGGATTCTCCCCAGCGCTGGGTGATGTTCCGCTGCTGCTCCGGATCCACAGGTTCTGCGGTTCCGGTCAGATTCATGGTGAATTGATCCTCCCCGTCTCCGTCAACAGTAAAAATAATCCCCGCAAGGCAAAGATCACCGCTTTTTTCGTCGATGTAAGGTGCGAAATAGTTTTGAAACAAGGTTTCATCCAGACACTGCCGATAGGCTGCATCCTCTCTGCTGGGGGAAACTGCCGTGCCGCTGCCCATGTACAACTCCCAGGACTTTTTTTCTACCGCCTGCTTCACCAGGGAATCATATTCTTCCGGAGAAATCCCGAATGCTCCGGCAACTTCCTCGTCGGACACAAGGGTTCCAGTGGTTTTGGATATGTTGTAAAACCAGTATTGGCGGTTATCGTGGTAGGTTTCTGCAGAAAGGTCATACGCACAGACGAGAATGGAGAGAATGTCTCCCCTCTCACCATAGGTGTAGGCCATCTGTCCCAGATGGGGCTCCGCCATGGAGTATACATATGGCATCATGACGCCATAGTACAGCTCCTCATATATTTGCCGGTTGATTTGCGCAATGCCGGGAGCATCCAGATTGACTCTGGGTATGTGATAGCAGAAAGTATTGCCGGCGAAGTCTTTCTGCGTTGCTGACGACAGACCCGGGATGACATAGGAATTGTCAAAGTATTCATCTGTGACGACCGCCTGAACCCGCTGGGGAATCTCATCCCGCTGCTCTGGCTGGGTGGCGGCTGGCACCGTTTGCACAAGTTCTTCAGGGATGGATTTCTTGTAACGCAGCGCAAGCAAAACCAATGCCGCGGCAATCATGAAAATCAGGTTACTGACAACCACCGTGCGCAGAGGGTGCCGCTTGTTTGCCCGTGAGTGTGTTCTGCTGTTTTTCTGCTGGGCCAGAATGCGCCCCCGCTGACAAACCGGGCACAAACCCGTTTCCATATCCAGCCTTGCGCCGCATTTCCCGCAAAATTTCGCCATATGTATCGCTCCTTTTTGTCCGGAATTTGATGCCGATGGGCAGAGGATGCAGTGCATCCTCCGCCGCCTGGTATGGAATCGCTGACAAGCGGTATACCTGTGGGCCTTTGCTGCAGCTTACAAATGTCTGCCGCATCTCTTGCAGAACAGTGCGTTATCCGCTAGTTCCGCACCGCAGTCCGGACAGAGTTGAAGGCGATGGTGACGGTTCGGGACTTCCTCTGCAGTAGATGGATCCGGAATTGCCGGAGGTTCTTCGCTGCCTGCGTGAAGCAGCTGTCCGTCTCCAGCAGCAGGCTCCTCTCCTGCGAGGGCATTGCCACAGACAGGGCAAAAAGCTGCATTTTCTGGTACTTCTGCACCACACTGGCGGCAGATGAGTTTGGCCGCATTCCCGGATTTTAAGGGATTTCCGCAGGCTGTGCAGAACTTGATGTGCTTTTCCACGAGGATTCCGCAATTGGAGCACCTGACATACCGTTCCGGATCCATAACAGGAGCACCGCAGTTTGGACAAAATGCGGCATCTTTGGACACTTCATCGCCGCACTTCTCGCAGATGACTGTGCCTTTGACATCCTGGATCTGCTTCCTGTAGCCAGCGATGCTGTCCTCGGAGCGAGCAATACTGGCCATCATATCAGCAAATGGTTCTTCGTAGTCAGTCCGGTGATTGGCCACATACAGTTTGCCGATCTCCGTATACTGTTCCATGATTTTTTGCTTTTCCTCAGCGATAAGCCCTTGGAGCCGGGTTGTCTCTGCAAGAATCTTCGCCTGCTGGGTGAGCCTGGCAGTTGCTACCGCCGTTTTTCTTCCAAAAGAATTCAAAAATTCCATGCTGTTTTGTCCTTCCTCTTCTACATCTGATGGGGGATTTCATTTTGTACCTTAAGTATATCGCATTGTATCCTGATTTTGTCAGCTAGAGTTTCTTTCCTGCATTAGGGATAAGCGTTTTCCAGGTTCTCTTTCAAGGCATGATCTGCCAAAATATTCATGTTTTTGACCCGGTATATATTCTCACTGCATTCGACCAGGTTTGGATCCTGCTCCATGTCACTTTCAATTGCTGCTGCAGCTGTCCTGCTTTCATTCGGGTTTGTGATGCCGCCATCTGTCCGGATGCAGTGAACCGAAATGGCAAACGCATTGTCATGTCCCGGATTTCGATGCCTTGCCGCTTATTTTTTACTTATATTCCGAATTATAATCTGCCATTGCGCAGATATCAAGATCATGATACAAAACTTATATTCATGCGTAAAATTATATTCATCGATGAATTGCTGCAGTCCGTGTGGAAAAATCTATTTTGCGAATTTTCAGTGCTCTCGGATTTAAGAACTGCGGGCACTTCTCTCCCACAAAATGTCTCGCATCATGACATAGTCGTTAAGGAAGCGCTGGTCGCGAGCAGTCTGCTCTGCATAGTAAGTCTGGACCCGCTGATTTTCCAGAGCCATATCCATTTTTTCATTGAGATTTTGGATTCCTTCCGTCAAATGAGAGCAAGTACGCTGGATGCTTTCCAAGGCATCCGCTGCCCGCTCCTGGTTTGCGCGAATCTGTCCGAGCTGCTGGGAAATATTTGTCAGCTGCGCAATAATGATACCCTGACGCAATTCAGCTTCAAACATATTGTAGCATCCTCCGGGACCTGTCAGCTTGTAACAGCGCTCATTTTCCAGATATTCCAGAAAGGTTGCCGCACATATCAGGCTGCGGTATTTGGGTGCAATGACGTTCAGGCTGTAATATTGATCCAAAAGATGTCTGCTTTTCTGTGCCCGTTCACGAAGCATTTCGGAATTCCGCTTCAAATCTGGCAGAATGGCCAGCTCCGCCTTCAGACGCGTCTCGTCCTGGGATCTCTGAGAATAGTACCGCTGGAGCGCCAGCTCATAGTTTCGCTTGCTTTCTTTGTTTTGTTTTTTTGCCTCCAGAGAAGCTGAAAATCCTGTTATCATCCAAAAAAACAGCCAAAGCAGACCCGCAATCATAGGAAGCGGCCCCAGGAGCGGAAGGAAGATTGAGATTAGCTCAAGCAGAAAGTTATCACCGGGATAATTGCGCAATCCATTCAAAAGCAGCCATATCACTGCGCATACAGCCAAGCCGATGATTCCCATAAGCAAACCGGAGAAGAATCCGCCGCCCTCTTCTGCCGGCTTCTGAGGTTCCTGAAGCAGGCTGGGCTGCCCCAACCCTGCAATTTTGTTGGCACAGACCAGATAAGCCTGCTTGGCTGTCTGGTACTGGGTTTCCAAGGTGACAATCTGCTCTAGATATGCCCGTAATTGTGTACTTTCCATGATAAGAACCTCCTGATGTTTTGTTATTTCTTTTAGGTGTGCTTTCAGTATACCGCAGGCGGATTGCCGTCTTATCAGGCAAAGTTTCCTGTACCCGATTTTCAATGATGGCCCTTTGACATCCGCAGGTACTCAGTGGGAGGTTTTCTCATCTGCGGCAAAATGAGGTTGACAACTTCCGTCTTTTTGCGCCATAATACGGTTGGTAACATGGGAAGGGAGGGTGCTTATGTCGATTGAATCCCGGTGTCGACAATATGAAAAAATCTTTGAACATTGGCAGATTCGGGAAAGAATCGGCCATGGATCCGGTGGAAAGACTGCTGTTTTCCGCTTGGTACATTCGGATTCTCAGTCTGTGGAGAGTGCTCTCAAAGTCGTGAATCTGACCCAGACAAGGTGCCTGCCGGATGAATTCTCCCCTTCCTTAAAACGGGAGTATGATGCCGCTTGTGAAACATGCAAAGCCCAGGCCGAACAGGAAGTTCTGATGATGAACGCCCTGCGGGGACGAACCAATATTGTTGACTATCTGGACCATACCTTTGTGAACTGGGAAGATGGCGGTTTTTGCGGCTGCGATATGTTGGTCCGCATGGAATTGCTTCGTGATCTGCGCAGTGAAATCAACCGCAGAGATCTGACCGGATTCCAGGAAGCCGAAATTCTGAAAATCG